>JBEGQX010000084.1:0-49023 GCA_041180805.1 Planctomycetota bacterium
GAAGGCCTTCCGCATTGCGATCCATTTTTGGAATGGTGCATTCCGAGGTTCCCAATCCCTTAAGAAGCTTTTGTGTTGTCTCATAAGCTGATCCACTATCCAGAAGGATCCTTCCTCCCCCGAGCAACCAGTTTGAAAGTGCTTTCAACCGTTTCTGTTCGGGTTCACTAAGTAATTCGCCGGCCAGGGAAGATCTTGAGGAAAGAACCAGAATATCTATTGCTTCGTAACCTATTTCCTGATCGGGGAGGTCTTCCAACTGCATCGGTTCAACAAATTTTCTGGCCTGTCGTTCCAGTGTTACCTGTTTGTTAGTGTCGGTCTTCGACATCTGGGCCGCTGTTTCCTTAAGTTTTGGAAGATCGCAACCTGCCAGCGCAATCATGAAATCTCTGGGTCCTGCCATGCTTGTGGAAGTTCGGGATGCTGAGACCCAGGTCTTCAGTATTTTGCCTTCCTGGGTTTTCCAGCGGATGGTAAGGATGCTTGCCGCAGACCCGGGACGAATGTATGTGAAGATGGCTTTGTTGGAATTTGCCTCCATTGGAGGTACTTGGGCATGGACTTGGTAGATGGCTCCCTCTCCATCGGTTGTTTCCAGCTCCAGCAAGGAAGAAGCAACAGGCTCTGTTCCCGCAGTCAATTCCACTTTGACAGGCATCCAGAATGCGTTTCGGGTAATGTCTCCCTGAGAAGAGGGAAACCCAAGTCGTACTTTGGCAATGACCGGACTGGCGTTTGCCAGGCTGGCGCTGACCAAAATCATAAGTACACAAGCCACTCGGATCATGAATTCTTTCCTAGGGTTTTTCTGCGGGTCCGCAAGCACAGGGAGACTTGGAGCAGCCCGGGCAGCCGGAACCATATTTTTTCCGGATCGCATCTTCGAGGTCAACCTTGGCAATGTTTGCCAGCGTTGCCAGCCATGCCAGCACATCGGCGAATTCCAGTTCCAACGCCTGATGGTCTTTCTCTCGCAGCGCGGCGGAAAGTTCACCCACTTCTTCCATGAACCACATGAAAGTCCCCTCAATTCCGCGAGAGGAATCCTTCGCTCCATACATGGAGCGGATCAGGTTTTGGAGATCCTTCAAATTTGCACTCATTGCCCACCCTTATTTCTTGAAGGCCTCTTCAAGCATTTTTGCCTGTTCTATTTTCCCTTGCCCCTTTAACTGTTCCAAGAACAATTCCTGGCTTTGGCTGTCATTAGCGTCTATTTCCAAAACCCATCGTGCTGCTTGATAAGCATCGGCCTTTCGATCAGCCTTTAAAGCAAGCCCCAGAAGTCGTTTGCGTTTTTCCAAGTCATCCGGGTTTTGCTCGCAAAGTTTCTGCAGGGTCTCCATCTGTTTTGGTTTGTCATCCATTTGGGCATATGTCCGGGATAGGTACTCAAGCCATCGTGGGTTGGCTGGTTCCATATCCAGACCCTTTTGAAACAGTTCCAATGCCTTGGGGAATTCTGATGACTCATAAAACATTCGTCCCAACTGAAAGAATGCTTCAGGGTCATCCGATGATTTGCAGGCTTGTTCCAAAAAAGACTGTTCCTGTTTGCTGTCTCCGGAGGATTTTGCGAGTTTTGCCAGGGTTAACAGTGCCTTGCCTTGCGATGGTTTAATTGCCAGAGCGGCCTCTGCAAGTTTTCGTGCCTGTGCTTTGTCGCGCCCCACGATTTGCCATGACATTTCTCCCTGGGCATCGGCATCGGCGGGTGATTTTTCCAGTATTTTTTTCAGCTCCGAGACGGATCTTGAAGGTTGGCCCGATTTACCTCCAGGGAGTTCCTTGCGCAGATATTCCTTGAATTCTGTTTCTGCCCTGGCGGGATCCATCTTCAATTCTTGCTTTAGAACCGTTTCGGTTCCCAAACCCCTGCCAAAGGCTTCAAGTAACTTTCTGGGCGCCTCGGGTCCATGCTTGCTTTGGAAGAATTCCACATAGTAAAGGCTTTGGCAATAAGCCATCTGCCAATCCATTGGGGACCTTGGTCGTTGGAAACCAAGCTGGATATTACCCAGATCAAAAAGTCTGTCAGATTGCAATCGTGATTGAAGTTCCGCCGCCCAGAAAGCCGGCTTTGGATAACCTTCCTGGGATACCGCAAGCCCCTCTGTAAGCCAGTGCGGGGTCATGAAGTTGGATTGTTCCAGGTTAAATATATGGGTCAACTCATGGCGCATGACCCGGTTCCAATTAAATGGCTTGGACACCGACTTGCCCTGGGGTGAAACCATGGTAACAACTTTGCCTGTACAGGCCCCAATCGTGTGGAGATCTGGCAGTGCAACTGTCCGACCCGAGAACATTTCGTGAGAAGAGAAAATCTCCACCAGGGTTTTGCCCTTGGGAGTGAAGCGGAATCGTGCCGCGAGTTGAGAATGAAGTTGTTCCAATTGAAAGGCCAGAATAGCCGCCAGTGCGGAATCGTTTTTCGGGTCATGCCTTATTAGAAAGTGTTCGGTTTCCAGGGTCTTGTAGCTATCCAGATGTTTCAGGACTTTCAAGGAATTGGAAGCCCGTACATGGAATGGATCGCGGGCAAAACCTCTCTCAAGCTGTTTTTTTGCCTCGGCTTCGTTACCCAATTGAAGGTTCAACATGGCCAAGCCGATATGTGGTTCGGGAAGGTTTGGTCGAAGATCGATGGCCTTTTGATACCTTGCCATGGATTCCTGAAACCGTCTTCTGGCGGAAAGTATATCCGCCATCTCGGCATGGAACACCGCGGGCTTTTTGTCAAAAGCTTGAACCTCGGTTTCAAAGGTCTGGAGTTCGGCGGTTCTTCCCTCCAGCCATGCTATGCCAGCCAGCATTCCCAAAAGCTTTTCATGACGACCAGCCAGGCCACGCGCTTTGGCCAGTTCCTTTCGCGCAGATTCAAGTTCACCCTGGGATATCAAAAGAGATGCCCTGCCCAGCATGGCAGGGACAAACTGGGGATTTGATTTCAACGCTCTATTTAGAAGCGATTCGGCTTCAGCGTATTCCAACCGATCCAAGGCGGCCTGCGCCTTCCCTGTTAACGCGGACGGGTTTTCAGGATGGATGGTCAAAACCTTGTCGAATGCTGCCAATGATTCTGGCCTGTTGTACTTGCTAGAAAGTATCTGCCCGGCCAGGGCTTCTGCAGGCCAGTAGTCTGGCTCTGCTTTGATGGCATCTCCCAAAAGATCTTTCAATATTGTGGGTAATTCATCCCCCAAGCCGTTCCAGTTAGCGTGTTCCAAGCTTGCCTGGGCGATCAAGCATAAATCATCTGCCTTGGTGAAAGCCTTGGGGGTGTCCAGCCTTTCGCTGTAGGTGCGGACAAACCATAGGAACTCGGCTAGCCCTTTTTCCAGTTCTCCGGAATCAAACCAGATTCTTCCGCGAATCCATCGACATAATAATTCATCTGGTTGGGCTTTTAATCCCTGTTCACAATGCCGCAGGGCTTGATCCCATTTGCCTAGTTGGAATTCCAATTGCGCCATTCTGCCCAGCACTTGTGGGGATGGGTTTTTTTCACCAGCAAGCAATTGAAGCGCTTTCTGGATATCGCCCGTTTGCTCCAGCAAGTGGCTTTGCGCCACCAACGCTTCCTGCCTGAATGCGGCATTGGGTAAAAGTTTTTCAATTCCTTCCCTGGCTTCCTCGAATTTTCCCTGAAGTAAAAGCTTCTTCTGGGTTGCCAGATCTTCCGCCTGACAGGGAAAGGCGTGCCAGAAGCAAATCACGACAAGGAATGACAGCCTGAAAAAAGTCAGCGCATCCGTTGGGTGGAATGATTTCATGGGGGAAGGGCTATTCAAAAGTGTGTTCAGGGCCCGGGAAGCTGCCAGAGCGAACTTCCTGACAGTAGGAACGAGTTGCATCGATTATCTGCTCGGAGATTTTGGCAAATTTTTTCGAGAACCTCGGGTGAAAGCCCTGGGTCATTCCAAGCATGTCATGTCCCACCAGAACCTGGCCATCGCAATGAGGGCCGGCGCCAATCCCTATGGTTGGTATGTTCAGTTGCTGGGTTACCTTGCGGGCTATTTCAGGCGGTACACATTCCAGAACAATCGCAAATGCGCCGGCCTCTTGCACTGCAAGCGCATCGTCCAGAATTCTTTTTTCATCCCTTTGCATCTTAAATCCACCCAGCCGGCGAACCGATTGCGGGGTTAATCCAACATGCCCTACCACGGGGATATCTGCCTGGGTGATCGCATGGATGGTTTTGGCGATCTTTTGCCCCCCCTCGAGTTTTACCGCGTGAGCCCCGGTCTTTTGAAGAACCTTTCCACTGTTGCGAATAGCCTGTGCTTTTGAGACCTGATAGCTCAGAAAAGGCATGTCCACTATTACCAGGCTTCTTTTGGCTGCCTTGCTTACCATGGTGCAATGATAAATCATCTGGGCAAGTGTGACCGAAAGTGGATCGTTGTTACCTTGAATCACCATTCCAAGTGAATCCCCAACCAGCAGGCAGTCAACCCCGGCATCGTCCATCAGCCGTGCCATGGGGAAGTCGTAGACACTCACCATGGTAATCTTTTGCCCCAGAGATTTACTTTGAAGCAAATCTGGTACTGTGACCGGCTTGGATAAATTTACCTGCCTGGACTTCGATTCTGAAGACATGTATGGTTCCTAGCATAACAAGCAAATATTAAGCTTTATTTTATCCAACCCGGGCTAAAGACCCACTAGAAACTGCCATGGTTTCCACAAACCTTTTTAAATTTCACGAACCCCACATAAACCCGGTTACTTCGTTGACTTCCCGGGGGGAGGCTGTAAGATGGCGATTAATATAAATATGAAAATCGCCGGGGTTTCCACAAACCCTGGATTCATTTCCTGAATGATTCCTTCGATTGGAAGTTGAGTTTCATTAATCTCAAGGCAGGGATACATGGCCGTCACTGGACAAGACATTGCTTCGATGAAGGTTGTTTTGGAACCCAAGGTTTACTTGATGGGGCGGCAAACCGTGGACGATGCCACCCTGGATCAATTTTTGGCAGACCATGGCGTTTCCTGGCAGTCGGATACCGAAGTCGCAGGCGAATACCTTACCGAGGTAGCGGGCAGGGTTTGCTACATGAGTTTTGCCAAACCCAGGCCTGGTGGCAATCATGCTTATTTGAACCATATTCTTGAAGTGGGCCATGGTTCGGTTTTAGAGCACGCGGTTTGGAACTTTGTGTTCACCGGCGTAAGCAGGTCCCTGACTCATGAATTGGTTCGCCATCGCGCGGGTATGGGGTATTCCCAGCTAAGCCAGCGTTATGTCGATGAATCGATAGCGGAATATGTCGAACCACCATGCATCGCCAACGACCCCGAATCGCACAAGGTTTGGCTGGAAACGGTTCAAGCTGCCCATACCGGCTATGTGAGGCTGGTGGAGCTTCTTGCTGAAAAGTTCAAGAATGAGCCAGACAAAACCCTGAGAAGGAAGCTTGCAAGGCAGGCCGCAAGAAGTGTTCTTCCGAACGCCACCGAAACCAAGATATTTGTAACCGCAAACGCCCGTTCCCTTAGGCATTTCATCGAGATGCGTGGCAACCGCCATGCGGAGGATGAAATTCGCAGGCTGGCAATTCAAGTACTCAAGATCCTCCAGGTGGAGGCGCCCAATCTTTTTGGAGATTATCAGTTGGTGCCACTTGAAGATGGTACCATGGAAGCAGTAACCCAACATCGCAAAGTATGAACAACGACCAACGCGGTCGCTCGCAAGGGGGCAACAGGCCCTCGCGCAGGCCAAATTACCGGGGTAAACCGCACCCTGGCCAACAGTATTCCGCCAGACGCTCGCAAAGCCGTCCGCCACAGCACCAGCGACCACAGCAACCATCGCAATCCGCCCCCCAATTTGATAAGACACAAAGGGAAATTGTTATCCCACCAGACGCCCCTTTTGTTGAAGGGGTTCTTGAATTGCATCCAAAGGGATATGGTTTTTTAAGAAGCGTCGCCAAGCACTACCTGCCACAACCTTCCGACCCCGCGGTTGCCGCTTCCATGATTCAACGACACGGCTTGCGCGAAGGAACACTTCTGGGGGGTCTTTGCGAAACCCACCGCGAGGGGCAATATCCCAAGTTTTTGAAGCTGGAAACCATCGAGGGTAAGCCGGCGGCAGAATTCCAACAGCGCAACTTCGATGAACTTACCGCCATAGACCCACACGAGCAGATTCGTTTGGAGACAGGCAAGGAACCTGTAACGACTCGCGTCATGGATTTGCTAGCACCGATTGGCAAGGGACAGCGCGGCCTGATTGTTGCCCCACCAAGGACGGGCAAGACCGTTCTTTTGCAGCATATCGCTCAGGCTGTTTCAACCAACCACCCGGAATTACACCTGATAGTGCTGTTGATTGACGAGCGGCCGGAAGAAGTCACCGAGATGCGTCGCACTATTCGTGGCGAAGTGATTGCAAGTAGCTCCGACCGCGATAGTCAAAGTCATGTTCGTACCGCGGAGCTCGTGATCGAACGCAGCAGAAGGCTGGCGGAGCAGGGCAGGCAGGTGTTTATTCTTTTGGACAGCCTTACCCGCCTGGCCCGGGCATACAACAAGAATACCGCAAACAGCGGCCGCATCATGAGTGGTGGGGTCGATGCCAAGGCGCTTGAACTTCCCAAAAGGCTTTTTGGTAACGCCAGGGCTTTTGAAGAGGGAGGCAGCCTGACTGTTATGGGCACCGCCCTGATTGAAACCGGCAGCAAGATGGATGAGGTGATATTCCAGGAATTTAAAGGTACTGGCAACATGGAACTGGTGCTGGATCGAAAGCTTGCCGATAGGCGAATTTTCCCCGCGATGGATATCTGCCAGTCGGGAACCCGGAAAGAGGAAAAGCTTCTTCCACCCGAGGTTCTTAAAAAAGCCCATATGCTAAGGCGCATGCTGGTTTCCATGGGGCCTGTGGAAGCAATGGAGCTTTTGGTGAAAAAGCTTGGCCAATTCCCTTCGAATCAGGCATTTTTGGAGAAAATGTCCACAGCATGATGGTTCTAATGGTTGCTAAATGCCACAATCATGCAATAATTCAAAATTGATTCTTGAACTCTCCCTTGCCAAGTGACAATGATAATAATGTCATTCATTTCTTAATATTGGGAGAAATATCATGAGCCGTAAGATCGTGAAGGGTTTCACGCTGATAGAGCTTCTGGTGGTGATTGCGATCATCGCCATTCTGATTGGGTTGCTACTGCCGGCAGTACAGAAGGTTCGCGAAGCAGCTTCCAGGGCCAAATGCACGAACAACCTTAAACAACTGGGCCTTGCCTGTCATAACTTTGAGGGTACTTTTGGAGGGTTGCCTCCGGGAGTAGTAAATACCACCTCAACCACTCTGATTCCAGATTTGCTGGAATTTACAAGTCAAACTGCGGCTCCTTTTACCTATTCAAAACAAAGCTTTCTTGCAGTAATTCTACCTTACATTGAACAAGGCAATCTTTTGACTGCCAATGGTGGATACAATTTCAAGATCGACTGGAGTGCCGCTGCAAATCAAAATGTCAGTGGCACTAGAATTCCTTCCTTTGAATGTCCTTCTGTTCCAAGCCCGCATATTATCAGTCCCAACCCTGCTGGCTGGACAAAAGGTCCTGCTACCTCAGACTACTGGCCTATCACACGAGGTAATAATAACGCGGTTGTCTGGACAGCATTGGGCATGAATTATCCAGGCACACCCGGCATAAATGGGGTGCTAACAGCAAATCTGAAAACCAGGTTCGCTGAAATATCGGATGGTCTGAGTAACACGATCATGTTGGGAGAGTCAGGTGCGCGTAATGAAGGATGGGTTCAAGGCAAAAAATATAACGATTTGGCGACTACTGCAACATGGGGAATTCGAGGAGCCTGGGCTTCTGAATCAAATAATATTGTTTGTGCCGGTACCGTTGGTCCAATTACTTTTTCAGGGGTAACCACAGCACCTGCCAAGGTCACCACTGGCGCACAGGTGAATACAGCTTTGACAGTAAATGGTTGGAACCAGGGAGAACTTTATTCATTCCATACGGGTTCTTGCATGGTTTCCATGGGTGATGGCTCTGTAAGGGCTTTGAAAGATAACATAAGCATGACTGCCTTGCAAAAATTGGCAGCAAGAGGTGACGGGTATCCAAACGACCCCGAGTAAACAGATTTGGATCTTTCTCGACCTAGTGTTGAAAAATCCATACCATTTCATTGAAGTCATTTGGTACGAATAATTCTATCTAGCAGGTGAATTCTCATGGAAAGAACGCTTGTTTTGTTGAAACCCGATGCAGTACAGCGCAGGCTGATCGGTGATCTTGTAGGTCGTTTAGAACGCAAAGGCCTTCAGGTTGTGGGCTTGAAACTGGTTCATGCCAGCCGTGAACTTGCCGAGAAACATTATGAAGTTCATAAGGCAAGGCCTTTCTTTGAATCGTTGATTCAGTTTTTGACCGGTGGCCCCACCGTGGCCATCGCGCTCGAAGGCCCAAATGCGGTTGCGGTTGTTCGCAACATCATGGGACCCACGGACGGAAGCAAGGCCGCCCCCGGTACAGTGCGTGGCGATTATGCAATCAGCATTCAAAACAATCTGGTTCACGGCAGTGATAGTGTTGATAACGCCAAGATTGAGCTGGCACTCTGGTTCAAGTCAGAAGAACTGGTCAACTACAAGCTGGTGGACCATCCATGGGTGTTGGGTTAATTCAGAATCTAAAAAAAGCCCATGGGTCGCGACCCATGGGCTTTTTGTATTTAAGGCTTTTAACCAACCAGTTTCTTCAGTTCCGCCAGCGCTTTGGGTACCCCTACCTTTGGTTCCTCTGCGGCTTCGTATTCCAGGGCAAGATAGCCCCGGTAATTGATCTTTTTAAGCATATCCACAATGCGCTTCAGGTCGGCATCTTCTTTCTTTTGGCCGGCTTTTTGGATTTCAGTTTTCACCTGAACAGTTACTGCGTATGGTGCCAGTTTTTCCAGATCACCGTAAGGGTCGGCAGTATGGAAATTGCCCGTATCAAGATTTACTCCAAAGCAAGGATGCTTGATGCTTTTTACAAGGTAAAGCAATTGCTCCGCGCTTGCGGTGATGCCGCCATGATTTTCCAATGCAAGGATCACACCAAATTTCGCAGCGTAATCGCAGGCCTGGCCGATGGCATTTAAGCAACGCTCACGAGCTTTTTCCTCCGAATCCCCCTTGGAAACAGTTCCCGCAAATATTCGAATGGTTTTTGCACCCAGAATGCTGCAGCGTTCGATCCAGGAATTTACAGACGCCTGCTGTTCTTTTAGCTTGTCAGAATCTGGAATACAGAAATTGTTGCCAACGGCGCTACCGCTAATGTCGAGTCCAAGTTTCGCGCATTCCACCTTGTACTTGGACATGAAATTATTGGATACATCTGAAAAATAATAGGAAGTTGGTTCAATGGCCCCCAACCCTTGTTCAGCCGTGTATTTTGCAAATTCCAGCAAGGTCATTGTGGGGGGCGTTTTCCCCTTTATGTCTAGATATTTACGGAAGCTATACGCCGCCAGGCTTAGCTTTATAAGGTGTTTGCCCTGTCTGGAAACAGGTTCGATGGCCTGAATGGGCCCATGGTTCAGTATGGAACCTGCCGAGGCAGCCACTGCGGTTTGTGCAAATTGACGACGATTCAACATAAAAAAGTACTCCTTGGAGGGTGTAGAGCCTGAATATAACCCCATTTTGCGCCCCATACAATCAAGGAAGCCGGAATCCTTGGATCCTCCGAAGGCTTATTAATGAGGTTCTACCCCTTTTAGATGGGGTTTTTCATGCTAAACTAATTGGATATATTCTTTCCGAGCGAGCCATGAACCAAGAAGATTTCCGTCCCCTTGTTCCAAACGATAAAACCTCCCTAACGGATGATGAACGCATTCGAAATGTGGTTCCATTGCCATCGCCAGAAAACCTCATTCGTTTTTTTCCTGTTCAGGGAACACCTGCGGAAAAGCTGATTGCTGACACTCGCAGAAAAGTAAAGGACATTCTTCGCGGAAATTCCGACAGGCTGCTTGTGGTAATTGGTCCTTGTTCCATTCATGACCCGGCCGCCGCCACCGATTACGCCCGCAAGCTTGCTCCGATTCGTGCCAGGCTGGCGCAAGAACTTGAGATTGTCATGAGGGTTTATTTTGAAAAACCCCGCACTACCGTTGGTTGGAAGGGCCTGATCAATGACCCTTATATGGATGGAACATTTCGCATTAATGAAGGCCTTCGCATAGCCCGAGATTTATTAATTCGAATTCATCAGGAAGGGGTGCCGGCAGGTTCCGAGTTTTTGGACACCATCTCGCCACAATATATTGGTGATTTAATCACCTGGGGTGCCATTGGAGCCCGAACCACCGAGTCTCAGGTTCATAGGGAACTTGCCTCAGGCCTGTCTGCGCCAATAGGCTTCAAAAATGGAACTGATGGCAATATGCGAATCGCAGTGGATGCCTTGCTTGCAAGTGCGCAGCCGCATCATTTTCTTTCGGTTCACAAGAATGGTCAGGTTGCAATTGTTGAGACTGCCGGAAACGAAGATTGCCATATTATTCTCCGGGGTGGCAAAACCCCCAATTACGATGGTGACAGCGTGAATGCTGCCTGCCTGGCGTTGGGCAGTGCTTCACTTCCACAAAGGTTGATGATAGATCTTTCCCATTCCAACAGTTCCAAACAGTACAAAAAGCAGATGGAAGTGGCGACAGAAGTGGGAAGCCAGATTGCCCTTGGGGACAGGCGCATTATTGGCGTCATGGTGGAATCCCACCTTGTGGAAGGCCGGCAAGATCTCGTTGCCGGAAAACCACTAACCTATGGCCAAAGTATTACCGATGCCTGTCTGGGTTGGGAAGATTCTGAAAAGTTGCTAAATAGTCTGGCGGAAAGCGTTCGCAAAAGACGCCAGCAATCCGGTAAGGCAAAGTAGAATTCAATTTGATTTCAGGTGATTGATTAGAATTTTCATCATTTCTTCGGCAGCGCCAGAAGCTATTTCCTCAACCTTTTCAAAGGGTGTTGAGTAACCAAATTCGTAGGTGATTCCCGCGCAGCCAAAGCTTTTGAAAGCCCAGGCCTTGGAGGTTGGTAGGTTTTCATTATGGTTTGATTCCCTTTTGAAACTGTAATTAGGGAAGCGATCATGAATTCCCTTGAGCCATTGGGATGTAAAACCAGGGGGAAAAGTTCTTTCTGAATCAGGTTGGGTGTAAAAAACATCTTCATTTGTGGAATGAAAATCCAAAAAAAGCCATACCCTGGCATTTGGTTGTCTGGCAATATTCCCCAAAGAATCCCTGACATTGCGTGTTTCTAATTGAGTGAAGGGGCCGTAATCCCGATTGGCATCAACACCCCCTAAAGTTGAACGCCAATGCCCATGTTCGACACCATCAGGGTTTACCACAGGTATAACAACAGTTTTAAAATCTGTTCGAAATTGGCGGGCTATCTCTGAGTCGCTTGAGATGGCGTTTACAAATGCCATCAGGCCAATAGACCCAGTCACTTCAGGTGGGTGTTGTCTACCAATTACAAAAACATAATTGGGTGAATTACCACTTCCAATTTGGAGTTGCCTAACAGGCCTTGATTCTTGGGACTTGCCAATTACTGATTCCTTTACAAACGGTTTTTTTGCTTTGGAATCCATCCATTCATTCAAATCTTTCAATCCCACGGGTTGATGGGCAAAAATCCATAAGGGGCCGGGTCCAATATCTAAAGTTGCCTCCGCGATGGTGTTTTTCTCCGCATTGGCAGGTTTCCATTTTTCCTTTTCCAAAACAAACCATGACTTGCCATCCAAACTTAATTTGGGCCTTGCAACTATGCCTGGGTATGAAAGACGGAATTGGACGGTTATGGTTTCCTTTTCACGGGATAAAATTTTGAAGGCGTACCATGGGCTTCTATTGATTGGCGAGTTTTCCGGAACGATGGTTACGCTGTATAAGTTTTTTCCAAGTTGGACAACATCGTTCAAACGCGCTCCGGAAAACTCGTTGGAAAAAGAAACGCCTGCACCCTCAAAGTTCCAAGTATGTTTGGGTTGTAATGGAACCTTTGGCTTAAAATCTGCCTGGGATATGGAAGGAAAGCAAAAAAGAAGTAATAAGCCAATTTTAATGGCCGGAATTACTTTCACCATATGGGTTTCCACCTGCCTGTAGCCCTGGAGATCAGAGCTTAATAAATAGCATGAGGAATGAAGAATTGAAAATTTTATTTGGGATTTGTGGGGCTGATATTCCCGGGTAATTCCTTGCCATTCAGAAATCGAAGCTGATGGCGTTTGTCATCGGAAGCCGAAGCCGGGCCATTGCGAAGGCTGGAATTATTGTTGTTGATATTTTTAGGCCAGAAGATTGCCAGGCATGCAAGAATCAGCATGCAAGCGGCAAGGGCAAAACGGGCCGCCTTGGGACTGGCACCCCTTGCCATTCGCGCAGGCATGATTACCCGGGGGGCTGCAGGGAAAGGCTTGGGAAATTCCGATTTGAAGAATTCCGAAAGCTTTTCATCCAGAGGTTCGTTTGCCAGCTCGTTCATCCATTCTCCAAAAATCTTAAATACCCGCAGTATGAATTCCTTTTTGGTTCAGGCATTCTGCCAACTTGGCCCTTGCCCTGCTTAGTCTCATATGAACCGCCGAAGCATGCAAGCCCAAGGCTTTGGCAATCTGCGGTATTTCATAATCCATCGAATACCGCATTGTAAGTATTTCGCGGTCTTGCGTGGTTAACTCCTGCATTCCTTCGCGTATTTGGCCATGCAGTTCTTTTTCCAAAACCACATATTCCGGTAGTTCTGTTCTGGATTTTACCTGATCCATCAGGCCGGGTTCCGTGGTTCCATTTCTGGAAAATGCGCTTCTGGCTATATCTTCCGCAAGATTTCTTGCAACCCGAATCAGCCAGGCACGCGGTTCCCTTATTTCAACACCTTTACACATTTCCCGCCATAACCTCAGGAAAGTTTCCTGAAGAACATCATTGGCGGTTTCAGCATTTGTTCCCCTTCCGTAGGCAACAGCCCAAACTTCGCGGGAATATGCATCGTAGTAGCTTTGGAACTCTTTTTGCACCATGTTCTCCCAAACGGACTGATTAATTATACCCGTCTGGCTGCCAATCGATTCTCTTTAGCGAGAAAAGGTGCGATTTTTGCTCCCACGGTTAGAAGACGATGAATTCCCAGCTTGCTAACGGTCTTTTTTGAGTATTTTTGGCAAAGAATCACCCAAATTACGCAGTTTTTCGCCTGAAAGCTCCATTTGTAAAGTTAACCATTTTTCCCGGGAGGCTACTTGGACAGGCGTTGCATTCTTCTTGCCCATGGCTGAAATAGCTTCCTCCAGATTTCGAGCAGCCTCTAAATCCTGGCAAAGAATTTCAGATCGCAGCATGATTTTCCCCTGATCCTCGACCCAAATTGCGAAGGAATCCACCTTTTCCATGATCTCCAGCAAGGGATTTTCCTCGATTGCTGGGAATTGAAAACCGTTCAAGTTCAACTTGCCTCCCTGACTGGCCAGCCAAGCCAGTGCATTGCCAGGGATTCTCTCAATAACCAAAGGTGAGATACGCCTGTTCAAATGTTGCAGACCATCTCTTGCAAACGGTGGAATCGCGTCAAGGCGTTCGGGTAAAAAACTAAGGGCCAGTGTATTGGTCTCAAGTTTGGCAAAGGTGGGTCCCACCGGGAAAAAATCCACGGGATATCGCATGGTTTCCCTGCCGTTTCGGTAACCGGAACCGGCAGCCTTCAGCCTTGTGGCCAATATCTCAAGATCAATTTTCGGTTTGGTTCGCAAAACCAGAGTGGCACCCATGATCTTTTCGGGGTTTAGTTCCAGACATGCAACTTGGATTTCCCTGGCTTTGTACCCGATGTACTTTGCCACCGTGTCTTGCTGTTTGTTTCCGTCCAGGGATTTCAACAGCGGGGCAAACGGTTCGGATTCCCGCAGTTTTTCCAAATCCAAAGTGGCCAGCAGGGTGGAGTCGGAATGAACCCAGGAAAGATAAATTTCGCGTGGATCTTTCTTTCTTGGAGCGTGGTCGCGTTCTCGCCGGGTTTTTTGGGTGCTTAGAGCGAATATCAGGCCGATAAGCGCCATGAAGGACATTACTGCCACAACGCTTCCCGCGGTAATTTTTTTTCTTTCTGTTGCTTCCACTTTTATGGCAGGAGGCACCACCGCATCATCAGGAATGTCGGGCCCAAACCAGGTCACACGGTCGTCACAGCGCGGGCAGATAAACTTCGCTCCCTTTTTAGTGCCCGGCGGAGGATCAATCCAGGAATTGCACTTGGTACAGGGATAATCCGGATAGGGCATGACAGGTTACCTTTGCCCCCGTTTTGACTGTTTGGGTATTGCCAAAACAGGTCGGAAATCAAGTTGCCTTTTGGGCATGTCCACCCGGGCGATTTCCACTGTCACCTCATCTCCCAGCCTGAACCGTCGCTTGAATTTCATTCCGGTAAGGGTGTGTGTTTCACCATCGTACCTGTAGATGTCGTCATGAAGGTTACTAATGTGGACCAACCCCTCGACTGGAAGTTCCTTTAGTTCGGCGAAAAACCCGTACTCTGCCACGCCGCTGATCATGGCTGGCATGTGGTCGCCAAGCTTGGTGGCTAAAAGTTCCAGTAATTTCACTTTAACAAGTTCTCGCTCCGCCAGGTCAGCCCTGCGTTCCATGGCACTGCAGTGCTCGCCGAGAAATGCCAGTTCCGATTCATCGCAGGTTCCTTTTCCAGTTTGCCTGAGGCGGTCCAACTGTCGGTGCACGGTAAGATCGGGATACCTTCGAATAGGCGAGGTAAAATGACAGTAACAGGAACTGGAAAGGGCGTAATGCCCCTCTTCCAAAGGACTGTAAACAGCCTGCTTCAAGCTACGCAGCAGTGCATAGTGCACGGCGGTTCTTTCAGGTTTTTCCGCGGATTCCTCCAATACCCTTTGCAGGGCAAAACGATCCTCAGGGTTCTCCACCTCAAAGCCCAGCGAACTTGCAAACCTTCCAAAAGCCTTCAATTTCAACGGATCAGGTTCGGGGTGAATGCGGCGAAGAAACAGGCAATCCGCGTCACGCAGTCGCTCGGCGACTGCCTCGTTGGCACAAAGCATAAACTCCTCGATGATCTGGTGGCTCAGATCCTGGTATCGGTAATGTGCCCCGGTTACCTTGCCGCCACGATCCATCTCGAGTTCTGGTTCGGGCATGTCCAATTGCAGGTAGCCCTTGCGATGTCTTCGCAGTCGCAGAATAAGCGCCAGCTCCCTCATGTTCCTAACCATGGTTCCGGTTGCTTCATCCAGACTGGGTGCGTTGGCGGCGTTATCCAGATAAGCCTGCACCTCTTCGTAATGGAACCTTCGTTTCACCCGGATGGCCCCTCGCTCGAATCGTGTTTCCGTCCTTCGTCCCTCCGGGTCGAATTCCATGAAGACGGATTGCACATAGCGAACCTTGTCCTGCTGAAGGCTTGCAAGGTGATTCGAGATCGTCTCTGGAAACATGGGGATAACCTTGCCCGGAAGATAAATACTGGTGGCCCGGCTTTTGGCTTCCCTATCCAAGACACCACCTGGCTTTACGAAGGCGCATACATCGGCAATATGCACCGCCAGGCTCCAGTGACCGGTCTTTTCATCCTTTATGACCTGCACAGCGTCGTCAAAATCCTTGGCATCTATGGGATCCACCGTGACCACAAGGTCTGCGGTAAAGTCCTTTCGGCCATCCAGGTTTTCCTCGGAGAAATTTTCCGCCACATGATGCGCCTCATCCAGCACATCCTTGGGAAAATGATCGGGCAAATGGTAGGCCCGCATGATTGCAAGCGTATCCACACCCGGGGCACCCTGCGGGCCAAGCACCTCGGTAATGACCCCCTGACCCCTTTCCTCGGGTGAGGGAAACCGAATCATGTCAAACACAACCTTGTCGCCGGGTTTTACATTCTTGGTGGCGGGGTCGCCAATCAAGATCGAATGGGCGAAGACCTTCCCATCCACCTTCACAAAGCCCTCGCCAGCCCTTTCAAAATAGGTGCCTACAAATTGGTGCGACTGTCTTTCGGTAACCCTCAAAATCTGTCCAGTGGCAGGCCGATCCTGTGTGGCCTTGCGCAAAATCTGAACCATGACAATGTCGCCGGTCGAGGCATCGAGGGCATTTTCCGGAAAGATTCGGATTTCCGGGGCCTGATTACCATCGACAGCATGGGGGCGAACAAAACCGCCACCATTTGCAAGCGTGCGATAGGTTCCCACCACGGTGCCTTGAGGCCCGGCTTTTCGGATAGTTTGGTTGCGGGTGATTTCCACCCGGCCTTGTTGAACCAAGTCGGCCAGGGCCTGCCTGAAGGAACCAAAGCTACCGCCACCGTGACCAAGCTTGCGGGCCAGTTCGCGGGTTTTAACTGGCTGGTAGTTGCGCTTGCTTAGCGCCTGCAGGATCTGATCGTGGATGCGACCCATGGCGACTACCCCTTGGGAGAATGGAAAATACCAATATTATTCTAGCTGTTTTGCTGGCTGTTATTTGAATCTACCGCACCTTTGAACAACTTTCTGCCAAGCAGGTTATTGAAGGGTGTCCAGCGCGCATCCCTGCCAGCTTCCTCAAGTTCCTTCTGGAAGGCATGAATCTTGGCATCAAAATTATCCAGATGATGCAACGCGATCGCCTCAAGGGTCATGGGAACTTTTGGGCTGCCAAATTCCAGCGTGCCATGATGGCTCAGAATCAGGTGTTTCAGCTTCCAGTGCAATTCCACTGGGAAGGGTTCACCTGTAAGCTGGGGAACCACGGCGACTTTCTCATTAAGTATTTCCACACCCTGAACTATATGGCCAACAAGCTGGCCCTCATCAGAATAGGAAAGGGTTTTGTCGCAGATTAACTCACGAATCTTGCCAATATCGTGAAGGAATATCCCGGTGATCAGTGTGTCCCTGTCAACGGATGGGTACAAAGGCGCCAGTCTGTCCCATGCTTCCAGAAGCCCTGCGACATGTTCCACCAATCCACCCAGGTAAGCGTGATGATGGCGGATTCCCGCGGGCACCCTGCAGAAATCCTGCATCAGCGCCTCATCCATCAGGAAGGATTCCGCCAATGCCTTCAGGTGGGGGTTTTTCTGGCTTCGCAGGTGATTGCGAACCTTTTCGAACAATTTGCTGATATCTTGTTCGGTATGTGGCAGAAACTCGGAAAGATCGACCCGGTCTGCGGGAATTTTTTCGAACGAGTTCACGATCATTTGCAACGTGCCCTGGAAGAGCTGGACCTTGCCATGCACTTTCAGGAAATCACCATTATCGAAAGAGCGAAAGTGACTCTCGCCTGCGTTCCACTGCCTTGCAGCGATGGTTCCGGTACGGTCCCGAAGTTCCACCTGAAGGTAGAAGTTGCCATTGCGGTTGGCCCGCAGTTGCTTCTCCTGGGCAACATAAACCTCTTCAACCTGGTCACCATCGGATAAAGACTTGATCGTATGTCTGGCCATGACTGAACCCCTTCCTAGCCTTTAGGATACGACGCAAAACCACTTTGGCGAGAAGAAAGCTTGTTCACATGGTATCCGAAAGTTGGTCGCTGAAAGGTCCGGACTTTAATTCGAAGAATTCCTTTGCCTATCATTCCGGATGCGGGTCATATATTAAGATCATTGGCTAATGTTTTTCCGTTAACCGCTTTAAGAGGATTTCGCACATGGCTTACACCCACATCAAGGTTCCCCAGGGTGACAAGATTACCATCTCCAATGGCAAGCTGACCGTGCCAGACAGGCCGATAGTTCCCTTTATTGAGGGTGATGGCACCGGCCCGGACATCTGGCGTTCTTCGGTTCGTGTTCTGGATGCCGCCGTTGAGAAAGCCTATGGCGGAAAGAAAAAGATTTCCTGGGTGGAAGTCTACGCCGGCGAAAAAGCCTTCAAGCAATTCAACAACTGGCTGCCCGATGAATCCGTGGAAGCTTTCCGTGAATTCCTGGTGGGCATCAAGGGCCCTCTTACCACTCCCATTGGCGGTGGAATTCGTTCCCTTAATGTGGCGTTAAGGCAACTGCTGGATCTTTATGTCTGCTTGCGCCCCGTGCGTTGGTTCAAGGGTGTTCCCTCACCCGTGAAGAACCCGGGTAAAGTGGATATGGTCATCTTCCGTGAAAATACCGAAGACATTTACGCAGGTATCGAGTTTGAACAGGGAACCGAGGCTAACGCCAAGTTCCTGAAACTCTTCAAGGAAAACTTCCCCAAGGAATTCTCCAAGATTCGCTTCCCTGAAACCACGGGTATCGGCATCAAGCCTGTTTCCCGCGAAGGCAGCGACCGCCTGATTCGCAGCGCGATTGAATACGCCATTATCAACAAGCGCAAGAGCGTTACCCTGGTGCACAAGGGTAACATCATGAAGTACACCGAGGGTGCTTTCCGTAACTGGGGCTACGCGCTTGCAGAGACAGAATTTGCAGCGAAGACTTATACCTGGGATCAATGGGAAAAGACCAAGAAGGAAAAGGGCGAGGATGCCGCCAACCAGGAGCAGAAGTCCGCGCTGGCATCCGGCAAGATCCTTGTGAAGGATGCGATTGCCGACATTACCCTTCAGCAGGTACTTACCCGCCCTGATGAATTTGATGTGATTGCGACCCTGAACCTGAACGGTGATTACCTTTCCGACGCGCTTGCCGCGCAGGTTGGTGGTATTGGTATCGCCCCCGGTGGAAACATCAATTACATCACCGGTCATGCCGTGTTTGAGGCCACTCATGGAACCGCACCAAAGTACGCAAACCTCGATAGGGTCAACCCCGGTTCCGTGGTGCTTTCCGGTGAAATGATGCTTCGCTACATGGGTTGGACCGAGGCAGCCGACCTGATCATCAAAGGTATGGATGGTGCGATTGGCGCCAAGCAGGTCACCTATGACTTTGCCCGCCTGATGGAAGGCGCCAAGGAGATCAAGTGCAGCGAATTCGGCTCAGCCGTCATTGCGCACATGTAATCCCTGTTGGCAGTTTCCAAACCACAAGAACATCGTCTTCCGCAATCATTCGGGGGACGATGTTTTATTTTGCCTTGTGAACCTGTTTGCCTGCCACGAATGTTTCCAGACACTGGGTGGAGGCAATCTGGTCTTCCGGGCAGGTCAGTATATCGCGATCGAGCACGATGAAGTCTGCAAGTTTGCCTTTTTCGAGGGAACCGACCTCATTTTCCATGAACATCAGGTGAGCATTGTTCATGGTGTAGAAGCGGATGGCCTGCTCGCGGGTCAGTGCTTGTTCGGGCCTTAGCTTCTGTGGGAAGTATTTGCCCTTGCGAGTGATGGCCACGCTCATTCCCAGGAATGGGTTGTAAGGATTCACCGATTTCAGCGAGTCGATGCGCTGCATGTGATCCGAGCCACCACCCACGATCCCACCCGCCTTGAAGATGCTTTGCAAAGGTTGGAAATACTCGAGGCGATCAACCCCGAATTGAGCGGCCAGGGTGTGGCTGTCCAGATAAAGCCATGCGGGTTGGATATCCGCGACAATTCCAACCCTTGGCATGGCTTCCACGGCTTCGCGACTCATGAAATTTGAATGGGTAATGCATGGCCTTGTGGCCCGAACGGGTTTGGTTTTGTTGACTTCCTCGTAAACACCCACCAGGGTTTCAACGGCTCCATCTCCCACGGTGTGTGCGGTGAATTGCATGCCTGCCTCCACCGTTGCCTGAACCATGCCCAGTAATTTTTCACGCGAAAGGAAAAGCAGGCCACGATACTCGGGATCTTCGATGGAATAAATCTTGCTGATGCCCCAGGGTTTTTTCATATAGGCGCTGCCGGTGAGCATGCCACCATCCAGGAATATTTTTACCCCGATGATATGGATGAATGGGTCGGGCTTGCGAAGCGGGTGCTGCGATAACTTGGTGATGGATGCTTGAAGTTTTTCCATAGGGTCCGAGGTTCCCATGGATACCGAAGCTGCCAGCCTTACAGTAAGCTTGTTTGTTTCCCTGAGTTTTTTGAAACGATTAAGCGAGGAATCTCCCGCGCCCCGATCCACAATTCCGGTTATACCAACACTGTTGTAATCCTTCAGCAGAAGTTCAAGCCTTTCAAGGTGGTCGTTTTCGTTGGGTTGTCTTTGGGAAGGCTGCGATGTTTTCACAAAGCGGGTACAGTTACGCAAAATGCCTGTCGGTTCGCCAGTCTTGACATCCTTCTCGATATAGCCAGCGCCCCCATCGTTTACCTTGAAGTCCTTGTCAATCTTGCACAATTTCAAAGCCAGCGAATTGATCGAGGCGTCCGGGCCTGTGGAATAGAGAACGGGGTGTTCCGGTGCTGCTGCATCCATCTCGGCCTTGGTTGGATAGCGCTGTTCTTTCAGACGGGTGATGAACACCTGCCTGAGCACGATCCATTCTCCCTTGGGTAGAACCTTCGCACGGGCTTTGATGTAGTCCAAAACATCCTGGATGGTTTCAAAATGTGGAATTGGGTGGTCGAACTCATGCATGGCCGCGCCCATGGGGTGAACATGGGAATCAATCAAACCTGGCAAAACCAGTTTGTCTGCCAGATCCCTTATCGTGGTTTTAGATCCCTTGTGCTTGAGAACCATTTCCATGGAACCCGTGGCAAGAATTTTTCCATCCTTGATGGCCATTGCCTCTGTGATGGTGAAGTTTTTATCCACAGTAGCCACTCTGGCATTGGTAATAATGAGGTCGGCATCCTGCGCCATCAGCATTCCCGGGAGGAACATCATGCAAAGCAGGGTCTTGTTCATGGGATTGGTTCCTTTTTTAAATCAACTTTCATGGGTGCTGGTGGGAATAAAACCATCCACAAGGTGGGAAGGTAAAGAAATAGTAACAGGTAGGGTTCCGCAGGCAAAAGGTTTTGATAGCGCAGGCTAATCAAAAAATAACCCATCCATGAGGAAAGGGTTAATACCAGAATTCTGGTCCGAGTTTGGGGTAAAGCCCATAGTAATAACTGGTCATAGAAGAATCGTTGCTGGGGGCAAATGCACAGGCTAAGAAAAAACCAACTTTGTTTATCACGCCAGCGCAGCATGGCAAGGGCCAGCAATGGTCCCGCCCAAGTAAGCATGGGTATGAACCCTTTGTATGGGCCAAGGCTGGAAAACCACCGTATGGGCCAGGTTGGCATGAAAATTAGTGAAACCATAACCAGCAACAAACATGGAATGATGTAACGCAGGCGGAAGGTGAAACGGGTCAAGATTGGAAGAGCGATATTAGGTTTGCCCAGTACCAAAAAAGAGAGTGCAGGGCAGTAGTACGCCAGCAGCAGTATGGGAGACCATTGGGCCGATTTGATGGCCAGCAGGAAACATGGGTTAAGAAACAAAAGGATACGCCAGTAAGGTTCCCGGGTAATAATGAAAAAAGCCAGGGTTCCGCTTGCCAGCCCCACAACCAGCAGCAACCCAAGATTGCCCGGGAGGAAACTGAATGGCATGACCAGAATGGCAGATGTCAAAGGGTAGGGAATCAGGAATGCTGAAGGTTCATGGCGGTAGGGATTCTGTCCATGGATCAGGTCTTGGGCTGCATGAAAGGACCAGTCCAAATCCACAAGGCTATTATCAAGCGTAGGTTTGTTCCAATGGCAATAGATTGCGCAAAGAAAGCCCAAGCACAAAGAAAGAAAAATCCTGGGAAACATGAGAATATCCGCAGGCCTGAACTCTAAACCGGAGTGAAAATAGCTTGGGAGTTCAGGAAAAAGAAGGTAGCGGCGACTGGATTTGAACCAGCGACACGCGGCTTATGAAGCCGCTGCTCTAACCGGGCTGAGCTACGCCGCCATGATTTTGCAGCCAAATGCTGACAAGAATATTTTGCTAAAAATCCCGCCTGAAACAAGGGGGGTTAATCGATTCTCTTTTTCTGCCTGCCCAGAGGGCTTTTTCCCGTATTTTCGATCAAAAGGCCCCTTTGGATTGCCTTTGGACCAAACTTTTCCTTGATGGCATCCACTGTGGTATCCACCCCGGTTTGCTTCTGGTTTTCCTCGGTATCAAACAGGCTGCCTTGTACCTGACCCGGGCGGGCCAGACGGCTTGCCCCAACACTCAACAGCCTTGCCGGCAAAAGATCTTGCTTAAGAAGTTGTTCCAGCAAAGTCTGGGCTTCTTTCCAAAGAAGTAGGGTTTGATCGATTGGTTCTGCAAGGGTTCGTGAACAGCTTTTGGTGGTAAAATCCGAGGATCTTAACTTTACCTCCAGTACCATTGCTTTGCATTCCTTGCGGCGAAGCCTGCCCCCGAGGTGTTCCACCAACCCGAAGAGTATTTCCCTGAGGGAATCCGGGTCATCAATATCCTGGGCGAAAGTGGTATCCGTACTTATTGATTTTGCAACTCGATCCGGGGTGACGTCGCGGGAGTCTTTTCCGTTTGCCAGTTCCCACAAATGATGGGCCCAGTCGCCGAAGGCCTCTTGCAGGGCGAGAGGGTTGGATTGTGCGATTTGGCCTATCGTCCGGTACCCCAGCGCATGCAAACGTGCCTCGGCTTTCCTGCCCACCCCCCATATTTTTCCCACAGGCAGGGGATGCAATATTTCGGGAATCTTTTCCAACGGTAATACCACAAACCCATCGGGCTTTTTCAGATCACTTGCAAGCTTTGCCAGGAACTTGTTCGGGGCCACCCCCACCGAGGCAGTGAGTTTTGTCTCGTGGAAAATATCCTCCTTGATTTTTCTTCCAATTTCCTCGGGAGTGCCAAACAGGGCTTCACTACCATGAACATCCAGGAAGGCTTCATCGCTGCTGAGGGGTTCCACGATTGGCGTGTATCGGTGAAAAATTTCCCGGATGATCTTGCTGAAAAACGCATAGCGTTCGAAACGCACGGGTAAAAAGATTCCCTGGGGGCACAGCTTTTGCGCCGTTCGCAAGGGCATGGCACTATGAACACCAAAAACACGGGCTTCGTAGGATGCGGCACTTACCACACCCCGGCCACCCGGCCTGCCACCCACAATCACCGGTTTCCCTTTAAGTTCCGGCCTATCCAATTGCTCCACCGATGCGAAGAACGCATCCATGTCCACATGCAGGATCGTGTTACCCTGCGGTTTTTCCATGCAAATTACTCCCCGATGATCTTGACCAGCACCCGCTTGGGGCGGTGGCCATCAAATTCGCCGTAGAAGATTTGTTCCCAAGGTCCGAAATCAAGTTTACCTTTGGTGATGGCAACAACGACTTCCCGACCCATGATTTGCCTTTTCATGTGGGCATCGGCATTATCTTCGCCGGTGCGGTTGTGATGGTAGCGTTGGGGCGATTCATCAAAGGGAGCGAGTTGTTCAAGCCATTTTTTGTAATCATGATGCAAGCCCGGTTCATCATCGTTAATAAACACAGACGCGGTTATGTGCATGGCATTCACCAGTACCAAGCCTTCCTGAACCTGACTTTGAATAACAATTTCGCGCACCTGTGGGGTGATGTTTACAAAACCCATGCGTTCTGGAATTTGAAAGGATAGATATTGGGTGGTGGATTTCATGGAAAAGCCCGGAATGTCTGATAAGATCAGTATGTTGAAGACTGTCCATTCGATCATAGCGGTTGGAAAAGTTTATATCCAGTCTGGCAGAATAATTGGGGTTTCAGGCACTTTTCGTGATGTACCATTTTGAGGGGAACTTGCTTTCGAAAGACCGGCTTCGCCTTTATTGGCAAGGCTGGCAACCCAATCGTCAGGCGAGGGCTGTGATCTGGTGCGTTCATGGCCTTAGTGATCATAGCGGCCGTTACGAGCATGTCGCCAGCAGGCTGGAAGCCCGGGATTTTGCCGTTTATGGTTTTGATCGCAGGGGGTGTGGCAAATCGGAAGGGCCGCGCGGCCATTGCCCTTCCTACGATATGCTGATCGATGATATGCGAATCTTTTACTGCGAACTGCAGAAGATTCATCCAGATGCGCCAATCCTATTATTCGGGCTTAGCCTGGGTGCGCAACTTTCCCTGGCATATTCCATGAATTACCCCCAAAGCGTGCAGGGAGTGATTGCCCTTTCGCCGTGGCTTACCCTTCCGTTCAAGTTGCCTTGGTGGATGGAAAATCTTGCGAACACACTGAATGTGGTGGCCCCCAGTGTTTCCATGGACAACAGACTGAACATTTCCGACCTTTCCCGGAACGAGGAATTCATTGAGGATTTTCGCAAGGATCCCCTGGTGCATCGTAAGATTTCCGCACGCATGTATTTGCAGTGTTCCAAGGCAGCGCAGAGACTTTTGAAGAATCCCCAGGTGCTTGAAACCCCCACGCTGTTGATTCATGGGGATGCGGACAAGATCACATCGGTGGAGGGTTCCCGGCAGTTTGCACAGATGGCCCCCTCAACACTGATGGATTATGTGGAAGTACCCGGGGGAAGGCATGTCTTGCTGCAGGATGCGTCTTCCGAGGAAACATGGGTAGCCATTGAAAAATGGCTTTCCGAACAAGTTCCATACCGCGAATCGAATGCATAAAAACAACAAAGCCCCGATGCCACCGTGAGGTGTATCGAGGCCTTGCTGGAACGCTTTACGGTAAAAATTAGCCGGGCAATCCTGTTCCTGGATTAACCGGGGCCAGGATGGCGCCAGGAGGCAGTCCAACAGGGCCGGGGGGCAGGGCAGGCATCGGCGGGGCAACGGGTGCGCTCAGGGGCACGATATCCCCTTCAATTCCAAGCCTGGCAAAAATATGGCGAACTTCCCTCATCTTCACCAAGCCGGTGTTACCTTCGAAGTAGGTAATCTTGGTGCTTACTGAGGAGGCACGAAGCAGTGAATTGAATTCACCTTCATTATGGAAAGGTTTGCCATTTACCTGAATGATCACATCGGTGTTTTTGAAACCGGCTCTGTCGGCCGCAAACCCATTGGTAATATGCTTGATTTTGTAACCGACCTGCTGCCCGGGAATATTGGCTGAAGGATCAAAAGAATAAGCCGGCCTAGGCTGATTGGGTGTTTTGAAATTTGCAGGTGCGGAAACCACCTGTGCCTTTGCAAGCATTGCCATTCCCAACAATCCCATCAGACTTAAAGAAAAACGGTACGCGGTAAGCATGATGAACACCTCTTGAATTTTCCCTGTTCGCATTCCCTATTTGATTATTCGCAGATTGGGATTTGAATTGAATCGCATCTTGAGAAAAAACTTCGAAGATTCAAAAATTGCTGATAAATGGTAAGGGTGGAAACATTTAAACTGGCAAGTTGCGGGCTTTGATGAGAACAGGGATCCGCAGTACCGAAAAATGGACACCTGTTCTTTTCCTTTTCCAAGCACAAACTAATCAGTTATAACCGTGAAATTCGGCCTATCTTTACTTTTTGAAAGGGAGCTTTTGCACATGTATGACATGAAAAAACTGGAAGCATTGAAGAAGATGCCCCAACTGGTTCCGGATTCTTACGCCACTTATAGAGAATTCAGCCGACAGGTGATGCGTGAAGGCGCCATACCTGTAAAGTACAAGGAATTGATTGCGTTGGGTGTGGCCATGACCACCCAATGTACCTATTGCCTGGAAATTCATAGGGAAAAAGCCAAGGCTGCTGGAGTTACGGAACAAGAAATTGCCGAGACTATTATGATTGCAGGCCTGCTAAGGTTGGGAGCGGCGGTGACTCATGGTGCCCATTGCCTGGAACATCCACAGTAGGTTTTTTAATAGATTGGGTGACTCATGCCAGAACAGGTGGATGTTGCGATCATTGGCGCTGGCATGAGCGGGCTTTGCTGCGGATTGGCACTGCAAAAGCGTGGAAAATCATTTCGCATTTACGAGGCACAAGACAAGCCCGGCGGAAGAGTCGCGACGGAAAACTACCAGGGTTTCAAGCTTGATCACGGTTTTCAGGTCCTGCACTCTGCGTATCCGGAAGCCAGATTGCAGATCGATTACAAAGCATTGAAGCTTTGTAATTTTTATCCTGGTTCCCTGGTTCGATACAACAAGCGTTTTTACAAGCTTGCGGATCCATTCAAAAAACCATTTGCCGCGCTTAAGGGTATCTTTTCACCCATAGGTACTTTTCGTGACAAACTATTAGTTGCCGAACTTCGCAGGCAGCTTGTAGCAACTTCGGAAGATGGGTTATTGGATATTTCCGAGCATACAACATGGAAACGGTTGGTAAATTTTGGCTTTACCCAATCGATGATAGACAGGTTTTTCAGACCATTCCTTAAGGGGATTTTTCTTGAGGATGAGTTGCGCACCAGCAGCAGGTTCTTTGATTTTATTTTTCGAATGATGTCCCTGGGTGATGCCAGCCTGCCTTCCAACGGCATGTCAGAAATTCCTCAACAGTTGGCGGCAGGTATTCCATCACAGAATATTTTGTATCGAAAGACTGTGCTTCAACTTAAAGAAAATTGCCTAACACTTGATTCGGGGGAAAAGGTTCTCGCAAAAAAAATGGTGCTGGCCACCAGCCAGGATCGTGCATGTTCTTTGCTTGGCAAAAGCAACCGTCCCGAAATGAAAAAAGTTACCACCATGTATTTTGCCACCAAGGTTAGCCCGTTGTCTGAACCGATCTTATGCCTGAATGGTGACTCCGATGGTCCAGTGATGAATCTATGCGTACCCAGCCTGGTTGTTCCGGGATATGCCCCGGAAGGTATGCATCTTGTCTCTTGTTCGATTCTTGGAACACCTGAATTGTCTGCCGAGGAATTGATTTTGAATGTCAGACAGCAGATGAAAGGCTGGTTTGGCCAACAGGTGGAGGCGTGGGATCATTTGAAAACATATTGCGTGACCCATGCACTGCCGGAACAGGCGGCACCCACGAATTTCCCCCAGGAAGGTTATGCCATGGTGGGGGATTCTAAATACGCGTGTGGTGATTATTTTGGCGTGGCATCCGTCCAGACAGCGATGCGTTCGGGGCGGTTATTGGGCGAGAAAATTGCCCTTGAAATTAGCTAAAGTCCCTTTGTTTAAGCCGTTTAAATGTATTTTTTAAAAATCGCAAAATTGCACTTGGCAGAAAAAAGCACCCTCGCTATACCGCCTCTTGTTCAGTCGGAATTCGATTCCGAGCGGCTTGCAAAAGCCGGTTATCCGTCAAAACGGGCTCTTCGGCGTACTGAATAACGCGGGAAGTTTGGTAGCATCCTTGATTGGGTGTGGGGCAAAGATTCAAGCCGGATCCACATGGTTAGGGTCAACCATGCCGGAGAATACCCAGCGGAAGAGCCTTTTTTATTCCTTGTCAAATTTTTCAATAAATGGTTTTCCACCATCCCAGGTGATTTCAATCTTGAGATCGTTGGTGGGTTTATCGATGGTCACCTTGATATCAGAGGTTTCCGTTGAGCTGTACTTTTTGGGCGCATGCCACATCTGCTTCGAAGGCCCTAGAGTTTCCAAGCCAATCACCGCAACCGGATGAGTTCCAGTAACGCAACCATCGTTGTCATTGGTAGTGGTTAGGGTGAAAGTTCCATCCTTGTTGATTTTACCCGAAGCAGCCCTGAACCCGGCTGGGGCTACCTGAACAAAACCCAGCGGGACAGGCTTGCCATCAATAAGGACAATACCGGATACCTTGACAATTCTGGGACCGGAATCGCATCCAGAGAGAAAAACTAGAATGCCTGACAAGCAAAAGCCAAGTATGTAGCGAATCATTTAGGGAAATCCAATGGTGTGAAAATCAAGGAGGGGAAACCGCTTCGCCACCGTCCTTGGTGGATAATGCTTTGTAAACAGAAAGCGCTATGGAATCGGTGATGAACTGGTTGTGCCCATCTGCAAAAATAAAATTGACGCCTCCGGCATGTTTGCTTCCAAACCCGCCAAAAATCGGAATTCCATAAGGTGATGTGGTAATCCCGGTACCTGGCTTAGTGTTGGGCGGGTTTTCAGTGTTCCGCATGCAACTTTCATTTCTAGCAGCCTGGCTCCAAAGATTTGTGGAAAGATTGGTATGCGCGTCAATTACTTCGCCAATCACCATGGTATTGCTGGTTCCATCTGTGATTTCGTTGCGCTTTTGGTTGATTTTGTAATTGAAGATTCCGCCGTTATAAAGCTTCAAGGTAAAACTGATACCCTGTGAAGGGCCAAGATTTCCATGCACAAGCGCATAACTACCAGTAGCCGCATTTAAACCAGAGGTTAGGATGGATTTGTCACTGGTATCCGATGGGCAAACCATGACTGGTGGTCTGGTCTCAACACCTTTACTTTTTGCAGTCCAAGTGGTTCCCTGATTGTATGGCAGATCATTCTGGTCAAAAGTTTTATAAAGAGCTTCCAGTTCCATGAAGGGTAGAAGCTGCAAGAATGCACTGGAACCATCTCGCTGAACCAAAGTATCGTTGGCGCAGGGACCATTTGTTATTCCATCGCAACCATGCCTGCCGGCAGGAAAAGCATTATAGGTGGATTCATAATTCAGAAGTGCCAAACCCATTTGCTTCAGGTTGTTCTGGCATTTCATGCGCGAGGCAGCCTCACGGACTTTTTGTACCGCAGGCAACAATAATCCTATCAGGATGGCGATAATCGCAATTACCACCAAAAGTTCGATCAGCGTAAACGCCTTTCGAGAATGTTTAGGTAACATGTTGGTCTCTCAAAAAAGAATGGAATTATTAAGGGCTACTAAAATTCTATGATAAATAGTTAAAAATTGGGAGTCGAAAGCACACTTTCGAGCGATTGCGATATTGGATTTATGAAAGCCCTTTAATTTTTTGCTGACTGGCGGGTGGCTATGGGTACATAGCCAATCTCGAGTCCCTTGGGGGGCGTAACCAACAGGGCTGGGTCAAGATCGGCCAGTTTTCCAATCGTTGGCGCTGGAAGGTATTCCCTGTCTTTCTTCCAACCACGGTGAAGTTTCTCCACACGGGTTTGCATGGCTTCGCGTTCCCTGTCTGTCAGGTCGGCGTTCAAAAGTGCAGGCTGGTCCGCAAATCGATACCAATGATAGGTCACAATACTGCCATCCCCTAGCTGCGCTTGAAAAGGGCCGGCAACCGGGCCTGGTTTCTTCCACGAGCTTTGTGGATCGTCCGGGGTGACATAGGCTTCACCATTATTTTGCTTTTGTTTTTTGAATTCCAGCTTGTTCAATCCGGTTTCCATGGGAACATCTTTGGCCTCCACAACCACCCATTCCTCTTTGTTGTTCCCATCTTTTTTAAGATGAAAATATTGCGGTAGGTTTACCAAGGCCCCTTGCTCGGAATTTGTTTTTGAAACCATTTGGTGGTTCCATCGGTATCCATACGTGGTTGGATTGATGGCCATGGGTGTTGCAAAAGAGTTCCATGCCAGCGAAATCTTTTTTTCACGAGGGGTGTTCGGGGGATAAATTTTCCATGTGGAGCCACCCTTGTCTTGGAAGGTATGTATGCTGGAACCCTTGGGGTTAATGGCACCGCTTGCCTCGGAACCACCCTCGAACCAGGCTTTTACCGAATTCCAAAGGGCGCTTTTGTCGTATGCCGTCACCTGATGCACAAGCACGGATTTGCCATCACGATCGCTTGGGAAAAAAGTTGGGGCGATTTTCGCATATAGTTCACCCTTGGAATCCCTGGACTGATAGCCGGGAACATACTGGGTTTCCATCTGCAAAGCTTTGTTGGGGTTGGAAGGTTTCGAATCCAGAAACATTCCCGCAAGGTTTGGTTCTTCCACAGTTGCCCTGGACCAAAAATAAGGTGTAAAAAAAGCCACCGGGCCTTTGAAGTTTCCTGAATTAAGAAATAGCGTCCAAGAGTGGTCCCCCGTGGGAACATTTTTACCCGCTGTGGTGGTTTTGGGATCTGTAAGTGGCAACGGCAGGTATCCGTATCCAACCAACTCTCCGCAGGTACCCTGTTTCAGGTTCAAACCATCAGGTGGCCAGACCACCCAGGGGCTTAACTGTGCCACACCATATTTGCCTCTGGGTTTGTCCCAATCTCTGCCTTTGCCAGCACCCGGACCATTTGCCCATTCGCTGAAATTTAATGCCACCCCACCCATGATAAACTTGGGAGTTTCCGTTGCAAATCTGGTGTCTCGCCACCAGCCCAATCCACCTTCAATGTCCGAGTAGGCCTTTTCAGGCTTTGTTCCCTGGTATTGCGCAAACATCCATGTGCCAAACAAACCGGTCTGAAATCGACTTCCGGGATACTTGTCCAGCAAAGGCCAGGCTGCGACATACATCGAAAACCCCGCATTGAAACTATCAGGCACCTTCTCATGCGGAACCAAAAGATACCCAGCCATCTCCGCTTCCTGCACCTTTTCCTGCGAAATGGAAACACTTGGAAAGCTGCAGGAAAGCAATAGGGAAACTAAAGTTAGAATCATTTTGTTTTTCATTTGATTGCCTATCGATTTCCTGAAAATCGTTCCAAGGTAAAAGTGGTTTCATTTATCCCCGGGGCTACCGTGTATGTTAGCCCGGAAGTATCAAAGGAATAATATTTATCTGGCAAATGCTGGGCTGGCAGTCTGGTTGAACCTTCAGTGGCTGGTCGATGTTCCACTATAGCAATCGAGTACAGGCCAGGCATAACCCCATCTTTGGGGCCTTCGGTGTTGATTTGGAAAGTTCCATCTGCCTGAATCACACCCCTGGCGGAAGTCAGGGTTTCCTTGCAATCGAAAATGATTTGTCCGTTTGCCAGTTCCGTGGCAGGTTTCCCATCTTTCCAGACAACTTTTCCTGAAACCTTAACTTTGGAAGGGCCGCAACCGGAAAAGAAGAAAAATAAAAAGATAATCGGAAGCGCAAGTTTTTTCATTTTGGAGGAGTGCCTGAAAGATATTTAGATGATAGTAGGATTTAGTCGAAGTTCGGAATAACAGTGTTGTCAGCCCGGCCCGAAAGTGCCCTAAGTGTTGTGGTATCGAGCGTTGTCCTTAATGCCCTTACGCTGCAATCAGCAAAGGCGAACTGACAAACTCCAGAATGCCAACTGCCGAATTTACGGGCATAAAAACCATCGCCACTTGTGCTGGGTGTAAGGTCTGTGGGCCCTTTGGCAAGAGGGTCCTCAATTCCCGCTATGCGGCCTGCAAAACTAGTCCAGGCACCGCTGAATGCCGGGCCATCGCCAGCCAAAGCTCTTCCCAAGGCACCTTGGGGAACGTGTTTTTCACCGATCATGAATGTGTTGCTGGTGCCGTCAGTAATGCTTGTCAGTTTTACAGAGCTTTGAAAAGTGGGAACAGGTGTGTTGTTGGTTGCAGCACCTTGCGCCGGGGTTGAGGCAACATCACCAATAATCAGGGCGCCATTCGATGTGTTGTTAAACCAGGCACCTGTAAGTACATTATTCGTCCCTCGAAAATCACCAACACATCCTGCGTAATCGGTCAATGAACCTGATGGCAAGTTGGGTGCTGAAAACCTATATTGTGCGCTGCTTGTAGTCCATGGCGGCACGGTTGCAGTCAGGTGGTCAAATCCTTCCACGGTGCTAAGTTCTCCGGGAGAACGACGGGCAGGACAAAGAAATGTTTTAATCTGTGCCTGACGCGCGGCTTGTGTTTGAGACGCATATTTGAGTTTTGTATCCCACAAGCGATAAACGCCATCCTGTTCGATATAAGGCAGAATTAAAACCAACCAAGTGGCCCATCCGTCATTTCCTGTGATTCGAACAGGCGGCAAAAACCCACTGGTGTCATGATAGCCGTGGACTGCGAGCCCAAGTTGTTTTAAATGGTTTTGACACTGACTCTTGGCCGCGGCTTCCCGAACTTTTTGAACAGCAGGCAGCAATAACCCAATCAAGATGGCAATTATGGCAATAACCACTAATAGTTCTATCAGCGTGAACGCCTTTAGTCGAAGCTTATTCATGAGATCGAACCTTACCTGCTTATCAAGATATGTGAAGAGCGGGATACGGGAGTCGAACCCGTCTCACAGCCTTGGGAAGGCTGGGCACAGCCGATATACCAATCCCGCACAAAAACAATTCTACTGGCATTGCCAAACGCTATCAAGGTGCAAGCGGGAGGGTTTATTTGGCTTCCCGGGGTTCCAGGCGAAGAGCGGCACTGTTCATGCAATAGCGAAGGCCGGTTGGTTTTGGGCCATCCTCAAACACATGGCCAAGGTGGGCATCACAGCGATTGCATAGCACTTCGGTGCGTGTCATAAAAAAGGAACGGTCAGATTTGAGGGCGATATTTTCTTTCTGCACCGGCTGGAAGAAACTGGGCCACCCTGTGCCGGATTCGTATTTTGAAGTCGAATCGAAAAGGGGCAATCCGCAGCAGACACAAGTGTAAATACCATCTTTCTTGCTATCCCATAGCGCGCCCGTGAAGGCCCTTTCGGTCCCTTTTTTGCGGGTCACCCTAAATTCCTCGGGTGTGAGAAGGGTCATCCACTCCGCATCCGACTTTACAACTTTTTCCATGGTGGAACTTCCGTGGGGAATTCTGCTTAAAGGGTGGTCGTTGGAGCACCCCATAAGCATGATGATGATCATAAAACTAAGGTAATGCCTTACCATGGTATATCCCTAGGGAAGGGCTTGGGAAAAAGGCAAATCATGCCTGCCTGGCTTTGGCCATCCATTCATCCAAAAGCTTGCCGATTCCTTGGTAGGAAAAATCGATGTTGGCAATTTCGTTGGCAATTTCCACTGCCTTGTCGAAATCGCCTGTGGCTGCATGGCTTTGTGCCAGGGTGAAAAGTATTTCCTTGCGTGGTTCGTCCTCTTCCTTCGGAAGGGCCTTAAGGGCATCTTCCAAATTTCGGCGTGCCAGGGCGATATTGTTCTTTGCACTGAAGCATTTGCCCAAAGCGGCCAGGGCTTTCCAGGCAAGCCGCGGGTCTTTTCGCGAAAGTTGCAGTTCGCTGATGGCATTGTCTACGTCGCCAAGGTCCAGAAGCATGAGGCCCAATTTCAGGCGGGCTTCCGTGTTGCCCGGGTCTGCCTCTGTGCGAAGGCGAAGAACCTCGGAATCGCGCCTGCGTTGTTCGATTTCAATGCTATCGCTTGCAACTTTTGCATAGGGCCATTGGGAATCCTCGCGGACCACTTCCTTGATTTCCTCGAGTCGCTTGGTGAGGATCACTTTTTCCAAGTGGGCAAGTTCCAATAGTAACCGTTTGTCTGCGGAACATTGGACGATTCCGCGTTTCAGGGTGGCCTCGGCTTCCTCAAAACGGCTGCCTTTTTTCAAGATGGTCGCCAGATCGATATAGAAAGGTGCCCAGTGCGGTTGATCCTGCAGCATGCCACGCATGCGCTGTTCTTCTGCGATCGCCGGGTTTTCCTTCTGGTTGGTAACCACAACATCCTTGTTGTCGGACATGCGCTTCATGGTTTCCGAAGCACCCAGTTCCTTGGCCTTGCGAACGGCATCTATGTCACCAGGTTTTAACTTGGCAATGCGTTCCCAGATGACCCGGGCGGATTTGAAGTCAGACTGTCTTTCAAGAAACTCGGCAAGGTCCTGCAACACATCCGGTTCGTTGGGAGCAATTTTGTAGGCAGACTGGAACAACCACGCAGCCACATCATGGAAACCAAGTTCATCGGCTGCCTTTCCCATGGTGCGTTGTGTGCCGGAATCCCAGGGGTTGGCTGCAAGGGCGGATTCCCCCACCTCCAGCACCTCGACAAACTGCCCGGACTTGTAGTAGGAATTTACCTTGGACCTGTACGATCCACCCGAAAGGGCGGAAAGCCCTGTGGGAGGCTTGTTGTCCAGATTTTTCATCTGGCATTCACGAAGCTTTTTGCGACAGGCCAGGTTGCCAGGGTCACGATTGCAACATTCCATGTAAAGCTTGATGGCTTCCTCAAAGTTGCCGTGTGCTGCATACATGGCACCACTTGCAGCCATTTCCTCGACAACCTTCTTAAGGCCGCCCTCTTCCTCAAAGTCAGATTCGGTGGATGATGGTTTTTCTTCCTCATCGAAACGGATTTCAGCCCAACTGAATTCACCTTGTTCGACTTTGTCCTTCACCCGATTGATGATGGTTTCCAAGCTTGAAATCCACCCCATGGGTTTGGCCAGGGCGTTTTGCAATTCCAAGGTAATGCCCCGGAGGAATTTATCATTCTGGCCAAGAAGTTCCTTGAAGATTCGGGCTTCATCCGGCATGGACAGATCTTGCTGCGAGAAGATGATTCCCTGATCGTTGGATTTTTCCTTGTAGAACTTCGGCCCAAGAACCTTTATCGCAGTAAGGGTTGTGTACAAAAGCAGAAAGGCAAAACGATCCGCGAGCGGGCCAAAAATGCCCTCCCTGACCCGTTGCGGATGATGATAAAGCGGATCGGAAGATTCCAGAATATTCTGATGGGCAAGCTGGGGGGTCCAGATGTTGTCGTAATCCAAAAGAACCAGTACGCCACGCTCTTCGGAAGAATTGCTGCCCAGCATCAGGTGTTCTGCCTCAAGGCAGCAATGCGCGATACCAGCGCGGTACATTTTTCTTTCAATGCGTGCCAGTAACCTGCCAAGCTTGTCCACAATGCGGGGTACACCCGCTGCGCGGGAAAGGAATTCACGGAAGGGCACACCTTCAATCCAATCCATCACCAGAACGGGGTATTTTTCCCCCTGGATGAGTGTGCCTTCCAAATGGAATGTGCACGGTATCAGGAACGAGATATCGTTCTTTTCCTTGATCTCTTTCAGGTAGGCATAACGAGATTCAAGCGAATTGTCACTCCAATGATAGCATTTAACCGCGAACTTTTTATTGGTTTCCTTGTCGCGCATTTGATAAACGCGAGAGCTTTTGCCTTCCTTGACAATCAGTTTGCCGGCAGGGTCCAAGCATGGTTCAAGGGATTGCAATTCCTTGGGCATGAAAATGGAATGGCCCTTGCGAAGCGCTCGTTCCAGTTCTTTGTGAAAATTGACGGTAATGGGCGGACCCTTTCAACTAGATGCTCCTTCCTTAAAGTATAGATCCTTGCAGAAGGCGAATCAACGATCCATTCGTTCTTAAATGGATTATAACCCTTTACTCGGCATGGGTTTGATGCGATCCAAGCAATCCGGATCAATAATCAGGAAGGACTTCCCCATCATTGCGGCTGGCCAGCAGGCGAAGCGTGTTCTCCGAGGTATTGGTGGCAATGCTGCGAACCCCGCCATCGCAAAACCCAAAGTTCACCACACCAAAGTGATAACTGCCAAAACTCATGGAATTAATGTCATCTGGTGATGGAGCCAGCTTGTAGAGCCTTCCCGCTGCACGCACATACGCATTGTGATGGTCGCCGTTGTAAGTAGAGGAATCCCAGGTTCCTATTCCCCACTTCGAGATCGGCACATGCTTTTCACCCACCATCAGTGTGTTGGAAAGACCATCACGAATCATGTTGAAGTTGAAACCACGGCCTGTCTGGGCCGCGAATGGACCATCATTATTGTAAAAGACCAATCCACCCACAGCGGTTGTGTTGGATACCGTGCCTATGTTGGCAGCATAGTCTCCCAAGCCACCGGGGTAATGGGTTCCATTCGCATTACCTGTTGAATCCTGATCACCCTGCACACTCAGGCCCGCCGCACTGGATGTCCTGCGTTCCGGGCAGAAGAATACCTTCAAGTTCGTTTCCCTGGCAACTTGGTTTTGCTGGTAATAAGTTTTGGAGGTATCCCACTTGCGATAAAGGTTTTCCTGTTCCAAGTTGGGCAGAACCAAAACAGACCAGGTGGCACCTTGGTTGCCTACCCGGCTGGCAGGCAGGGTGTCGAAAGTGTTGTGGTACAACCACATTGCCAGACTAATCTGCTTAAGGTTATTGCTGCAGGAAATGCGATTGACTGCGCCACGGGCCTTCTGCACCGCGGGCATCATCAGCCCCATCAGAACCGAAATAATGCTGATCACCACCAATAGCTCAATCAGGGTGAATGCCAGGCGAGATCTTCGGTTCATGGATTAGCCTCCAACGGCAATAATACCTTATTTTACCCTGCTAACATCACTTTGTGATCAAACTAGATGGCAAAAACATGGTAATTTTCCCTTCCTCTGCCCCGAAAGCCTTACCGGGTAAATCCAGAACAAGGCTTTCGAACTTCACCTTGGGAGCGTCAAAGATTACCCATTCTTCACAAGTCTTTCCCGGAAATAGGGTTGTGGTTGGGGTAACCTTTTGAAGGGCACCCTTTGGAGGTGACCACTCTCCCAGTTCCTGGCCTTCGGGGTCAAAGAGTTTTGCGCCTTCGCCGTAGGTGCGCCAGCCTGCAAAATCGAAAGGCTTTTCGTAACCGGAATTGAGCACCCTTAAAAGTATGTGAACCTTGGGTTCCTTGGTGAATAGTTTTTGTTTGTTTTGAGTATACTCTGCCCGTTTGTAACGAACTTCCGCCACTGCCACACGGATGTCATTCCGCTGTACGGCAAATTGAGAAGCGTTAATCTTGTCTTCCTGCTTTTCAGGTAACAATGGCCTTTCACCTGGCTTCACCCACAAGTATTTGTCCTTGGGTGAGGCTTCTTCCGGTTTGGCCCTTTTTTCCCGGAACCATTCCGGAGCTTTCAACACAATCAGAAGGGTGGGAAAGGCTATCAGCAGCACAATGCCGGGCATTGTAAAACGCTGGACCGCGCTTCCGGGCAGAAAGGCCGATCCAATTCCAAGCAAAAGGCCGCTAAGAAGTAGTGGAATAGCAAGGTATTCAACCACGGGAAAGTTAGCACACAGCAAACCCACGCTGGCCAGCACCACGGCTATAAAGCCATAAACATTGTCAAAAGCGCCACCATCCCCACTGAAGATTTGCTTTTTACTGGTGTATGCGGGTTTGGGTGGATCTTGGTCGAAGCTAACTCCTCTGCCACGCTTCAGGTCTGCGACATCAAACGAATTATAAGGTCCACCCTTGCTGGTGGTTTTCATTTCCTCGATAGCTTCTTTTTTAGGTTTTACCTCAGCCGCTGGAGGTAGCGAACTATCCTTGACCCCGTAAGACTCCGCATTGGACTTGGATTCCTTGCAGGGCAGCATCCGAAAGCCATGGCCACACCTGGGGCAGTTTCCCATCGCCCCGATCAGGCGATCAGGGGAATTAAAAAGGTGGTTGCAATCTGGACACTTGGTTTCGAATGCCATGCTTGGAAAGGTTCCTTGATAGTTGGTTCACAAGAAGAATCATAACCCGTGCTGGAATCAGTTCATTAAAAAAGCTTCAGGAAGCGGGTATAAGCTTCGTCCCACACCCGTGTGTTTTGGGACATATAGGTTTGAATGGGGAAGGATCGTTTCACCACTTCACGGGCTTGGGAAAGGTTTTTCACCAAACCCAACCCCACGGCTTGCATCAGCACATTTCCAATGGCAGTGGCTTCGATTGGGCCCGCCAGCACCAGTTTGCCACAAGCATCGGCTGTGAACTGGCAGAGAAGCTGGTTTTGACATCCACCACCCACGATATGGATGACTTCGATCCTTTTGCCGGATAATTCTTCCAATCGTTCCATGACCCATCGGTATTTTAAAGCCAGGCTTTCCAGGGCGCACCGAACTGTGGCACCAGGTGATGATGGGGCCTTTTGCCCGGTTTTGTTGCAGAAGTTGACAATCGCCGTGGTCATGTCGGAAGGCAGTAGGAAAGATTCATCGTCTGGTTGGATCAGGGAGGCAAAAGGAGTTGCCTCGGAGGCCAGTCGGGTGAGTTCCTCGTAGCTGTAGTCGGTGCCCTGCCGTTGCCAGCTTCGCTTGCATTCCTGCACCAGCCACAACCCCATGACATTTTTCAACACCCGTGTGGTGCCATCCACCCCGCCTTCGTTGGTGAAGTTGTAAGCCAGAGCTTTCTCGTTCATCAATGGTGTGGGTGTTTCAATTCCCATCAAGGACCAGGTCCCCGAACTGATATAGGCCCAAGAGGATGAGTTGGCGGGAACGGCAGCCACCGCGCTGGCGGTATCGTGAGTTGCCGGGGCGATCACAGGCGCCGCATTAATGCCGGTTTCTTCCATGACCTGGTTTCGAACCGGGCCAAGCATGGTTCCCGGTTGGACGATGGTGCCCAAGATTTCCTGACGAATGCCAAAAGTCTCCAATACCTTGTGCGAGTAACCCCTGGTCGCGGGGTCGATCATCTGCGAAGTTGAGGCATCGGTATACTCATTGGATTTGATGCCAGTCAGGAAATAATGGAAAAGATCAGGCATGAAGAGAAGATGGCGGGCAGATTCCAACACGCTGGAATGATCCCTGGACATGGCAAGAAGCTGGAAAAGTGAATTGAACCGCATGAACTGGATGCCGGTGTGTGAATAAAGCTGTTCCCTGGGCATGATCTTGAAGGCCTGATCCAAGATGCCTTCAGTGTGTGGGTCGCGATAGCAGCGGGGGTTTCCCAGGAGAGTGCCGTCTTTGCCCAGCAGGCCAAAGTCCACACCCCAGGTATCCACCCCTATGCTGTCGATGTTTCCATAATTGGCAGCGGAAGCCCGCATACCTTGAAGCATTTCGCGATAAAGATCCAGAATATCCCAGTTCAGGTTGCCGAGTGTGCGGACTGGGCGGTTGGGAAAACGATGGACAACATCCAGGCTGATGGTATTACCATCAAACTTTCCCACAATTGCCCTGCCACTCTCAGCCCCGTAGTCAAACGCCAGAAGATTCTTGTGTTGTGCCATGGTAACCATCGCGGTTCAAGATTTAGGGAGTACATAGGTCGGGAGGCTGAAAATTCTGATACTTTTGCCCCCGGAATGACTTCATCTATATCACTTCCTGCGCAATAAGCTAGAATTATTAAGAGTGATCCAAGGGAGTTTTTGATGCCTGAATCCGCCAAACCACTGGTTCTTTTCGATGGGCTGTGCCCATTGTGCCAGCGCAGCGTGGCAATCCTGAAAAAATTGGACTGGTTCGGGGCCATCGATTTTCGCGATGCCCGCGACCCCGCAGGTATTCCATCCATGGATCCTCCCCTTCAACCGGACAGGCTTTTGGAAGAGATGCACTTTGTAAACCCGGGCCGAACTTGGACCACAGCGGGGTTTCGAGCGTTCAGGTCGATTTCGTGGAGAATCCCCTTGTTGTTTTTGCTGGCACCTTTTTTCTACCTGCCATTGGTTCCATGGGTCGGGCAGAAAGTTTACCTTTGGGTGGCCCGTAATCGCTATCAATTGGTGCCTTGCAAGGATGGTGTCTGCCATCTGCCACCCAGCATGAAAAAGTCCTGAATTTATTTCGGAGCAAGGTATGAGACTCTGCCTGATTGCCTTGCTAAGTTGGCTTGCCACCATGGGAGTGGCCGGTGCGCAAACCAAAAAATCCCCCGCGGTGGAAACCCTGTCCTTGAAATCCGGCGAAGATATAAAAGGCTTCCGCCTTGCACAGACACGAAATGCCACTGTGCTGTTTGTGGTGCAAAGGTCATGGTTGAAAAAGGCGTTGCCCGCAAAATTTGATTTGTTTGCCTCGAAGGAAAGTGACAGGGATAAAGCCATACTTGGCGACTACCTGAAACGCATGGACCTTTGGATGGAAAAGGAACAGGCAGCCAACAAGCCAAGGGCCTGGCTTGATTCACTGAAATCGGAAAGAAAACTTCTCGAGGAATCCAAGCCGCAAACGCAATTAATGGTTCTGGAATTCAAAAACTCCGAGGTGAGAAAATACACACCCTTGCAACCCGCTTACAAGCAGCTATTACTGGTAGCCTTGCAGCAACGCGTAGAGAATATCGAGGGGCGGCCGGCGCAGGATCTGGATGCCGAGTTCAGGGAAGCGAAGATGGATTGGTTGCGTGAAAAGATCAGCCTTGTGGACCGACTACCCCGGTTCGGCGTGGAAAATGAGACAGATTGGATCAAACGCAAGGCGTTGTTCGCCTACAGCAGGGAACAGGGCCTGCACCTACAAGGAAGCGGCGAGCTGTTGGTGGATGCCAGGGACAATAAAAAGATCGATCTCATGGGCTTGGTGCAGCAGTTGGGGAAAAACGCCCTGGGTGATTTGTTCAAGGATCTTGAACCTGGCGGTGGTAGGGCCGCATCCTCCAACTGGTTGCAACAGGCTGCAAAGATCGCAGATGAAAAAAAGGTGGATGCTGTAAGGGTAACCCGGGTGGTGCCGGAACTGAGTGCGGGCAGAATGACCGTCGAGGATGCGATATTTGCCCGGCTGGAGGATGGTTCGCTGCTGCCAATCTGGTCTGGAAAAATATCCGGCGACATCACCCAACCCAGGCCACGCGCCGAAGCACAAATTCGTTCCGATCCGAGATTGTCCGAGGTCTTAAAGCAGGTGGAAAAGCTCGGCCTTGGCTCGCAGATGGAACAGGCCATCAAGGCGGGTGCTGCCACATTGGAATTGCAAGCGCAGGCAGAACAATCCTTTTCAACATTTCTAAGGGAGAATACCCGCCGGCTGGATGGGCCTCCTTTGGGAAACTAATCAGCCTGGCAGGTGTTGAATAGTTCGTTGAGTTTTGCGGTTGGGTTGTTATGTTGATTTGAAACAGTTTAATTCATTGCTTTGGAGTGACCATGCTTTCCAGAACGAATCGAAGAAGTTTCATCAAGAAATCGGGTGCCTTGGCAGCGGGCTTCTGGTTGGGTTCCGCACCACAGGCAAAGGCCTTATCCGCCAACGAGAAGCTGAACCTGGCGGTAATCGGGCTGGGGGGACAGGGCAAGGCAAACTTGAATGGCGCCAGCAAGGAAAATGTGGTTGCCCTTTGCGATGTGGATGACAGCCGGGCCGGGGATGCCTATCAGAAACATCCCAAGGCCAAAAAATTTGTCGACTTCCGCAAGATGTTCGATGAGATGGAAAAGCAAATAGACGGTGTGCTTGTCACCACCCCGGATCATACCCATTTTCATATAGCCTGGTGGGCACTTCAGCGCGGCAAGCACCTTTATCAGGAAAAGCCGCTGGCCCACGATGTATGGGAAGTCAGGCAATTAACCAATCTGGCACGCGAAAAGAAAGTCGCAACCCAGTTGGGTGTCCAGCGGCATACATTGAAGCCACTTCGGGAAGCGGTGGAAATCATTCGCGCTGGCATGATTGGCAATGTGAAGGAAGTATACGCTTGGATGGGTGGTGACCGTGGTATGCCTTCCATACCCAACGAGAAACCGGAAACTCCTGCAGGTCTTAATTATGACCTTTGGCTGGGGCCCAATGAATTCTATCCATACCAACCAACCATCTGCCCTTATGGCTGGAGATTCTGGTGGCAGTTTGGCACCGGCGAAACAGGCAATTTCGGCTGCCATATCCTGGATATTCCCTTCTGGGCACTCGATCTTCGTTACCCAACCAAGGTGGAGGCTTCCGGCCCCGCGGTACATGAACTTACCACACCGAAGTCCATGCAAACCAAGTTTGAGTTTCCCAAGAACGACAAGCATGATGCCATCACCCTGCACTGGGACCACGCCAAGGAAGGCCCGAAGATCCTTGCCGAGCATGGCCTGAAGGCAGGCAACTACAACAACCTGTTTATTGGTTCCAAAGGTATGCTGATCTGTGGGTTCAATGGCTGGAAATTGCTGCCGGATGAAAAGTTCAAGGGTGTTAAGGCTCCCAAGACTTTTGAGGATTCCCCGGGCTTCCACAAGGAATGGTTTGATGCCATTCGGGGTGGTAAACCGGCCACTTGCCATTTTGATTATTCCGGCCCGATGACTGAGACAGTTCTTTTGGGTAATGTCGCCTACCGTGCCGGTGGCTTTGAATGGGATTCGGCCAATCTGGTTTGCAAGGGCAACTCAAAGGCCCAAAACCTGATCCGCAGAACCTATCGCAAGGGCTGGGAGGTTTAAGCCACCACCCGGGTGCCAAAGTGCAAGGGGAAGGCATGCCTGCCTTCCCTTTTCTGTTGAAACAAAATTTAGTTGGTATTTAACTTGATATCAAAGTCCTGCTTGCCCCGGCTAATGCTGATCGTTATGCCTGATGTTTTAATATTCTCATATTTTTCCGGAATGGGTTTGTAAACCAGGCCGACGCCCTTGGGCATCATCATCCCTGGGGAACCTATGATTCCGCTAGGGTTTTGCTTGGTCTTGGTGATGGTGGGGTTTGAAACCGCGCCTTTCAAGTGCGAGGTTTTTACGCTGAGCACGCATTCCCCCAAGGGCGGCTCAGAAATAACATAGGTGCCCTCCGGGGTAATCTCGCAGGAGGCATTATGTTTGCCATTGGTTGTTTCGAGGGTAATGGTGCCTCCCTCCAGTGGGGTTTCCTCCAGGAAAACCTTACCAGAAAGCGCGCCACCGCGGTTGAAGTCGTCACCTGCGCAACCCATCAGGAAGAGAATGGATAGCAGAAGAATACAGGTTCTCATGGGGAATGATCCGTTTGTTTAGAAGTCGGTTAATACCTGGCCTTCAGCCGGGTCCACAGCGTAGCCCCAAATGGTGGCGTTCACATTTGGGTTGACAGTTTTAACGCTTCCATCGCCCATGGAAATGCCAAGGCCACCTGAGGTAAAAGCTTGTGCCAGGTCAGCATTGCAATTTTGCTGGGTTACTCCGGTCTGGAACTTGGTAAGCGGTGCACCTGTTGGTCTGCCACCGAACATCGGGGTATGATCCGATAACCAGCCACCATGCATGAGGAGGTTTCCCCGGGTTTTGCAAACCATCATCTTCTCCGCAAAGAAGATGGTGTTTGAGGACCCATCCGGAATGGTGGAGACCGTATAGTTTGTTCCCCAGTGATCAGAATTGGTTGCTGTGCCACCACGTTTTCCAAATACCTGATAGTTAAAGGCATAGCTGGTGGCAGACCAATTGATGATTGCATTGTTACTAAGCCAGGTGTACTGAATCCCCAGATTATCAGCAGAACTTGGATCGTGAGGAGCCGTAAAGCCCTTAAGCTTCATGGTGTAAATGGGGATTCCCCCCGCATTGGAAAGAAGCTGGTTGCCATTACCCGCATCATACATCGCTTTCTGCTCCAGGAATGGAAGCAGATGGTAAAAAAGGGTCACATCCCCAACGTAAGTTTTCCAAGGCCCCTTGTAGGTTCCAGTGATGTACCCGCCGGCATTGCCATTGGGATCTCCCAGATGCATCCACCATGCGTTCCATGCGCAGGGAAGCATCATTCGCGAGTCCGATGCGTTGTGGCACGCCAGCGAAAGCTGCTTCAGGTTGTTCTGTGATTGCATGCGGGCCGCGGCCTCGCGAACCTTCTGCACGGCAGGAAGCAATAGACCTATCAAAATCGCTATGATGGCAATAACCACCAGCAGTTCAATCAGCGTGAAGGCAATCCTTGCCCTTTTAGAGTTGGAAAAAGTCATGGGAGTTTCTCCGGGAATAAGGGCGCCGATAATTCTATAAACAATCCAAGTAAAATCATGCCAACAGTTCTGGGATCACGCGGGCGGGTTCCACACCTGTCAGCTTTTGATCCAGACCCTGGAAACGATAGGTGAATCGCTCGTGATCAAATCCCATCATCTTCAGAATGGTGGCATGGAAATCGCGAATATGGACCGGATCCTTGATAATGTTGTAGGAGAAGTCATCGGTTTCACCGTAGACTGCACCGGCCTTGGAGCCACCGCCCGCCATCCACATGGTAAAGCACCTGGGGTGATGATCACGGCCGTAGTTTTCCTTGCTTAGACCGCCTTGCGAATAAATGGTTCGCCCGAACTCGCCCCCCCAGATCACCAGGGTCGAATCCAGCATGCCTCGCTGCTTTAAATCCTGGATGAGTCCATAGCATGCCTGGTCGACATCGCGGCACTGGTCGGGTAATCGCCCGGCAACATTCCCATGGGTATCCCAGTTGTTGTGGTAAACCTGCACAAACCGAACTCCGCGCTCCACCAACCGCCGTGCGACAAGCGCGGTGTTGGCAAAAGTGCCTGGCTTGCGGGCTGCCTCGCCGTACAGCTTGAAAGTCTTCTCATTCTCACGGGTAAGATCGGTCAGCTCCGGCACGCTGGATTGCATGCGGAATGCCATCTCATACTGCTGGATACGGGTCAGGGTCTCGGGGTCTCCCACCTGTTGAAGGGTCATCTCATTCAATTGGCGAATGGTATCGAGGTTGCGTCGGCGAACCTGGGCGGGAACCCCCGCCGGGTTGTTCAAATACAAAATCGCATCGCCACTCGCCCGGAATGGAACCGCTGCGTGTTCCCCTGGCAGATAACCTGACTGCCATAATCTGGCAGAGATGGCCTGCACCTGTTCCTGGTTGGAAGGCTTGGCAACCATCACCACAAAGGTGGGAAGGTTCTTGTTCAGGCTGCCCAAGCCGTAGCTGACCCAAGCACCCAGGCATGGCCTGCCAGTCACCTGGTTGCCTGTTTGAATGTAGGTGATGGCGGGTTCGTGGTTGATCGCCTCGGTGTGCATGGAACGGATAAAGCAAAGGTCCTTTGCCATGCTGGCCTTGAAGGGCAGCAATTGGGAAAACCACATGCCATTGTCGCCGTGTTGCGAGAATTTGTATTTCGAGGGCGCGATCGGGAAGCGTTTCTGTCCGCTGGTCATGGTGGTAAGGCGCTGGCCGTTACGCACGGAATCCGGCAGGTCTTTGTCGTACCAGTCCTGCATCTTTGGTTTGTAATCAAACAGGTCCATCTGGGCGGGGCCGCCCACCATGTGCAGGTAGATCACATTTTTTGCCTTGGGGGCAAAATGATTCAATCCGGTGGCTTCACTCGTGGCGGCTGCCTGCGATTTGGCATTCATCATGGAATTCAGCGCCGCCCAACCCAGCGCGTGCGAACCCGCCTTGAAAAAATATCTGCGGGTGACATTCAGCTTGTGTTCGTTGAAAAGGTGCTCGGTGCTCATGGTACTGTCCTGTTAATTTTAATGGTTTAAGGCTTCGTCCAGATTCATGATCGAATTGATCGTCATGGTCCAGGCAGCCAGTTGGTTTGGGTTCAGTTTGGGATCGGGTTTCGAAGCCCCTGTGCCGATCAACTTGCCGGCATCACCTGTATTCTTGCTGTAATAGTCCAACAGGTCTGAATGCTCGGCCAGCACCAGCGACTTTTCGGTGGCGTTCAGCTTCCTGGCAAGCACACGCAGGCTGATGAAGTCAAGCTGTTCATCCAGGCTGGTGCCACCCTCTTTCAGGGTTTTCTCACCCAGGTAGCGCGCCGCTTCCACAAACTGGGGATCGTTAAGGGTTACCAGCGCCTGCAGCGGGGTGTTGGTTCTTTCCCTACGAACGGTACAGGTTTCCCTGTTGGGGGCATTGAAAATTTCCATGCTGGCGGGCGGAGCCGATCGCTTCCAGAAGGTGTACATGCTTCTGCGGTATAGGTTCTCGCCACTGTCGGCCTTGTAGTCGCGGGTGTTGCTTCCAATCATGGCGACAGCCTCCCACACCCCCTCGGGTTGGTAGGGTTTTACGCTGGGGCCACCCACCTTGTTCACCAGAATACCGCTGGAAGCCAGCGCGTAATCGCGCACCATCTCGGCATCCAGCCGGAAACGCGCACCACGGCTGAGAAGTCGGTTCTGGGGGTCTTTCTCCAGCTTTTCACGGGTTGTGTTGGCAGCCTGGCGATAGGTTGCGCTTGTTACCATCAATTTGAAGAAGTCCTTCATATCCCATTTCCTGTCGCGGAACTCGATGGCCAGGTAGTCGAGCAGTTCGGGGTGGGTGGGTAATTCCCCGGTAATGCCGAAATCGCCGCTGGTTCGCACCAGTCCGTTGCCGAACAGTTCCTGCCAGAAACGATTGACGGTTACTCGGGAGGTTAGGGGATGATCTTTTGACAGCAGCCACTGGGCCAACCCAAGACGATTCTTGGGGCTGTCTTTGGGTAGGGCAGGCAATACCTCTGGAGTATTGGCGTTAACCTTGTCCTTGCGTTTGTCGTAATCCCCACGGTTGAGGACATACGCCATCGCGGGTTCGTTTTTCTCAGCCATCACATGGGCGATGGTACCCGCGCTGCGGATCTGTTTTTCCTCGATATCCAGCTTGGTGACCAGCGCGGCAAGATCCTTGGATGCGGTATCCATGTTGCCAACCCACCAGTCAAACAACTCGTTGGCTTCCTCCTTGGATCGCTTGTCGGCGGGCTTGGCAAGAATCTGCGCGAGTTTGTCGATGGGCCCCAGGCCATGCACCTCGTTGGCAGCAAGGGCACGGTTGTAAAAGCGGATATCCGCCAGCGTGATGCGGTTGATCGGGCTGTCGTTGTCGCGGGTGCCGATCTTGAAAGGCACCTTGGTGCGAATGGTCTGGCTCAGGTTATTATTCAGCACAGCGGTTGCCTGTGGAACACCATTCACATAAACCTTCACCCCGGCAGCCTTGGAACTTCCATCGTAGGTGACAAACACATGATGCCATACGTTGGGATTGAAGCTGGCGTTGGTGACAACCTTGATGGCATTGGTGGGCCAACTGTTGATAATGTGGCAGCCGAATTTGCCATTTTCGTACCAAAGGTCCCAGCCGCGGAAGTTGTTGCCTGTATCCATGCGGGCAAAGATGGCACCATTCGGCTGGCGGGGAGCAAGCACCCATGCCCCAAAGGAAAACTTCTGGTCCTTTTCAAAATCGCCAAGATCACTGATGGTGATCGCACCCGGTTTGGTCAGCGAAACCGCCTTGTCCTCGGCATTGCCTTTCACCCAGGTGATATCCGCGGACTCGATTTCCCTTTTCATGCCAGAGATGTTGAAACCAACCTTGTTGCCCTTTCCTTCGTTCAATGGGGCATGCACAATCAGACCTTCCGAAGGTGCCTTGGAGCGAAGGCTTTCGGGCTTCGCGGCGGCGGCCCATTTTTCAAAATCGGGCTTGGCTTGTTGTTTCCGATCTTCCAGTTTCTTCCGGGCATCGGCCAGGTCTTTGGAAGCTTTCTCCCAGCGCTCACGGTCTTCACCCTTGGGAACCGGAATGATGGGCGGGGTATCCTTGATGTTTCCATCCATGGCGTTCTGGGTGGTGTTATTAAAGAATGCCGCCAGCGAATAAAAGTCCTTCATGGATATGGGGTCAAATTTGTGGTCATGGCAGACCGCGCATCCCGCGGTAAGGCCAAGCCATACCTGGCTGGTGGTTTCGGTGCGATCCCGGGCGTACAACACCAGATATTCCTCGGCTATAGCGCCACCTTCATTCGTGGTGATGTTGCAACGATTGAAACCCGAGGCGATCTTCTGTTCCAGCGTGGCGTTGGGCAACAGGTCGCCCGCAAGTTGCTCCAGGGTGAACTGGTCGAAGGGCATGTTCCTGTTGAAGGCATTGATCACCCAATCACGGTAACTCCACATTTCACGGAAGTTGTCAAAATGAATGCCATGGCTGTCCGCATACCTGGCAGCATCCAGCCAGTAGCGCCCGCGATGCTCGCCCCATGCCGGGGATTTCATCAGGTCGTCCACAAGCCTTTCGTAGGCATCCGGACGGGTGTCCGCGACGAAAGCCTCGACCATCTTTGGTTCGGGCGGCAGGCCTGTAATGTCCAGGCTTAACCTGCGTGCCAGTGTGCGCCGGTCGGCCTCCGGCGCAGGCGACAAACCGTTCTTTTCCATGCCGGCAAGAATGAAACGATCAATCGGGTTTCTCACCCAGTTGGAGTTCTTCACCGTTGGAAGCTCTGGTTTTTTCGGGGCCAGGAAGGACCAGTGCAGTTCATAGTTGGCACCCTCGCGTATCCACTGTGCGAGTTTTTCCTTCTGTTGCGCGGTAAGGGTTTTGTGTGCCTTGGGCGGAGGCATCACCTTGCCTTTTTCGGTGCTGAGAATGCGTTCAATGACAGGACTTTCATCCGGTTTGCCCGGCACAATGGAGCCAGACTTGATTGCGTCATCCCGGCGATCCAGCCGAAGGTCTGCTTTTCGGGCGGCACTATCCGGCCCATGGCAGGCGAAACAGTTTTCCGCAAGTATCGGACGAATGTCCTTGTTGTAACCCAGGGGCCCCGCATGGATGAAACCCACACCGCACCACATTGCCATCAGGATGAAAAAAGTTTCTCTTGTTCTCATATAGCACCAGTCATCGATTGTTTAGCCAAAAATGTTTGCATGGCCGCCGGCGTTGATCACCTCGCGGGCGATATTCGCTTGCAGGCGCAACTTGGGATAGTCCATCAAAGTTTGCAGCACCGTGCTGATCACCATTCCCTGCGTAACCGGTTCCGAGGAAGGGGAAGAGGCATCGTAGCGTGATTTTCCAATCACCTGCCCCATCGGATACCCACCACCTGCCAGGATAAGCGGCCCCAGGTTTCCCCAGTGATCCCTTCCACCTTTGCCGTTGATCTTGGGCGTGCGACCCATTTCACCGCACACCACTAATAATATTTTATCCGAAAGGCCCCTGGATTGGACATCTTCCAGAAACGCGCTAACCGCATGATCCAGTGATGGCGCCATGTAGCCCATGCCTTCCTCGATGGTGGCATTGTTCACATCGGCGTGCATGTCCCACACGAAGTTCGTGGTAACAGTTACGAAACCCGCGCCCCTTTCGCACATTCTGCGGGCAAGGCACAATAGCTTGCCCATGGTTTTGGCATTGTCGGTGTAGTTCTTGTGATTCTTCCATTTCTTGTCGATCTTGCTGACATCGAAGAGCGGGGCAGTGTCGTAACGGCTGATGGTTTTGGGATCCTCCCGGGAAAGGTCCAGTGCATCTGCCAAACCGCCCATCAGCGCCAGCAGTGCAAGTTCGCGGGACTTGTCGGAAGTCTCGGCGCGCAACTGGTCGTCTATCGCCCAGCGTACATTGTCCAGTGTTTTTAACAGCCCCAATCGATCATCCAGTTGCTCTCTGGGCAGCTTGATCTTCAGGTTTTCCATCATGCCGTTACCCGCGCCAGGTTGAACCGGCGAAAGTGAAGCCGAGAATGGCCCCGTGGCATCGAATCTTCCAAAGGTGCTGGTGCCGGCTTGTGCCTCGGGATCCACCGCCCTGGGGAACAGAAGAGCATTTCGTGGGATGGCTTTTTCCGGGTGCGAGATTCCCGCAACCGCTGCGTACAGGCTGCCTATGTTAGCCCCGCCGGT
>JBEGQX010000085.1:0-2544 GCA_041180805.1 Planctomycetota bacterium
ATGGTAAAATAGCCACTTATACCGGGGAATCCAAATGGATAAGTAATCCAGAAGCCCGGAAAATCGTTCATGAATTACGTGGGAGGGTTGATGGTATTTTGGTTGGTATCGGTACGGTTCTCAAGGATGACCCGATGCTTACCGTTCGCCCTGCAGGTGCCAGAACGCCATTAAGAATTATTTTGGATCCAAGCGCCAGGTTGCCCCTGGATTGCCAACTTTTTAAAACGGCCCAAACTGTTCCAGTTCTATTGGTAGTTTCCAAGGCAGCAGATCTCCACAAAGTTAAGCTTCTTAAAACTCATGGAATAGGTGTTTTATTTATTGATTCCGACAAACCTGAAATAATTCTTAACCAATTGTTGAAATACCTGGGCTCAATGAGTCATCACAATTTACTTGTGGAGGGCGGTTCAACAGTTTTAGGGCATTTTTGGGATCAAAACCTCATTGATGAATGTCATATTTTTGTGGGGACTAAAATTATCGGTGGCGGAAAAGCTCTTTCTCCCATTTCTGGCATTGGTTTTGAAAAAATCCCTGTCACCACTCAATTTGAGGCTTCCTCTTTGAAGATAATGGGCGACAATTTTTATTTTCAAGGAAGGCTTGCCAAAGTCGAAAAATAATTCTTACAGGAACCTGGCGAGGTGGCTTGGCAGCAAAGGTTTCCAATTTAATAGTTTTTCAAGCTTAATTCCTAGGTTTATCAACCTTAAATCTTGGTTACACCGACCAGCAATCTGGATACTGAAGGGGAGTTTTTCATCATTAAAACCCACCGGAAGGGAAATGGTTGGTAGCCCTGTGAAACTCCATGGGCTATTTAAGGCTGGATCCCCGGTGTTTGTACGATCCGGGGCCACGGTAAGAGTGGCACTGGAAAACAGACCCTCTAGATGTTGAATCTGATTCTCAAACCATGTTTTCCAAACTTCCTTTTGGTTTAGTGCCTCCAGATATTCCATATTGGAAACCTTCCGGCCTTCATCAATAAGAGAAGTGATTTTTTCGGGATAATCCCAAGGTCTCCTTTCAATCCAGAACGCATGAACGCGAAATGCTTCATGAGCCATGATTTTTCGGTGGTGCTTGAGGATGTCTGGAGCGTTATCCGGCAGATGAATATCCTTAAAAACCACCCCCTGTTTTTCCAGGGCCAACCTTGTCTCTGAAATTAAGGTTTTGATGTCTGGTGAAAGTTTGTCCCAGAAAAAGCCTTTTAAAAAGCCAATTGGCAGGCGAAAGTCAAATCCGGAAATTGCCGGTTGGGGCGACGACAGAGCCTGGAAAATTACTCCAAGGTCTTCCATGTTGGTTGCCATGAATCCCAAATGGTCCATGGATGGAGACAAAGGCAATATTCCCTCCATGGAAATCCATCCATAACTGGGTTTTATCGAGCAAACCCCGCAATAGGCTGCGGGCCTTGTGATGGAACCACCAGTTTGGGTTCCAAGTGCCAATGGAACCATTTGAGTTGCGATGGCCGCCGCTGAGCCACTGCTGGACCCTCCTGGAGTCCGTTGCTGGTTCCATGGGTTAACGGTCGGGGGCGGATCAAAGCTTGCGTAAGGCGTTGTCACAGTTTTTCCCAAAATGATTGCCCCTGCTTTTCTGAGCATCCGAACGCAATCGGCATCTTGCCGGGCTAGATTTCCATTCCAGGACTTGCAGCCTGCTTTGGTCGGCAAATCATTGGCATCAATAATGTCTTTCACGCCTAGGGGAATTCCGTGGAGAGGTCCCAATGGGCCTCCGTCTTTGACCTGTTGATCCATTTTGATTGCATCCCGGTGGGCATGTTCTAAATCCAGGAATTCCCAGGCATGCACAAACATTTCCAGTTTTTGGATTTGTTCCACCGATTTTTTTAAAAGTTCTGATGGGGAACTGTCGCCCGAACGAAATGATTCCTGTAAACTCTTTATGTTATTCATGAATGGATTGCCTTGGGGAAAAGTTTGGAAGGTAGATTAACATGGTGCATGTCGCGATTCTAGGTGCTTCTGGTTATACCGCTCTTGAATTAATGAAGATTCTTCTGCGCCATCCTGAAGTGAAAATAGTTTCTTGCGTTTCCAGGCAAGAAGAATGCCCCTGGGTGCATGACTTGCACCCGATTCTTCATGGGCAATTGGAAATAAGGTGTGAGTCGTTTGATGTTAAGTCGCTTTTGCGGAAAAACGTGAAATGTGTTTTTAGTTGTTTGCCACATGGGGCAAGCATGGATGTTATCCCCGAAATTCTTAAGGCAGGTATCCGTGTTGTTGATCTTTCAGCGGATTATCGTTTGAAAGATCCTGTGGTTTACAAAAAATGGTACGGTGAAGATCATAAGGACTTGGCGAATCTTTCCCATGCAGTGTATGGTTTGCCGGAATTTTTAGCCGGCGAGATACAAAAGGCCAATTTGGTCGCAAACCCCGGTTGTTACCCGCAGACAGCGATCTTGGGATTGGCCCCATTGCTTGGATTGGGGCTTGTCCATGCAGATCAGATAATCGTCGATAGCAAAAGTGGGGTATCAGGTGCCGGAAGAAA
>JBEGQX010000086.1:0-6424 GCA_041180805.1 Planctomycetota bacterium
GTTCACGGAAAAAGGAACAAAGGTTCCTTATTACGTCGGCACTATGATTGAATTGCCACGCGCCTGCGTTGCCGCTGGTGAAATTGCAGCCGAGGCACAGTTCTTTAGCTTTGGTACCAACGATCTTACTCAGACTACCCTTGGTATCAGCCGGGATGACTACGGTAGCTTCATCAAGCACTACATTGAAAATGACTTGGTTAAGAAGGATCCTTTCCAGGTTATTGACTTTGATGGGGTTGGTGGTTTGATGAAAATGGGCGTGGAACGTGGCCGCGCTACCCGTAATGACCTGAAGATAGGCATTTGCGGTGAACATGGTGGCGAACCTGATTCCGTGAAGTTCTGCAGCAAGATTGGTTTGAACTATGTAAGCTGCAGTCCGTTTCGGGTACCAATCGCCCGTCTTGCCGCAGCACAGGCTGTTTTGGAAGAAAAGAACAAGAAATAAGGTTCCTGTTCTTGGGTAAATAATTAAAACTCCCTGACAAAATCAGGGAGTTTTTTTGTTATTACGGGCTTGCTATTGGGTATCATTTACTATCATCATTTTCTTAATTCGGAGAGTTTTCCATGAGTACTCTAAAAGCCAGAAAAGGATTCACTTTGATTGAATTGCTGGTGGTTATAGCCATTATCGCAATTCTAATTGGATTATTACTGCCCGCAGTGCAAAAGGTTCGCGAGGCATCCTCGCGGGCGCAGTGCGCTAACAATTTGAAACAAATGGGGTTGGCTGCGCACAATCATCATGACACGCATGGGTTATTACCTTCTGCCAGTACCAGGTGGGAAGAGGCTGTGCCTACTTTTACAGCTCCGGGCAGCCCCGTAGCCGGGGTTGGCCAAAAAGCTGGCTGGGGCTTTCAGATTCTTCCCTTTATGGAACAGGTTGCAATTTGGCGGGGAGGGGGCGGCGCAACCATTCAGGATTGCCAGAGAAATGCTATTGGCGCTGTCATCAAGACCTATTTTTGCCCATCTAGAAGAGCTCCCAAGGCTCTACCGCCCATAGCTGATTGGTATAACGCAAATGGCTTTAATAATGGACCGGGCGGCACTTATCCCCATGGGCCTACAGATTATGCCTCATCCCATAATACTACTTCCACCAGAAATGGAAATCATGGGGCCATTGTGTATGGGTTCGATGGCCTGAAACTCATCGATATTAAGGATGGCACCAGTAACACCCTGATGTTTGGTGAAAAAAGGATGAATACCCGATTTATAGGGCAATACCAGAGCGATGATAACGAAGGTTACACATCCGGATGGGATCATGATGCCACCAGAAATACTTCCCTTCCGCCTAAAGCGGATTGGCAGGACCCAACATTAAATCATGGAGAAAACTTATTTGGATCTTCCCATTCGGGTGGTGCCAATTTTGCCCTGGCTGATGGAAGTATTCGTTTCATTACCTTTAATATTTCCCAACCAAACTTCTTGGCCATGGGAACGGCTGCAAATGGTGAGGTCATTTCAGAATAGTGCGGAGTTATTATGCTTAAAATGATTTCCAGAATGGTATTGGTTTTCTTTGCCTTGGTATTTGCTACAGGTTGCGGCAAAGAACCTCAGGAAGTAAAAATCAAGGTAGCAGGCAAAATTCTTTCCAATGGTAAGCCAATTACTGGTCTCCCTCCTGGGGAAAAGCCAATGGTTCTTCTTACCTCCAAGATCAATCAGGCTCAAAATTATGCCCGGGTAGCCGAGGATGGCTCATTTGTGGTGGAAGTTGCCAAAGGTGAATACACCCTTACTGGGAGTGCTGGATTTACCGCTTCTCCCAACGAAAAAGGCCCCGGTAAACTTACCAAGGACCTTAAAGTTGAATCAGAAATGAATGACCTGATTCTTGATATAGGCAAGAAATAACCAGCTATGCTGGTTGTTGGGGAGCCTTCTCAGACCCCTGAAACCCGCATGCATTATGGGCACCATCGCAAAATGGCTTGACCTTGGATGCCCCACACCTGCATAGAGCCACTACTTCCTTGCCAGCGGGAATCGGAAAAGGATTTCCTGCATTATCTACCACTTGCACAGGTCCTTTGACGACAAATGGACCGTTATCTCTGCAGCGAATCACGATTGGATCAGACATTTCAATGCTCCGTGAATGGTATGTTTATCTATTCTATTTTAGGCATCAGTCAGCGTAGAAATCATCCCTGGTGGGGTGTGCGGTGAATTTCCAAGAAAGTCTTCTGCCTACATAATCCAGGAAGGTCTGGCGAAATTCCATGGGGGACTGATCCGTGGATGTAATCTGCATGCGGGCCTCCCTTGGGAATGCGCATGTAAAGTTTCTCGGCGGATGGGATTCATCCGGGTTATTCACATCTATCAGGGTGATATTGATATCCGCTCTGCCGCGGTAAAGTGTGCCACCGCTGCCATGTTCGTAAATGCTAAGTGAGTTTACCTCGATATAAATCACGTAGTCTGCCTTAAAATGTTTCCCAACTTCCGCCGGGTCACGGTCCAGCCAATCCGGGTGAGTGCTTTTGTATTCTTCGGCCTTGCGCGCTGGGATTACGGTGACCTTTTCACTGTTTGCGCTGGTGAGTAGTTTCAAATGCTTTTCAAGGTTATAGGCAATTTCCCGATCGGAGTTCAGAAGTTCCGGGCGAAGATCCAGTTTTCCATAGGTAAGGATGAGAACCTTCTTTTCCGTTTTCTTGTCCTTGGCGGCGATCTTCTGGATCTCAGCTTCGGTTTTGGGATCTGGCATAAAGAAAAGAAAGTAAGGAATCGATAATAGATTGCATCCGGAGGATGCCATGCTGGCAAGTATGATTGCAACCACAAGTATGTTCTTGGAAAATAAGCGCATGATAGCCTCCTTGCCATGCCTGTTCCGGCAGGCGTTCAGGCTCTGAAACCCAGAGCCATCAGTATTCCCCAGCGGAGCAACGAAAGCCCCACAAAGAATACCAGGACAACCAACCCTGTAACCTGAAGGGAGCGAACGAACAAGCTTCGCCCTTTCCACAGGCTTGCCAACCCCCACGGGATCAGCAGGATTAGAAATCCTGCAAGCAACATCCCAACAGGATTTGCTTGCATCGAGTTCACCAGATCCCCCCTTACAAACAGGGCAAAACTGGTGGTCATTCCGCAGCTAGGGCAGGGTTTCCCCGTAAGGATCACAAAGTTGCAAGGAGGAAATCCCAGTTGTTCATGGGTTCCCATTCTTAAAGGTTTTCCATCATCGCCGTAGGGGTTTAACCAGAAGGCTATACAGAAAACCGCAACAATCCCAGTCAAAAGCCCGGCCAGCAGGCCGCGGTGCCAGGTTTCCAGCGGGCTTCCCGAGGGGCCATCCCTCAGTTGGCTCGACAGATTCCGGCCATTGGAGGTGCTCATACAGATTCAAATCTAAGCATGCAAGATCAGTTGAAGCATTAAGCCACTTTGCTTAGTTTACCCAAAAGGTGCTGCTCGGCCAATTCGGTGGCGCGATCCATTTCAGATTGAACCAATTGGGTTTGTTCTTCCAGAAACGATTTGCCGTTATCGTCGGGTATAAATATGGGCTTGGTGGTTACCAGAACCACTTCGCTAAAAGGTGAGGGAATCGCAAATTTATCCCAGCTATTCATTCTTTTTGCCTTACCAAAGGCCACACCCATGGGAATTATGGGTAATCCGGTTTTTGCCGCCAAATAGGCAACACCCGGTTGAACGATTCTTCGGGGGCCTCTTGGTCCGTCCGGTGTAATTGCAAGGTGACCGGTCTGGCTTAGTTTTAGCATATTGCGAACGGCTTCCACACCACCTCGTGTGCTTGAACCCCTTACCAATCCAAATCCCAGATGATTGCAAGCTTGTGCGATCATTTCACCATCGGCATGCTGGCTGATTAGAACCTTGATATCCGGACGACCATAATGATAGGCCGGGATCAATATGTTTTCATGCCAGAAGGCATAAATGTAACGGCCCTGAAAATTCTTTTGGTTGGGATCGTAGTTTTCCCCTTCGGGAATATAGCGATACCTTACAGTACTAATCAGGGATCGTACCACCAGGGAAATTGTAAAACCGGCTGTTTTGATGAGAAATGGGTGTCGTATCTTCATGGTTTAACCGCTAAAACTAGTCGCGGTCTGGCCATTCTCCTTGAAAGACCTCAACCGCTGGCCCTGTCATGAAAACATGATTGTCAGTTTCTGACCAGTCCAGTCTTAAGTCGCCACCCCTCAGATGCCCCAAAACGCTTCTTTTCATGCGACCCGTAAGTACTCCCGCCACTGCCACTGCGCACGCACCGGTGCCACAGGCAAGCGTTTCCCCTGATCCGCGCTCCCATACTCGCATGGTGAAAGAGTTTTGGTCGTTTACCTTGATAAACTCCACATTGGTTCGCCTTGGAAACGTGGGATGCTTTTCGATCTTTGGACCTACTCCAAGTACCAATTCGTCGGTGATTTCATCCACAAAAATAACGCAATGAGGATTTCCCATGGAAATACAGGTCACATTGAATTCATGATGGTCGATGCTGAGTTTGCCTGTCTGGGTTTTATCCAGTTGCAGGGTCGTGGGAATGAGGTCTGGCTTAAGAATGGGTTCGCCCATGTCCACGCGAATCTGGGTTGCTTTGCCATTGTGAATTTCAAGTTTTAATTGCAGAACTCCCCTGCCTGTTTCAATCGACAGGTGGTCTTTCCTTGCAATACCATGATCATGAACAAATTTGGCCACGCATCGGATTCCGTTTCCGCACATTTCCGATTCGCTGCCATCGGCGTTAAACATCCTCATGCGGGCATCTGCCTTTTCGGAAGGACAGATCAAAATGATTCCATCCCCACCCACACCAAAATGGCGGTCGCTGATTTCACAGGCAAGCTTGGTGATGTCCCGTGGAAATGGTTGGGAAAAACAGTCCACATAGACATAGTCATTTCCAATGCCCTGCATTTTCACGAAGCGCATGCTTTTACTCCCATTCAATGGTGGCGGGGGGCTTGCTGCTGATATCGTAGGCCACCCTGTTTACACCCTTAACCTGATTGATGATTCTTGTGGAGATTTGGGCAAGCAGTTCATACGGTAGGTGCGACCAGTCAGCGGTCATGAAATCATCGGTTTCCACGGCGCGAATCGCAATGACGTTTTCGTAAGTTCTGCCATCACCCATAACGCCAACGGTTTGTACAGGCAAAAGAACCGCAAAAGCCTGACTTGTTTTCTTGTACCAGCCGCTTTTCTTCAATTCATCCAGAAGAATCGCGTCGGCCTGACGAAGCACATCCAACCGTTCTTTGGTGACTGAGCCAATGCAGCGTACCGCCAACCCCGGACCAGGGAACGGATGTCGCCAAACGGTTCCTTCGGGTAAGCCTAATTCCAATCCCAATCGGCGAACTTCATCCTTAAACAAATCCTTCAGGGGTTCAATTAGTTCAAAGCCAAGTTCGGCTGGCAGGCCCCCAACATTGTGATGGGTTTTTATGGTGGCGGCGGGGCCATCCGCCGAACCACCGCTTTCAATCACATCGGGGTACAGGGTTCCTTGTGCCAGGAATTTTGCGTCCGCGATATCTTTCGCTTCATCCTTGAAAACATCGATGAACACATGGCCGATGATTTTTCTCTTTTGCTGGGGGTCGGATACTCCAGCAAGGGCATTAAGAAATCGATCTGATGCATCCACCACATGAAGGTCGGCATTGAAGTTGTCACGGAATGTTTTGCGGACCACATCGCATTCACCCATTCGCAATAGGCCATTGTCCACAAAAATGCATGCCACCTGCTTGCCAATAGCTTTCACCAGAAGTGCCGCCGCAACCGAGGAATCCACACCGCCGGAAAGGCCGCAGATAACCCTGCTGTTTCCCACCCTGTTTCGAATGTTGGTGATGGTTTCCTCTAGGAACCTGCCTATTTGCCATAATCCTCGGCACCCACAGACTTCCATCAGGAAGTTTTTCAGAATTTGTGCACCTTGCTGGGTATGGCTTACCTCGGGGTGAAATTGTAATCCATAAACCGGGAGTGTCTTGTGCCTGGTGGCGGCAAGCGGACAGGTTTCGGTGGAGGCCAGTGGAACAAATTCCTTGCTGGAAGCATCCACCTGATCACCATGGCTCATCCAAACCACTGTCTCGGCGGATACTCCGTGAAGAAGCTTGTCCGTGGAGGTGATTCTCAAGGATGCTCTTCCAAATTCTCTCGAAGGGGCCCGCTTTACATCTGCCCCAAGGGTTTTGCATGAAAGCTGCATGCCATAGCAAATACCCAGAATCGGGATGCCCAGCTTGAAAATTTCCGGGTCACACTTGGGAGCCCCATTCTCATAGACGCTTGCCGGGCCACCACTGAGGATTATTCCCTTTGGGGCAAGTTCGGCAATCCGGGTTGCTTTGATGTCATGCCGTACTACCTGGCAAAACACCTGAAGTTC
>JBEGQX010000087.1:0-3723 GCA_041180805.1 Planctomycetota bacterium
ACCTCCCCGGTATGGAAAGCTTTGAATTTTTTGTATTCGCCGGTAGCCGGTACGATTCGGGTAAACCTGTAAACGTAGGCAGAAAGTTTTTGCTTGTCCTGCATCAACCCCCAGATATAATTATGAAGTCCGAATACTTGGTCACGGGAAAGATCCAATTGTGATTGTGATGCGGTTGCATCAGTATCACCTGGATAAACGGATAGGAGTGCAGCTGCTTTTTCTCCAAATCTTTTGGCCATATCTGCCTTGTAATCAACAGCATTTTTCATGGGTGTCATCATCAGTCCCTCGTCCTGGTTCCAGCCCGTCAACAGTGCTACCTTGTTTTGTTTGCCCTGAGCATAGATATCTGCAATATGTGCAGGAAGCACATGGCCATCAATGTATGGGCGGTAATTTCCGCTTCCTTTTTTGAAAAGCTCTTCGGAAGAAATTTTTCTGAGCTCAAGGAGAGAACTGGCTCCTAGGGATTGAAAAGAGCGGCCAATCTCCATTTCAGCAACTGATTTCTCTGGATTGCCCCTTGTGAAGTTTGCTCCACTCTGGCCTATTGCTTTGTTGAACAATCCCTTTGCCAAAGGAGATGCCACCAATGCGTTGACACTCATCGAGCCTGCTGATTGTCCCGCTATGGTAACCTGCTCCGGATCACCGCCAAAGAATGCGATATTTCTTTTAACCCATTGCAAGGCTGCAATCTGGTCCAGCAATCCAAAATTTCCACTTTTCTCTCCATCCGAAGCCAATCCGGGATGGGCAAAGAACCCAAAAATTCCCACACGATAGTTGATGCTGACAAATATGATTCCCTTTCTGGCCATGGCTTCGCCGTCGTAAATGGGACAAGCACTGCCGCCACTCCTAAATCCTCCACCATAGATCCAGACCAGCACAGGTCTTTTTTTGTTGTCTGACTTTGCCGCTGTCCATATATTCAGGTACAAGCAATCCTCTCCAATGGGCTCTTTGGGGATCAGAAACTCCTCGCTCCACATGCTGAAAGGTACAGGTGGGGATTGCATGGGACTTGCAGAAAAACGGGTACATTCTTTAATGCCTTGCCAGGCCTTTACTGGTCTGGGTGCTCTCCATCTTAAATCGCCTACAGGCGGCTCAGCAAATGGAATTCCCTTGTAAGATAGGATGGCGCCATCGTCTGTTGTCTTTCCGGAAATTTTTCCGGATTCAATGTTGACAACTGTAGCGGGTTGTGCATAGGAAGTCGTGACAAAACCTACCAACAGCAGTGCAAAAATTTTTTTCATGACTTAGTTTTTGGATGCGAATTCATCCATCAGCGCATATCGCTCCGGATGTTTTTCCATCGATTGTTTGCTCTCCACATGGATGAACATTACCGGTGACGGTCCTGCTTTGCCTATGGCATTCCATTTGGGCAATCCTTTCCCGTTGGGATCTCCTTTTTTGATGAAGTTGGCAAAGTAGGATTGCATGGTTTTTGAAACGATATAATCTTCCTCTGTCCATTTGAACACTTTGTTTGTTGCAAGATTGCCCATCGCATATTCGATCTCTGCTGAGTGAACGGCTCCCTTGTTACCGGGTCTTGGTTTCTCATATAAGTAACGGAAAACAGGTTTTCCTGTTTTGCGTTGCATGTCGATCCATTTCCAGGTGCTGTAGGAAATGAACCGATCACCTGCCAAATCGCGTGAAACCTCTTCCACCTCTGCATCGGTAGCAGGAGCATAAGCTTTCAGTACTTTTTCAGCATCCTTGCCATATAGTTTTTCTATCGCCTTGCGATAGTTCTCCAATGTGGGTTTTGCATTGCCCATGATGGATCGGTAGCCGGATTCTTCTGAATTCCAACCGGCCAGCAGTGGTACATTCGATTGTTCGCCCGCAGCAAAGATCTCTTTGGGATCTTTGGGAAAGAAATATCCGTCGATGGTTCTGTTGAAACGGAAAATGCCATATTTCAATGTTTTCTCGAGGAGGCTATCTGCTGGTATTTTGCGAAGATCTGCGATGGTTGCAGCACCCATGAAAGTTGCAAATTCTTTTCCATTTTTTTCGCCTTCCGCCAGTGGCAATGCCGGAAGTGCACCCATGATCGATCCACTCTCGCCTATGGCACCAGCGATATAATGCTTTGAAAGCGGAGAAGCCATCAAGGCACTTACAGAAACCGAGCCAGCCGATTCACCTGCGATCGTAATCCTTTTGGGATCGCCACCAAAGGCTTCGATATTTTCATAGACCCATTTCAAAGCCAGGACCTGGTCCATCAATCCATAATTGCCAGAAGATCCATGCGTCGATTCTTGGGTGAGTTCAGGGTGTGATAAAAATCCAAAGACACCGAGCCGGTAATTGACGGTTATTGCCACCATTCCCAAGGCTGCCATGGAAGCGCCATCGTAGCGAGGTTCAGAGCCATCGCCGGCAGCAAAGCCACCCCCGTAGTAGTAAACCAAAACCGGCAAAAGTTTTTTTGTTTTTTGGGACGGTTGCCAAATATTCAGGTATAAACAATCCTCGCTGGTTCCCTTGGAACGGTAAACCATGTCGCCAAATATGTTCTTCTGCATGGCGCTTGGGCCAAAATGATCTGCTTTTAAAACACCATCCCAATTTTTGACCGGTTGTGGTTCCTTCCATCTTAAGTTTCCAACTGGTGGCTGTCCGTATGGAATACCTTTGAAGGCGATGACAGCTTCATTCTCTGCAATCCCTTGAATTTGTCCATTGATGGTTTTGACAGTTAAGTTTTTCATCATTTGCGCGTGACTGAGTGATGTGATTAGGATCAAGGCGATCAAAAGAAATGGCTTTGCTGGTTTCATTTCGATTTTTTTTAGCGGTCAATTGAAGCTAACATTGTAGCACTAAATCTACTCAATCATCATGAAATGTAGAATATTCCTTTTTGGTTTTATACTTTGTATTCACCAGGCAAAGGCCCAGGAGGTCATGGTAAAGTTTCAGGCTGCAAAAGTTTCCCTGCGAGGACTTTCAGTGGTAGACAATGAAGTGGTTTGGGCAAGTGGCAGCAATGGGACCATCATCCGGACAACCAATGGAGGAAAAACATTCCAAGTGATCAATCCAAAGGGGTATGAAAAAAGAGATTTCAGGGACATAGAAGCCTTCGACAGTTCTACTGCCATTATCATGGCTGTTGATACCCCTGCAATCATGCTAAAAACAACAGATGGGGGTCAGACCTGGAAGAAAGTATTTGAAGACAAAAGGCCAGGAATGTTTTTGGATGCAATGGACTTTGTTGGAAATACAGGAGTGGTAGTAGGCGATCCCATAGAAGGAAAAATGTTCAGGGCTTACACCTATGATCAAGGTGAATCATGGACCATTGACCAAAATGCTCCTGAATTGTCAGCAGGAGAGGCGTTCTTTGCTTCCAGCGGATCCAATGTGAAATGGATTTCATCCTCTTCTGCATCCGCCCATCCCAAAAAGTTGACGGGCGAAAAGTTAATTCCAAAAAGGTTGACGGGCGACAAGTTGATTTTTGTTTCAGGAGGAATCCGTTCCCGAATGTTTTTGGGTGACAAATCATTTCAGATACCATTGCAGTCTGGTAAAAATTCCACTGGTGCCAATGGGTTTGCAATAGCGCCTATAGGGAAATATGGTTTTGTCTGTGGGGGTGATTTTTCTGAACCCAGGCGTACCGACAGCACCATGGTCTTGTTCGAAATAAAAAACAAAAAAGTTGACTTTACTTTTCCAGCA
>JBEGQX010000088.1:0-4766 GCA_041180805.1 Planctomycetota bacterium
AAGCCAGGCCAAGGGGGTCTATCCTGCTATGGCATGTGGCACAGCGGGAATCATGCACATGGGCTTCAAGTTTCTGGCGAAGGGTGGACTTTGGACCGGTGGGATTGGTGGGAATGGGATCCACATTGGCGGGCGGTGGGGGTGGGGACCTGCCAAGGATAGCCTCGCTGAGCCATACACCCCTGTGTACGGGCCGATGGCGCACACCATCGCTGGTCAGGGAAAGTATGGATGCCTGGGTGAGTAAACCGCCACGAGGGTCTTCAGGCGAGAGGGACACCCTGACAAACTCATTGGGGCTGCCCAGGGATTGCTTTGCGGCTTGGAAGGATTTCTCCATGCCATAGTGCCTGGCAAGGATCTCATTGATAATGACCCAGTTGGAATCCAAAAACTCTCTCAGGGTAAGTCCTTGATGGAGGACCTCTTGGAAAAATGCCTTTGTTTCAGCAATCATGCTGTTTTCAAGGGCCTTGTCGTAGTCAGGGTACAATTTTTTGTCCGGCTGGAACATTCCGACTTTTCGAAGACGCAGCCACTGGCTTGCGAAGGAATCACTGAATCGTTCTGCTTTGGGATCCGCGATCATGCGTTTCAACTGCTTTGCCAGCTCGGCTTTGTCGCGCAGTTTTCCCTGTTTGGCCAGAAGGAAAAGTTCCTCGTCGGGCATCGTGCTCCAGATCATGTAAGAGAGTCGCGATGCAATCTCCCAGTCGTTGAGTGTTGTGCGGTTGGATTCTTCATCCCCCTCGGAAATAAAGAGAAAGCTTTTCGAGTTCAGGATGGCGGTCATGCCCGCCTTGACGGCGCTTCGAAACTTTTCGCCGGCACCCAGCTCATCCTCGACAATCTTCATGAAGCCGTCTAATTCCTTGCTGGTGACCGGCCTGCGGAAGGCACGGTTGGCAAGCGTAGTCAGGCAATCCCTGGCCTGTGGAAGGCTTCCCTCCTGGGTTGGCATGTAATCCGAGCGTAGTTTGTTTTCCGCATCCGTCAAAATCGGCCCACGCCAGGTGATCGAATCCAGGATCAGGAAGGGATATCTTGCTTTGCCATCCTCATCGGTGATTTTCATCTGCCAGGGGCTGCGACCGATTTTGGTGCTGATAAAGGGGACATCCCCATGGCGCCCGGAACGTGGCAAATTGGAGGGCCCCGGAACATCATTGTACACATGGATATTCGGACGACCCTTGGGAAGGTGCGCCCGAAATGTCACCGTGGTGGGCTTTTCCTCCGGCGCGATGATGTCCTGTTCAAACAGAACACGATCCAGTTTTTCCTCATAGACCTTGATGCGTGGGGCACGGCCATCCGCAGGACGAAGACCGCTTAGCTTGTAACTGATCTCATAAATACCAGACTCCGGGAGCGGATCCCTTAGAGAGGAGTAGCGGTAAATATCCCCAGGCCACATCTCAAACCGAACCTTGTCGAGCAGGCCCGATTCCCTCAGGTTTTCACGGTGACGCTCATTAATCTGCTCTTCGTAAAGAACCGGTTTGGTTCCACCAAATGGTTCGGGTGTTTTCTGACCTTTACGCGGGGCTGGCGCTAGTTCGGGATAAGCTTCGGCAAGAATGGTTTCCGAGGCTGAAAGGTATTTTTCGATGTTTGATGGCGAAAGAGTCAGAACGGATCCAATTCGTTCAAATCCCTGCCATTCCGGGTCTTCCAGCAGATTGCCGGGATCTTTTGCGTCATATTGGACCCCGATGAGATCACGAATCGTGTGCACATACTCATCCCGAGTCAGGCGGTTGTAAGTGACCTTTCCACGCAGGGATAGTTTTGCCGCCTCGCCTTCCTTCAATCGTTGGGAAATCCATTCCACCACCTTGGCGCTTTCCTTGGCATCGGGTCGCTTTGCTTCTTTCCGCGGCGGCATTTCACCGGAATTGATGCGATCCATCACCTCAAGCCACTGGGGGTTGTTTTCCCTGCCTACATTTTTGGAAAGCTTGTCAATTCGGAATTCCCCGGATGACTTCTCGGCATTGTGGCAGCGTTCGCAATGATTTTTTAGATAGGGTTGCAGTACTTTATCAAAAGATTCCTCGGAACCATTTGCGGATGCATAAATTGCAAGGGGAAGTAAAACAATAAAAAACCGCATGATAAAAGATCCTGAATTAAAGGCATTACATATCAGTTATCATAATTCATGATAATGGCTCATGATAACGCTTTTTTGGAAAAGTTTGCAAGACAACACACTCAAATTACAAATTTCAGAATCTATTTGCTTCATGTTAAATGCAACGGCAACTCTCACTAGAAATCCTGGTGCAAAAAGATGCTTAAAATTTAAAGTTGCAAACATTAAATTTAGGTCTATTGCTTGTTGAATGATATCAATTGGGTTTTGGGGAATCAGGCAGACCTATCGGCACATCATCTAATCCTACGCATGGCGGAATGCTTTGAGAAAAAAGGTATCACTCATCGCGTTGTGGGTTTCATGGCAAGCATGATTTATGCAAAACCACATTTCAACAATGCGGTTGACATGATTGCGGATATTCCCTTGGAAACACTTGATGCATTTTTAAGACATAGCTAGATTTATCAATAAACACTTTCAGGACTAAGTCTGATTGGTGGCGGGATGTCCAATGAAGCCAGCAAAAGTCTTTATTACTTTTGGATGTAACTTTCCGCCAGCAATTCACCTAGCTTCACTACACCAGCGGTATCCAGCACCAGCTTTTCTCTCTGGGTTGGTAGGTCAAAAGCCTTGAGATGTATTAAATTTGGATCCGCTTCTGCAAGGGCCGTAAAATTTGCAGTGATGTCGATCGTATCAAGCCCTTTATGATTTGGTGGCAGTTGCTGGCTGACATACCATTTTAAAGTCGGTAATCCGAGATCCTGGCGGCTACGCATGATGGTGGATTTCAGCCATTGGGCTGCCTGTTTACGGTAAGGGTGGAAGGCCATGTCATTCTCGCCGGCATGGTAAAAGATGCCCGCCAATTCCACAGCATGGCCTTTGTTTTTTAGGTCTTCCATGGCAGTACGGATAAATGCGATAAAAGGTTCATAGACGTGCATATCTTTGGCGGATGTTCCCTCGGGGGTCCAGTCGTTCATCTGAGTGCCACTATGTGTGAACTTGGCAATCGCGATGTTGCCTTGCATTTTGCCATGCAGGGATTTTGCGAAGCTCAGTTCCGGACCAAAGGTTTCATAAGGTCCAGAAGGGCCAAGAGGTTCCCAGCCGTTGGATTTTTTGAATCCACCGCCAAGATTGTAACGGAAAGCGATGGCAGGGTTATCCATTGCCAGTGATGCCAGATCCTTCGATGCCTTTAACTCTTCCGTAAAGGCGCGCTCGCCCTCCATGTTGCGATGGCCTGCCAGGATGAAAAGTTTCACAAGGCTCCCTTTGGCGTAGGGCCAACTCTTCAAATTCCTCTTATTTGAGGTTTGGATACCTATGGTTTGCAGGTAGGCATCGGCGTAATTAGCCCCATGCTCAAGCTGGCCCAGGGTGCCATAGTGATAATGCAGGCCTGGCTCGCCCCCGATTTCCACCGCGTCATGCGAGGTGGGTATGTATTGCGCGAATGGGTCGGTTGCCACTACGGATTTTTGTGCGGTACGGATCGCCAGCATATTATCGCGATTGTCCATGCCCCAGATGGTTTTTGTGCAAAGTTCGCCAATATAGAATTTCAGGTTCGGGGTTTTTAAGTCTCGGCGCCAGCTTGCCATGAAGTTCTTTAAGTTGGCAGCGTAAACCGGCTTAAATTCCCTGCTGAACATATCGTTTTCTCCCTGGTGCCACATGAAGCCCTCAATGTTGTAGGGCAACTTTTTGCGATCCAGTTCGGCAAGCGAAGTGCGGACATGCTCCAGCGCCAGGGGATAAAGTTTGAAACCGCCTGGTTTGTCCGGGTTCCAGTCTTCTCCAAGCGTGGTGCCGCCCGAGGCGCACTTGATGATGGCGATGGGTACTTTGGCTTTGTCGGAAACAATTCTGCCAAAACTAAGCTCTGGCCCGAAGTAATCTCCGGTTGGCTGCAGGGGCACCCAGCCCTCTGAAGAAATCATTTTTTCACGGCCCAGCTTGTAGGAAAAAAGGATTTCCCTTTGCGGTTTATCGAGATTGGCAAAAGGCGGAAAACGCTGGATGTCACCAACCCTGGCGTGTGTACCCACCATGTTGGATTGCCCGGCAAAGATAAAGACTCTGACGGTTTTTGTATCGTTATCGGCACCATGTGCTGAAGCCACCCAAAGAAGCAGCAATGTGATTAGCAGAGAGGGGGATAGTTTCATATTTGGAACACTCGTGGGTACCAGACAACCGAAAGTCATGAAAACAGCCTTGTAGTTGTAAAACTGATTCTTAACGTCCTCAAGCATAAATGTCTTTTCTGAAAGGATGGAAGGGGGATTGAGTTCAATTTTTGAACACAATATGGTTCTATGGGAATTTGGGTAAATTGGTTTTGCTGCTCTTTTTGCGGAGTTCCATGCCTATTCACAAACCTTTACAGGGGGTGTTCGCGTTGGCTTCGGGGATGGTAATTTCGATGGCATCCTCGACCTTATAACCGGTGCGGGGCACGGCGGTGGCCCGCAGGTCAATGCATTTAGCCTTAGTGATTTGGCTTTGTTGTTTTCCTTTTACAGCGGGGAAGCTTCCAATGCCGGCGGTGTTTACGTTGGCTAGTGGATGAAACCTCTTAAAAGTTTTATCCAAGGTTGCATGTTGGTGAAGGATATTTCTAATCGGCAAAAAGCTGGTTGTCTATCAA
>JBEGQX010000089.1:0-22202 GCA_041180805.1 Planctomycetota bacterium
TGATAGGGGTTGGTTCCCAAAGTTGCCTCAGCAACAGATTTACCCTTGGATTGAAAACCTTTGAAGTCTATGTCCAGAAAAGTGCAAAATTTATTCGATTTAAGATTCTTCAAAACATCAGAGATATCGCTGCTAGCAAGGGCGTTTTTATCCCGATCCTGAAAAGTGGAATCGGAAGTAAAATAGCATCTCCGATCGCCACTGTCACCCAATGGCCCGCCTTCTCCAATAAAGGTAAAAATCACCAAATCTTCGGGATTTGCCTTGGAAGCTATGTTTTTTAATGCATTTAAAATATTCTCCCGGGTGGCTTCTATTGCTTGATGACCATCAATTTTAGCTTTTTCCGGTTTGCCAAGAAGAAGGGTCCCGTTTTCCTTGGTCAAACCCAAATATTTTGGATCCGCGAAAATGTTAAATAATGCAATGGCATCGTTCTCTGCGTTTGGTCTTTCCTTGATTTGGGGATCCTTGTATTTGCTGATACCCACAACAACAACGTGGGCTTTTCCTTCCTTGGATTCCTGAGCAAGGCCCGCAGAAACAAAGAATGCTGAAAATGCCAGAATGAGAGAATATAGTCGAAGGTGCATTTTTAAATCCTTTCAATGTGCTTGAAAAGCAACCTTAATTCCTGCAAGTAATTACATTGTGTCTCGTAGGGGTTATTGCTGTCAATCCATTCTTGCTTACCTTGCTATTTTACTATTTTGCTATGTTTCTTAATACTTCCACTCCCTTAAGGATCACTTCGTTTTTTGCAGCGAAGCTGATGCGAAAATTTGTGTCTTTTTGGCTAAAAGTTTTACCAGGAATAATCAATAGTTTGTTTTTGATAGCTTTTTCAACAAACGCGGAAGCATTTCCACCAGGGGCTTTGGGAAAAAGATAAAAAGCACCCCCGGATGGTGGTACTTCGTAAAGATCTTTGATGCCATTCAGTAATAAATCCCTTTTTTCCTTGTACAAGGAATTTATCCCACTCATATCCTCTTCTAATGCTTCCATACCAGCCCATTGGACCATGCTAGGGGCGCAAACAAATGTAAATTGTTGGAGTTTGATCATTTCCTGAATCAATCGGGATGGACCGTGGGCAAAACCCATTCTCCATCCAGTCATTCCGTAAGACTTGCTAAAACCATCCAGAACAAGCACATTTGAGTTGTGGGTTGCAGGAGAATGCAAAGCATAGTCATAAGTAAAAAGGCTGTAAACTTCATCAGAAATTAAAAGAATGTTTTTGGTTTTTGCTATTTCAGCAAGTTTTTTGACGGTTTCAGCAGAGTAAAGCTTTCCAGTTGGGTTGCCTGGGTTATTGAAAAGAATTGCTTTTGTTTTGGGAGTTATGGTTGCGAGTAATTTCTCAAAAGGTATTTCAAAATCCGGGTAAGTATCCAACATTACTGGAATTCCACCAGCCAGCCTCACAAGGTGAGGATACATGACAAAAAAAGGATCAAAAATGATGACTTCATCGCCAGGGTTCACGACACAGCATAGGGCCAACACCAGACCACCACTTGTGCCACTGGTAATAAAAAGTTCTCTATTTGCCATGGGGATATTTTGGCAAACCTTGGCTACCAGCTTTTCCCTTAGTTGCGGAATTCCCTGGGTAAGGGTGTAAGAATTTCTGCCTTCATCCACAGCATGTTTGAGTGCTTTTCTGGCTTTTTCCGGAACATCAAAATCCGGCTGGCCAATGCTAAGGTTAATCGGATCCTGTATGGAACGGGCAAGTTCAAAAACTTTCCGAATGCCTGACGATTCGATTTCGTACATCCGATTCGCAATCCAGCCATCGGCCGCATTTTTATTTTCCACCATGTTCAATCTCCGGACATTGTTTGTTCAGGAACTTTTTTCCCGTGAAATTCAATTGCCAAAGTTCAGTTAGCTTGGTGATGGCATCACAAGGTTTTAATGCCCTGTAATACCCATCGGCCGATGAAACTATTCCAAAGTATGTAAGTTTTTCCAGGCAATCTTTTATCTCAAAATCCACTTCAAGGCCATAATTCCTCGCGAGAAATAGTTCCACATAGTCGTCCAGTTGTTTTTCAGTCCAACCTTGCGGAGGCGCGTATTTTAAAAGGGCATAGTAACCCAAAATACATTCCCTGGATTCCTGTTCCTCTGCTTCCTCTAGTAATTTCATTACCACGCCTGCGTTGGAATCCAAGGACTGAAAATAAAGGTTTTTGGTTAACCGAAGTTCGTAATTTTGCCTTTTTGAAACGTAGTTGTAGTAGGTTTTGTAACCATAGCCTCCAAAAGCAAGCGCCAGTGGCCAGGTGGTAATTCCCAAAAGTGCAGTAAAACCCACCTTGAGAATAGTCATGATAACGTTGTAAATGACCAAAATGATGCCTGAAAACAATGGGTAGCTGATCAGGCTTTGGTCGATACCAGTTAGGCGGACTTTTGCCCCGGGAAATATCATGGATATTTCGTTTTTTGGTATATTCTTAAAAAGTTTTAAAAATACTTTTTGATGCGAAAACTCACCGGATTTGCGCATTTTGGGTTTCATTTTTATAAATACAACTATCCTTGAAAATCCCGGAGTTGGAATCACTTCCTTGATCCATGGTTTCCACCATCTGCGCACTTTTCGATTTATAAATTTTTCCCCACGGGAGTAAATCAGAGTCCTTTCAAATTCATCATGAGGGATTTCAAGCTTAAGTCCCCAAAAATCGCCCGACTTTTCAACCCATTGGGTGACCATTTCCCAAGTGATTCTTTCGAAATTTCCTTTTTCAAGCAGATCAATGATTCCCTTTTCAAGTTCTTCAAGAAAGGCGTCTTCTGAAACACTATAGTTGGTTAAACTTTCCAGGTTTTCAGAATCCGGGTCAAATTTGGTATATATCGCCTTAAGATGATCCAACTTGTTGAATGATTCCAATACCAAAAGGTTCGATACTGCCCCAATAACATTAGAAAATTGGAGTTTTTCAGCTTCATCCCAATTCGAATCCTCAATGGCTTTTCTGGCAAGCTCCTGCTTGGTGACAAAAATTGTTTGTTCCAAGTGCCAGTGATTTCCCATGGGAAGACTTTCCTATTTGGGAAATAAAATTACCATTCCATTCCTTCAAGACCCTCATCGGGGCTTTTAATCAAATCTTCAGCCAGCTTGTCCAGGGCACCCTGGACTTCGCTCATCCTTTCCGGCCTGTTGGATGCTTGAAATGAAATACATTTATTAACGAGTTCTGAAAGCGGTTTGGGAATAGCTGGAATAATGGTTTCAACGGGCTTGTAATTTTTCTGCCAGGTTTTAAGTTCCACTGGCTTGTTTTCCTCGTTCATGCATGCGGGGGGAAGTCGCATGGTAAGAATCTTGTACATGGTTGCGCCAAGAGAGTAGATGTCGGTGCGCTCATTCACCATTTTGTGTTTTGCCTGTTCTGGAGCGATGTACTCCGGAGTTCCCTGAATACGATCCTTGGGTTCATCTTTGATCCAAGCCAGCCCAAAATCTATTACTTTTATAACTCCCGACCTCGAGAGCATAATATTGTTCGGTTTCAAATCAGCATGAAAAACACCTTTTTTGTGCATATGAGTGACGGCGGATGCAACCTGTTCAAATGCCTGAACAGCTCTTGGAATTGTAAGCCTTGGCACTTCGTCCAAAGTTTTTCCATCCACGAACTCAATTAGCATGTTGAGTTTCTTTTCCCTGAACAGCCAGTCTTTTACGGATTCCAAGGCGAAAATTTTGATAACGTTAGGGTGTCCCAACAACTGTGAGACACGAAATTCATGCAAGGCTTGTTCCTTGAATTTCATTTCTTCGGGGGAGTCAAATGAAACAATTTTCAGGGCATAATTTCCTCCATCTTCATCCCTACGGATTTGAAGGATGGAACTATGCGCTCCGGTGCCAAGGTTGCCAACAATCGAAAACTTTCCAATTTTCATAATCGAATTCCAGTTCAGGATTAAAGATAAAATAGTATCATAGCCACTTTTCTTTTCTACTCAATCTTCTTCAAGTCATTTGCGTAGAATGATTTAGGGGGGTGTGATATGCATTCCACGGAAACCTTGATCCGCAGACAGGGATTGGATCTGTTTTTCCGAATGAAGGAAAATCGTCCTACTGGTCTTGGGATTGATTGGTTTGAAGAGCGGCTCATGGAACTGAGCACCTGTAACGAACACTTTAAAATTCAATCTTTTCGATTTATTGATGCTCTGCCAGTCTTAAATACATCCAAGCAAATTGTTGAACATTTAAAAGCATATTTTTGTAATTCGAATTCCGGCCTGCCTGGTTGGGTTTCTTTTATAACCAGCCTGATACCAACTCATGGCCTTTACGCTGGTTTGGTTTCCAAGATGGTTTTTCTATCGGCAACCAGAATGGCATCGAAATTTATAGCGGGATCAAATCTTGCGGAAATGGAAAAAAGAATTCTAAAGATGAGGAAAGCTGGCCTCGGTTTTACAGTCGATATTCTTGGGGAATCCACGATTACCGATGCGGAGGGCGAGCAGTCCGCAAAAGATTATTTGGAACTTGCGAATTATTTATCCTTTAGGTCTATGTGCTGGCAACCTGATCAAAGGCTTGATTACGAAAACGGAAGACCCGTTCCAATAGCGAATATTTCCATTAAACTCTCTTCGCTAGATCCAAATTTGAACCCCACATGTCCTGATGAATCCTACGCAAGAATTAGAAGCAGACTTTTACCTCTTTTAGAATTTGCCAAAAAGCATAATGTTTTTATTTATTTTGACATGGAACAAAGGTCTTTGAAAGATTTGATCCTCTTCGTTTTTAAAAAAGCATTGATGGAGTCGGTCCTAAAAGACTATCCCTTCTTTGGAATTGCAATTCAGGCATATTTAAAAGATACAGGTGATGATCTTCGTCAGTTGCTTAAATGGGTACAACTTAGGGGAACTTCTGTTTCAATAAGGCTGGTGAAAGGTGCTTATTGGGATTTTGAAACCATCCATGCAAATTTTCAAGGATGGCCTTGCCCGGTATGGCCTGCTAAATGGCAAACTGATCTCGCTTACGAGGAACATTCTGCGTTTCTTTTAAGGAATCACCAATATCTACGCCCGGCATTTGCCTCTCATAACGTACGAAGTGTTTCAAACGCAATAGTTCGTGCCAGGGAACTCGGCTTGGATGCTGGTTCTTTTGAGTTTCAAGTTTTATATGGCATGGGTGATTCCCTTGGAAACGCCCTGACTGAGGCGGGGTACAGAGTGCGCGTATATACGCCTTATGGGGAATTATTGCCTGGGATGGCATATCTTGTTCGAAGATTACTTGAAAATACCGCAAACGATTCTTTCCTGAAGGCCAGCTCGATAGACCACCTGGCCGAGGAGGATTTACTTATGAAACCCAATGAATCATGTGTTTCTATGAATAAATTGGCTCCTCAAATTGTTCCTCCGACCAAAGATCAATCGCTTTGTGTTTTTCAAAATGAACCCTGCCTTGATTTTGGTTTACTTAGTGTCAGAAATCAAATGCGGGAAAAAGTTGAAAAAGCCTTGGCACTACAGGTGATCCATGTGTATCCCATGATAAATGGCAAAAAAATTGAGACTATAAACGCCCTGGATCGATTTAACCCATCTCACAAGAGTTCCCAGGTTAGCCGGGTTTTTCTTGCGGATAAAAAGATTGCTTCCGATGCCATGAATTGCACTTCCGCAGCATTTAAACACTGGAAAACGGTGCCGGTGTCTTCAAGATCGAAAATGCTTTTTTGTGCTGCTGAGATTATTCGGAAATCTCGAATGGATTTGGCAGCCTTACAGGTGATTGAATGTGGGAAATCCTGTCACGAAGCCGATGCTGATGTGGCGGAGGCAGTGGATTTTTGCGAGTACTACGCAAAGACTGCCGAAATAATCTTTCGGCCTGATATGGTGGAGTTAGCGGGAGAGGTGAATCGGAATAGTGCCATTCCGAGAGGGGTTGCGGTGGTGATAGCTCCTTGGAATTTTCCTCTGGCTATTTTGGTTGGTATGTCTGCTGCCGCATTGGTCACGGGTAATACCGTTATTATCAAACCAGCGGAACAATCCAGCGCAATGGCTTTGAAGTGGATGGAAATTCTTTTAGAGGCAGGGTTCCCTCCCGAAGTAATTAGCTTTTTACCCGGGGTTGGTGAGGAGATCGGCCCATGTCTTGTGGACGACATTCGCACATCCATTGTGGCTTTTACCGGTTCAAGAAAAGTTGGCCTGGAAATATTTAAAAATGCAGCCATTACTTTGCCTGGGCAGCACCATGTGAAAAAAGTTATTGCTGAAATGGGTGGGAAAAACGCCATATTGGTGGATGAAGACGCGGACCCGGATGAGGCAATAACTGCCATCGTGCAAAGTGCGATGGATTTTCAGGGACAAAAGTGCTCCGCATGCAGCAGGGTGCTGGTGCCCAAAGGCATGCTGGACACTTTTTCCAACCGGCTGGCAAGCGCCGTGGCAGCTAGAAAAATAGGCCCTGCTGAAAACCCCGATTGTAAAATAGGCCCTGTTATTGATGAGGAATCTCAGCTAAGAATTGAAAGATTCATTCAAGAAGCTTCCAAGAAAACAAATCTTGTATACAGGGGTGAAGTGGATGGATTGAAAGATCATGGGTATTATGTTGCACCGGCTGTTTTTTCCGGTGCTGACCCGCAAAGTGATCTGTGCCAAGAAGAGATATTTGGACCGGTTCTTGCAGTCATTGGGTATGAATCCTTCGGGCACGGAGTGGAGATAGCGAATCAAGTGCCATATGCGTTAACAGCCGGCCTGTTTTCAAGAAACCCGGATCGGGTTGAATTGTTTCAAAACCAAATAGAAGCAGGAAATGTTTACATCAATCGTAAAATTACCGGAGCCATGGTGCACAGGCAGCCATTCGGAGGATTCAAACTCAGTGGATTGGGTTCAAAAGCTGGCGGAAAGGATTATTTGTTGCAATTTGTTCTCCAAAGGACTATTACAGAGAACACAATAAGAAGAGGATTCGCTCCTGGAGCTATTTCCAGGTCATTCCTGATAGAGTCTTGATCCCACCTGAAGGAAATGCCATGAGATTAAATCTGATTCCGGGAATTATTGTTTTGGGTCTTTTTGCTGGTGGACTTGTCCTTGGAGATTTGCCATCGGAAATAAAGGGTCACAGTGCCTTGGTTTATTCGATAAGTTTTAGTCCGGATGGAAAAACTTTTGCCACCGCAGGCTTTGATAACTCTGTGAAAATTTGGAATGCTGTGGATGGTAAAGAGTTGAAAACAATAACTGGTCATACAGGTCCGGTGTATTGTGTTCAATTCACCAAAGATAATACTGCAATCTTTTCTTCAAGTCTGGATACAACTATTAAACAGTGGAATCCCCAAGATGGGAAAATGATAAAGGAGTTCAAGGGGCATACCGGGATTGTGGATGGAATTGCCATTAGTCCTGATGGTAAAACCCTGGCGTCCGCCAGCTCTGACAAATCGGTTAGGCTGTGGAATATTTCGGACGGAAAAGAAGCCAAGAATCTTGGCAGTCATGCCAACTCTGTATATTCGGTGGCCTTTTCGCCTGATGGTAAATTGTTGGCATCCTCTGGTGCAGACATGACCATTAAGATTTGGGATTTGGCCAGCCAAAAGGAAAGTAAAGTGCTCAAGGGGCCAACCGCTGCAATCACGGGAATAGCTTTCAAAGATAATAACACTTTAATATCAATCGGCCAGGATAGGATGGTAAGGCTTTGGGATATTGCAAAGGGTGCGGAAACTAAAAAGTTCGGGCCTACACCAGACGATCTGTATGGATTAGCACTTTCAAAGGATGGAAAAAAGTTTGCAACCAGCGGCTATGCTGGAAATGTTCAAATTTGGGAAGCAGATTCTGGAAAAAGTCTTTTCAATAAGAAACTCAAATCCTTTGGCGCATACTGCGTTTCATTTACCCCGGATGAGAAAAAACTTTTAACAGGTCACGACTCTAGCTTGATTTTGGTTACCCCGGCGCCATGATCTTATTTGTTATTGGATTGAGTCACTGGGTATGGGGTGTTTCCTTTTGGAGAAACCAAAAGGGGGTCTTGAGTTTGGTTGTCCTTAGAGAGTTTTGTGCCTTGGCAAGCAGGAAGTAACAGGCAGAAAAGTGCAATAATGGCTATGGAATTTTTTACAGTCATGATGAAACCTCATTAAGGGAAAACCCTTTTCAAGCCTTATCATCATTCTTGCCCATGAATTTCGGCCAGGAAGTTATGCTTGAGAAAAACTTGAGTTAATTTTGAGAATTGTTTGTCTTTGGGTAACGATTGTTTCGGAAATTCCATCAGATTTACTTGAAAATCGAAATTAACTGCCGGGGAACTCCTCGCTAAGGTTAGCGATTGCTTCCCGGGCATGCATGGCTATATCAAGGTCCGGTGCCTCCACTAGAGAATCCAATTCTGGCCAGAGCAGGCAAATTCCCTGAGTTGAGACTACATGAATGGTTTGGTGAACCAGGTTGATATCTTCGTTATTAAGGTTGAAGCGAAGCCAATCCAAGGCTTTTCTTTCCCCAAGTCTTGCCAGTGCTGCATTTGCAGCAAAACGAATTTCCATGTTTCGGTGGTTTCTGAGGCGATCTAAAAATAGTTTAGTGGCCTGAAAATTATGGGGTTCCCACCATCCAATGCTTGAAAGAACCATAACCAGCAGTTCTGCGGAACTGGTTTGTCCCATTTCAAGAAGGAAGTTTTCTGCTTCCGGGCATGGATGCTTTTTCAAAACCTTGCACAAGGATAATAATTCAGGGTTTGGGTTTGGCAGTAACCTAAGTAATGCCTTTGACTGAAGACCATTCGAAAGTTTCTTTTCAAAGAGTTCAATCAAATCCTTACCCATGGGGTTCGGGCTGTAAAGAAAAGAATCCCAAACAAGTGTTTTAAAAGGGTATCCAGGGTCTTTTAGCCAAACGGTAAAAATATCAGCAGGCGCGCACCTTAGGTCGTTCATGGCTTTTAAGAAGTCGCCATGAGTGTTCCAAGGTTCATTTTCCAAATCTTTTGCGAGGTGTTTTTTTGCCTCTTCGATGTAGTTTTTAAAGAAAGATTCCAGGGAGTCCATTTTTCTAAGCTGCCATAAGAATTCCTCGGGGTCTGGCAATTCTGGCAAAATGCTTTCCGAAAGGGCTTGGCATCTTTTTGAAATTCGGCTGGCGTTCATAAAGACACTTACATGAATGGGGCAATATTCGCCATCCGCTTTATTGTCCCAAATGCATTCCAGCAAATCCCCCATGCGTGATTCTGCGATAACCTGAAAGGAAATCCCTGAATAAAGTCCTTCCATGACTGAGAGAAGAACTCGGAGTGCCTTTTTTCTATCTGGCTGATCACTTGATCTGTAGAAGTTGATAAACGAATCAAAACATAGGATTTCCGCAGCGAACAATGGGGCCAGGGCAAGATCATTTTGTTTGTTAAACACCTCGGAAAGTTGTCCCAAAGAATCCCCATGGTGAAGGGTCCTTAGGGCATTGGCAAGGTCAATCATGTACCAGGATTTTTCGATTGGGTCCTTAATTTTGATTTTAGTCAGAAGGTTCTGGAGGATTCTTGTTGAGTTTTCATCGCCGATTTCCGTCAGGGCTCTTACGTTGATTAAAAAATCCAATCCGGGAACAAAGAGTTTCTCAGCCAGCAGGTTTTGTCTGCGATAGATAAGATCTTGGAGCTTTTTCTTTTGCTTTTCAATGAGCCAACCCGGGATTTCCGAGCCTTGGTAAACTTCCAGATGCTGTCGGCAGACAGGACTTAAACCAGCAGTCTTTTTGCTTGAAGAGTTATTTTTGAAAGCAACGATCCAGATAAATAAGCATGCCACTGTGATGAATAAAAACAGCATGACAACGAATGGCAACATGAACTGGTTCCGAATTTGTTATCAGGATCATTCCGGCCGAATCTGACCATTGCCTATGATAACATATTTATAGGAAGTCAGCTCATTTAATCCGCAAGGACCACGAGCATGGAATTTATCGGTGCTGATGCCGATTTCCGCCCCAAGTCCAATTTGTCCGCCATCGTTAAATCTTGAACTTGCGTTGACCACTACTGCGGAAGAATCAACCTGCTTTGTGAATTGACAGGCTTTTTCAAGGTTTTGGGTTACTATCACATCCGTGTGTTTTGATCCATAATGATTGATATGGCGAATGGCGTGATGGATATCATCCACAACTTTTAATGAAACTATAAGGTCAAGGTACTCTGTTCTGAAGTCCTCTTCGGTTGCTGCCAACAAACTGGGAAGAATCGCCAGGGAACTGCCGCATCCACGGATTTCTACATTTCCTTTGCTTAATGCCGCTGATAATTCAGGTAGGAATGTACTGGCTATTTTTTTGTCCACAAGGATGCTTTCCGCGGCATTGCACACGCCGGGGCGTTGGCATTTTGAATTTAGAATGATCTCCAGTGCCATCTTGTGGCATGCGCTTTCTTCAACATACACATGGCAATTCCCATGGTAATGTTTCATCACAGGCATGGTCGCTTCCTGGCTTACACGACGAATCAGTTCCTCACCGCCCCTGGGAATAGCCAAATCAATCAATTCTCCATTCTTAAGAAGGTGCCCTACCACTTCACGATCTGTTCGTGAAACTAACTGAATTGCGTTTTCTGTTATTCCGCAGGCCCTAAGTTCCTGCCGGAGTATTTCAACGACCAAACAATTCGTCTGAATGGCTTCTTTCCCGCCGCGAAGTATGATGGCGTTACCGCTTTTAAGACTTAAAGCCGCAGCATCTGTGGTTACATTTGGGCGTGATTCAAAAATGAAAAAAATAACACCAAGGGGAACTCCAACCTTGTTGATTTGCAATCCGTTGGGGCGCAATCCACCATGCAATACTCTGCCAACCGGGTCTTCCATGAATGCGATTTCACGCATGGAATTTGTCATGGCAAATAAACGTTTTGGGGTTAATTCCAAACGATCTAGCTGGGCCTTTCCAAGGCCGAGAAGTTTTCCATTTTCAAGGTCTTTGCGGTTCTCAGCAACAATCGTATCGGTGGCCTTCTCCAGTTTTTCCGCAGCCGATTTCAGCCATTGATTTTTTAAGGATGTTGAAAGTTGAGAAAGTTCATAGCTGGCTTCTCTGGCATTCCTTGCCAGATCATTGGCGTATTGCTGGTGATTTGTCATGAAAGCTTCTCTTAGGGCGATCCATTAATGGTTCCCAGGCTTTTCTTTACAGGTTCCACAGGAGTTAATTCTATGGTTCTTTCCTTTGGAATTTCCTCAAGTTGGAAAAAATCCTTGGGTAGCACAAGCTTAATGGTTTCAACATTAAGTCCAGCCACCCCTGTTTTTGCTGTTAGATCAATGTAAGCGGTAACCTTGGGAAGTTCTGTTAAGACCGGGCCTTTAATCCGGACATCAAGTTTCGCGGAGCGGTCATCTAAAAATTTTGGCCTCCAACCAAAGTCCGGGGGAATAAGAAATCGAATCGGGATGTCAGAAAGTTCGTATATTTTTTGGGGTTCGGGGATCAATTTAACTGTCACTTTTCCCGGCGAGGTTCTGATGGGTTTGCCATCTATTTCCTCAACAAGTGGAACTTTAACTCCTGCGGCTTGGTTTTCCGCTGAATTCAATTTAGTCAATGCGATATTTGCGGGAATCGTTGAGATAAATCTGGCTTTCTCGATGATTTCTTGTGGACCTTTTACCAGAACCGTTGGAGGATCCACATTTGCCTGAATGGGCAACCCCCCTTCAAGGCCGGATTCCAGTTTTACCGGAAGGCTTTTTTCGATTAGCTTGGAAACATTTAACTGGATTCTATTTTTGCCATCAGCAAGTCTGGCCCTTAGACCGGGAGGAACCGGAATATCATCCTCGCTAACTATGATGGTGTCGCCGTATTTGGGTTCATTTACCCTCTCAACTGGTACCCTGTAAATCACATGCGCGGTAATTTCATTTCTTTGGAGACTGTCCCGGAACTCACGGACTTTAATAGGCGAACCTGAGAAGGAAACCCCAACTTTTGCGGGCCCAAGGGTTTCCAAGGAATAGTTTCCCACTTCCGATGCTGGTAATGCCACATCCACAGGCAACTGTATATGTTCAAGAATTTCCTGATCCCTGCTGCTACCATAAAGCCACGCCAGAACTGCCAGGGCAAAGCTAATTGCCAGGGAACTGAATTTGTCCAACCATCCGCTTTTCATCTTTTCCGCCAGCCAGCTTCTTGAGGTTTTAGGCATAATGAGGTCCTCTATGCAACCTTGCTGGTTTCATCTTGGTGGGGATTGGTGGATTCCAGTGATTCCGATGAAGGCTGTTCCAGTATTTCGGTCAACCTTGGCTGAAGATCTTCCCTGGACGTTACTTCGATGCTTCCACCCAGAAGTAGGGAAATTAAGCCTGTTTCTTCGCTGACCACCAGCAGAAGGGCATCTGTTTCCTCGCTGGTTCCCAAAGCTGCGCGGTGCCTCATTCCGGAGAATTTTGAGGAACTTTCTGCGCTGGCAAGTGGAAGCTGGCAACCCGCAGCAACAATTCTCCCAGACCTTATGATTACGGCTCCATCATGAAGGGGGCTTTGCTTTTGGAATATGGATTGAATTAGGCCGGCACTGATTTCCGCGTCAATTTTGGTTCCTGTTTCGGAAAACACCTGAAGCGGAACTTCGCGCTCTATGGCAATTAAAGCGCCTGTGTATTTGGAGGATAGGTTTATTGCTGCATCCGAAATTGCTTCCGCAATTTCATGGGATCTGCTGGCGCCCCAACCGTGAAAAAGCCCGTAACGGCCCAGCCACATAAGTCCACGGCGAAGTTCTGGTTGAAATATCACAAGCAAGGCCAGAAGCATGGTTGCAAGAAGATAATCCAAAATTCTGCCAAGAACTGTCAGGTCAAATAAAGACACCAAAATTTGGGCCGCAAGGAACAAGACAACAATCACAAGACCAAAAGCCCTTACGACTCCCATTCCCCGACTTTTGCCCAAAAACTGTAGCAGGAAAAAGATCGAAACAGCCAGGATGGCAATTTGAACTATTGCCCTTGCATCGACCATTTCCCAAGTATGAATAATTCGATCAAACAAAGTCACATCTCTTTAATTTTAAGTTCCTACTAGCAATGTCCTGGGTTCCAGCTTTTTAGTGCATGGACAGTCTCGAGCAGATCTCTGGCTTGCAATACATCGTGCACCCGAAATATATCCGCACTTCCTGCCAGATATGAATATGCCAAAACACCAAGAGTCCCGGCAAGCCTTTCCTCTGGTGATCTGCCCAGAAGTGTGCCTAAAAATTTTTTTCTGGAAACTCCCAGGCAAATGGGTCTTCCCAGCAACCTCAGTGGTTTCCAGTTTGCCAATAGTTCCATGTTGTGCTCTTGCGTTTTGCCAAACCCTATTCCGGGATCCAGGACAATTTGGTCTTCTTGAACGCCCTTGTTTAATAATAATTGCATTCTGCCAAGGAGGAATTCAGTAACCTCTTTTGCAACTGCTGTGTATGTTGGCGATTTTTGCATGGTTTTCGGGGTTCCCTGGATGTGCATTAACATCCAGCCACATGTTTTATTCCTTGCAACATCCATCATTTTTGGATCAAAAGTAAGGCCGCTAATGTCGTTGATCGCATGTGCCCCGAGATTTAAACATGCTTCCGCCACTTCGCTTTTGGTGGTGTCAATGGACAAAATAACCGAGGTTCGTTCCGCTAGTGCTTTCACCACAGGAACAACCCTTCGGATTTCTTCTTCGCAATCGACATGCTCTGCACCCGGCCTGGTTGATTCCCCTCCAATGTCGATGATGGCTGCGCCTTGATCTTCCATGCGAAGAGCGTGGTCAATAGCCACCTGAACAGAATTGAATTTTCCGCCATCGGAGAAGCTGTCTGGGGTGACATTTAAAATACCCATAACCTTGGGGCCTGTTGAAAGGTCCAAGGTTTTGTTTGCAGCCTTCCAAATCATAATTATTCCCTTTACCAGGGGGTTTCCATCATTGCCACAATTTGTGTTGCAAGAACTTCGACATTCGATTTTCTGGCCGATGTGATTGATTGTCCAAGTTCAGGTATAAAACTGCTTAATGACGTGACAATTACTGGTGAAGTGTTGGGTTGTTCAACAGGTGATCCCCCCAATGCTATTGGGGTTCCCTTGTTGGAATCCGCCTTTGGCCTGGATAGTATCTCTCCGGTTCGCAGGTCTTTCCAAATGATTTCAACCGCCAGGTTGGTTTCAGCTTCACGAATTTCGTTTAGTTGGTTTCGATTGATGACATTTTTTGAGTAGTTGATGATGCGTCCGGTCAGTTCGGTGTCAGCCGGTGCATTACCATTGACCACTTTGTAAGGTGTTTTGGATTCAATTTCCCGGATGACCGCCATGGTGAGTTCGTTTTCCATCCCTAAACCAGCCCCACCTCCCGGAGTAAGGGTGTTATTTTGGAATATGGGAACCCTTACAGTTCTGATATTTGTTTCGTAATTGGGTTTGGTGGTGTAGCGGAAGATATTTAAATGACCATCCTGCATACATGCGGGTACGCAGATCAGCATCAGGCACAGGAAGCCAGCTTTACTCAGAAAATCCGTGTAAGGCCTGGATGGTTTCATTTTGTAGTCTCTTAATTTAACGGTGGGTTGTTAGCCGCGGGTTTTTTTGGATCAGCAGGCTTGGCGTCCGGGTGCGGAGGCAAGCCTTGTTGCGAAGGAATCGTTGGTACAACGGGATTCTCTTCAACAGATTTGTCGATTGTCTTGGGCGCCGGGCCCATCTCAGGACGAATTGTATGCGCAGGTGCGTCTGGGCTACCTGGCAAATAACCTTCCTTGGCCACAACCTTGGTCTTTAGTTCTTCCATTCTCTTGGTGGCTTCATCCGCAAATTTTGTTCCCGGATACCTTCTTTTTACAATCTCGTAATAAAAGTAAGCGCTGCCTGGGTGGCCTGTGCGTTTGTAAAACTCTGCAAGCTTGTAATCCTTTTCTGCTTGCTGGAATGTGATTCCTGATAGCTGACGGGACAGGAAGTCTTTCTTTTTCTCTGCCAGCGTGGGGAAATTTTGCAGCGCTGCATGTACCATTTGCCTGGCTTCAGCAACCTTTCTGCCATCGTAATCAGACCCACCTGTGCTCATGTGTTTTGAGATGATCGCTAATTCTATTGCTTGGGGGGCAAGCTCACTGGTGTTATGCCTTTCCACAATTTGGGAAAAGAAATGATCGGCTTCCCTGTAATCCTCGTTAAAGAATTTCACACTGCCCGCGAGGAACAAGGCTTTGTCAGCCAGCGGGCCGTTAATGTCGTTCCATCGAACTTGTTCCAGTTTTTCAATCGCGCGTCCCTCGCGATCCATGAAGGGCTTGGATTTGTCCAATGAGAAGAACCGGGGCGTGATAAACCAGCGTTTGCCATCTTTTACTTCGCGGGCTTCACGCATTTGATCCCTGGTGTCATCCAGCCAGTAATTGGCTATGTCATACATGTGCTGAACTGCCTGTTCGCGGTAGGCGGTTCGTTCGAAATTTTTCAAAAGTTTCACATAGGTATCAGCGGCTCTTGGGTAATGCCCTTGAAGCCTGAGGCATTCTGCTTCGTAATAGGTGGCTTCTTCCGCAACCTGGGGATTTTTCTTGTCATCAGACAATCGATGGAAGATTCGCTCGGCTTTGGAATATTCTTTCAGACGGAAAAACTCCTTGGCGCCGGCCAGCCTTCCCTCGGGGCTTTTGGGGTCCAGAGGTTGTTCTTGTACTGGACCATCGGGCCTTAAAACCATGCTTTCCTTGGGAAGAGGTGGCGCGGTTGGCAAACCCACATAAGCGAGTCCATCTGTAACGCAACCGGTGGCTGCCATGCTTAGGAATAAACCGGGAATCTGCCTTGCCAGCATGTGTTTCATGTTTTTCCAGGTTTGTTGGCGCTTGCTTGCTGCCATCAAATGCCTCCCGATTCAAGATAGCTTTGGACTTTCAATCTTTTGCCCAGCAGAAAAGTCACATATCTGTTCAGAAGTTTTCTGAGTTCTTTTCGCATGGGTAATTCCAACGCACACAATCCTTCCGAGGGCGCTGGATATAGTTTTTTCAGGGTTTGTACAATGGCAATTGTTGTGCGAAATGAGGATCTATCGTCCAAAGCGCATTGCCGACATTTGACCCCACCTCCACTCGGGCTGAAAACTATTGACTCGCCTGCCTGTTTTTTGCACTCGGTGCAAAACTCCAGTTCTGGCTTTACCCCCAATTCCTCCAAGGTTGCCATTTCAAACGACATCAACGAAGAGCTTATCAAGGGAATTTGGATTGCCTGGTTTTGATGTGTCTTTCCGAGGTTGCCCAGTGTTTCAAGTGTTTGGATGCATGCGTCATACAAATTGGGGTGCGGGTCATCTATTTCTGTCCATACATCAAGTAATTCAGCAATGTGGTATGCGGCATGGAGTGCGTGAATTGATTTGGTAATACCGGAAAATTTGTTGATCACTTGTGCTTCAGTGATCAGATCCAGCCCACCCGTTGATTTGCGCAGGATGATCAATCGGCATTGCGAGAGCAAATCAAGTCCATTGTCAAATTGGGACTTGATGCGCTTTCCACCCTTTGCGATTCCTTTTAATTTGCCGGATTCTTTGCTGAAAAAAGTTGCAATACGACTGGATTCACTCCAGTCTGCGGTGCGGATAACCAGACCTTCAATACTTTGGAGGGACAACCAAGCCTCGGGGATTATTCCTGGGGTGAGATGTTCTTGTAACCAAGTTTCTCAAGGTAAAATTTTTCCTTGCGGCGCATCTCTTTGCGCGGGCTTTCTTTAAGGTCATCATATCCGCAAAGATGAAGTGTGCCATGAATAGTGTACAGAACCAGTTCAGTTTCCAGTGTGTGCCTTAATTTGGCCGCGGTTCGTTTTGCCACCCCGATTCCCAGATATAACTCACCATTCATGGTTCCCTTTTGAGAGTCCAGGGGGAAGGTTATGACATCAGTTGGTTCATCGTGATTTAAAAATTTCTTATTGATTTCATGAATTTCACGGTCATTCATCAGGATGAGATTGATCTCAGCATGCTTAAATCCCTCGGTTTTTAAAACGATGGCGCATGCGCGCTGGAATACTTTGTCTTCCGGAAGTTTCCAGCGTTTGCGTCCAAGAATATGGATGTTGATCAAGAGGCAACCTTGGAAGAGATTTCAGCGGATTTGAAAATAGGGGAGGTTTTTTCCTGGGTTGTTGGAATCTGCTCTGGTGGAAGGTCTGCAAAATATCCCTTCGCGGGGACGGTAAGGAATTCCTCCGCCAGCCTCAGGTAGTCTTCCGCGCCATTGCAGTTGGGTTCATATTCAAAGATGGATTTTGCAAAGCTTGGGCATTCGGCAAGCTTGATATTTCTTCGGATTTTGGTCGAGAATATTTTTGCCTCGCACCAGGGTGTTTTGATGTGTTTGCTTTTCTCAAGGAATGCCTGAAGATCCGAAACTACTTCCTGGGAAAGCTTGGTGTTTGGTTCAAACATGGTCAGCACAACCCCTGAGACTTTCAGGCAGGAGTTCAATCTCTTGGCCACCAATTGAGTGGTTTCCAGAAGCTTTCCCAAGCCATGAAGCGCAAAGTAGTGCGGTTGCAATGGGATAAGGACTTCTGATACGCATGATAAGGCATTTAAAGTTAGGACCCCCAATGAAGGTGGGCAGTCCATAATACAACAATCGATTTCCATTGAATCGTTTTGCAGCGCATCCCTTAGCAAAAGTTCTCTTCCGACCATCCCAGCCAGTTCAACTTCGGCGGCAGCCAGATTAATATCTGATGGAATTAGTGTCAGATTTTCAGCGACTTCCACCATTGCGGACTTCAAGGGTTTTGATTGGACAAGGATTTCGTAAATCGAGCAATTTACAGAAGAAGCGCATAGATGGGCTGTTGCATGTGCTTGTGGGTCCAAGTCAATCAGGCAAACTTTTTGACCCTTTCTTGCCAAGGCAGAAGCTAGGTTCACAGCGGTGGTCGTTTTTCCAACACCACCTTTTTGATTTAGGACTGCAATTTTGCGCATGAATGTAAAACCCCTGCCTTGGATTTCATTATTTAATCCGGCCCTTATAAAAAACGAAAGCAGGTTTGAAAACCCCAAAAACAGTTGATTTTGGGTAATCTGGGCTGTTTTTGCGAGAATCACGGTTTTTACAAAATAGTTCTTTTAAACTTTCTTGGCCATTGTGGCGATTTATTAATGACGGGATGTGTTGCTTCAGGTTTCCATGGGGATTCCGCACTCTCGCACACGGAGTATTCCATTGGCCGCAGGGCAGGCAAACGATCTTGTCATTGAGTCATTCAAACTGACCAAGATCTACCAAAACAAGCAAATTGCTCTCAACGATGTTTCGTTGCGGATCGAGCCAGGTACCGTACTTGGGTTGTTAGGTTCCAATGGTGCGGGAAAGACCACTTTAATTCGTATGATCATAGGGTTACACAGACCCTCTGCCGGTTGGGTGAAGGTTTTTGGGAAAACCATGACCCCTAATAGTGCGGAACTTCGCAGGCGAATCGGTTACATACCAACAAACCCTCAATTTCCCAAAGGAATGACACCAATTACCTATCTGGATTACATGGCCAGATTGTTTGGGTTGCCACAAGATGTTCGAAAACCAAGATTGGCTTCCTTGATCAGGGCAGTGGACTTACTTGGTGCCTCCGGGAACTTGATTTCAGGTTTTTCAAATGGAATGACCGCCAGACTTGCGGTTGCTGCAAGTCTTATTAACGAACCGGATCTGCTTATTTGGGATGAACCCACCCACGGGTTGGACCCCGAAGCTCGTAGAAGCATGCTGGATTTAATTAAGACTTTGGCCAGGGAAAAAACCTTGATCGTCTCAAGCCATAACCTTAGCGATATAGACGAAGTTTGCAATCATGCCGCGGTATTAAGCCATGGCCAGCTTATTTATTCCGGACCTTTGCAGGATCTTAAGGGAAGAATCAGAAAAAATCATTTTGAGCTTGATCTGGAGGCTGATCAAAAGTCTATCTCTCGTGTAGCTGCGACCATAAAATCTTTGAGCGAATTCAAAGCTGTTAATGTCAAGCAAAGGAAGATGGAAGTTTTTCTTAATGATGATGTGGTTGCATCCACGGCCCTGGCAAATCTCTTCATGACACTAAGCGATGGCAAAGTGAATCTGGTTGGTATCAAAAGTATTGGCCAGCAAACAGAAGAGGCTTTTCTAGATCTGGTGGAACAGGAAGAATCCAGGGGATTTGCACGAATTTACAAGCAGGAAGCGGCTTAACTGTGATTGCTGCGGGAGATTGAAATGAGTTCCACACCTGAACTGCAGTATCGCAAGTGGCTTCCTTATTGGGCTGTTTTTCAAGCCGACATGCACCAGACCATTCATACATGGGCCTACAGGGCATGGTTGGTGATATCCTTAATGGTTTTGGCTGGATTTTTCACCTACAAGGTTGGGGCTTACAAGGAGGCTGGTATTATTCAGCCTGGCTCAGCTTTTATGCTTCAAACCATGCGTTACACAATTTTGGGTTGTTTCACCCTTGTTGTGGTTTTAACCGCTGGATGTATTTCCTCGGAGCGCGGAACCCTTGCAGATTCAGTTTTAAGCCGGGGAATCAGCAGGTACCAATATTTCCTGGGTAAACTTCATGCAAGAATTGTGACGGTTCTTGGCACATTCCTGTTTTTGGGAATAGCAACTATTATTGGTTGCAGGTTTTTTCTGCACGAGGATCTTTCTTTGCTGGGAAGTGCAGTTGCCCTAACTGCGATTTGCGCACTTTTGGTAACCGTTGTTTCCTGTTGTGTCACTGTGAGTGCAATATTTAACAGTACCGCTATAAGCATTGTCAGTGTGTGGTTGCTGCTTTTGGGGGTAACTTTGGGCCTGAGTTATTTTCCCCATGTACACCTTTCGCCGGAAGTAACCCTCCAGGCTTTACCTCACATGATTCAAGGGGAATACGACCCCAAGAATCTCCTAAGGCTTTTTGCGTGGGCCTTTGGAATTTCCGGGGGCGTATCCCTGGTGGGCATGGGCTGGTTTGCCCGCCGCGATATTTAATTAAGCCCAGTGAATCAGGCCTGGCTCAAAGGGATTTCCCAAATCCTGATGTCTCGGTAAAACACGGATTTTGTATCCATGCTGACCGCTGGATATGCAGGAAATTTCTCCTTCGTAGATCCAGTTTTTCACCGAATCTTCCCTTACCACTTTCATTGGTAAAGTATGGATGTTCTGGATATTCCAATGGGAATCCAGAGGGCCGTGATAAATCTGTACCTCGACATCGTTTGTGGAAAGATCGCCAAGATGCACCCTGGCTTGAACTTTCAAGGATGATCCAACTTTGAAGGGATCCTTCGAAGGGGAGGTTGTTTCCTCGATGTGTATGTTCGACCAGTTGGAAAGTACCTTGGAGCGCCAGGTTGCCAAGTCGCCAGCAGATTTGTAATTGTCACTGCACAATTTTGTAAATCGCTGTGAAGATGGCAGATAGCAAACCTTTGAGTATTCGGCTACCATTCTTGAGGTTGAATAAACAGGCGCAAGCGTGGAGATGGCATTTTTCATCATCTTGATCCAGCCCCTGGGAAGACCATCCGTGCCCCTGTTGTAGAATAATGGCACTACTTCCTGTTCAAGAAGGTCGTAAATGGCACGGCTTTCCACTTCGTCTTGATATGCAAGGTCCGAGTATTCTTCGCCTGCACCAATAGCCCATCCATTTTGGCCGTTGAAGCCTTCACACCACCAGCCGTCCAAAATACTCATATTAAGCCCGCCATTCACGGCTACTTTCATGCCGCTGGTACCAGAGGCTTCAAGGGGTCTTCTTGGATTGTTCAGCCATACATCCACACCCTGTACTAATTGCCTGGCCACATTCATGTCGTAATCTTCAATGAAAACCACGCGATGCCTGAATTCGGCGCGTTTGGCCATGTGAAGAATTTCCGCAATAAGTTCCTTGCCACCGTGGTCTTGAGGGTGTGCTTTACCGGCAAAAACCAGTTGAACTGGTTTTTCTTTGTTGTTTACAAGTGCCGCTAGTCTTTCCACTTGGCGGAAAATCAGTGATCCGCGTTTGTAGGTGGCAAAACGCCTTGCAAACCCAATAGTCAAGGCTTCAGGGTCTAAAACTTCATCCGCTCTGTTGATTTCCGCAGGTGTTGCACCCCTGTTTTTAAGCTGCTGCTTAAGGCGCTTGCGAGCGAAAGCCACCAAACTTTCCCTGCGGCGTTCGTGGGTTCTCCAAATTTCCGCATCCGGAATTGAATTTACCCTTTTCCAAAGTTGGTCATCCTGGGGTTTGTTAGTCCAGCCTGCCCCCATGTATCGATCAAAAAGTTGGGACATTTCAGGAGATGCCCAGGTGCTGGTATGCACCCCATTGGTGATCGAAGTGATGGGAACTTCTTTTTCTGAAATGAGCCCCGCCCAGATATTGTTCCACATCTTTCTGGACACTTCTCCATGAAGCTTGCTGACGCCATTGGAGACATTTGCCAAGCGAACTGCAAGAATAGTCATGCAGAAAGGTTCGTTTTCGTCAGAAGGGTTTTCTCTTCCAAGGCCGAGGAATTCGTCAGCGCCAAGGCCAAGCGCTGACATGGTTTCTTGAAAATAGTGTTCAATCTGGCTAGGTGCGAAACGGTCGTTACCCGCTGGCACCGGAGTGTGGGTGGTGAAAACTGTTCCAGCAGCAACCGCTTCACGAGCTTTTTGAAAATCAATTTTCTGTTCTTCCATGAAGCAGCGAATTCTCTCCAACCCACAGAACGCGCTGTGACCTTCATTCATGTGGCAGACAGTTGGGTCTATTCCAAGGGCGTGAAGAACTTTGGTGCCACCCATGCCAAGAATGATTTCCTGTTGGATGCGGGTGTCGGTATTACCACCATACAGCCTCGCTGTAATTTCCCTGTCTTCCGGTGAATTGGCTGGAATGTTTGCATCCAAAAGCAGTAAAGGTACTCTCCCAACCTGAACTTTCCAAACACGAATCAATACATGCCTGCCAGGGAATGACACACCAATGATCAGTGGAGTGCCATCTTTATTAAGGACTTGTGTGGCGGGTAAATTGAAAAAATCATTTTCCGGATATCTTTCCTGCTGCCATCCGTCTGCATTCAGGTATTGGCGGAAA
>JBEGQX010000090.1:0-3618 GCA_041180805.1 Planctomycetota bacterium
ACTATTGGCAATGGGTGGAAGATCTACCTTGGGTAGCCACTTGGCATGCTCTGCCACAATGGATTTGAATGCGGGATCCTTCGCAAGGTTTTTCCATTCGTTGGGATCTTCGCAATGGTCATAAAGTTCCTCGGAGCCATCTGCATAACGAATGTAGCGCCAGCGTTCCGAGCGGACTGCATGGTTGCCCTGATTGTGGCTGGTTATGGCAGGCCATTCCCTTGCAGCAGAGGAGTTCTTCAAAAGCGGGGAAAGGTCGTGGCCTTCCAACCCCGCGACGGATTTTAGGGAACATAATTGAACCAGGGTGGGGAACATATCCAATAATTCCGCAGGGCGGTTGCATTTGGCATCCTTGGTGATTCCTGGACCGGAAAATATCAGTGGTACCCTTGTGGACCTTTCCCATAGGGAGTTCTTGCCGGTGATTCCTTTTTCTCCCAGATGCCAGCCATGATCCGACCAAAGAACCACAATCGTGTTTTGGGATAACCCTTTTGCTTCTAGCGTGTCCAACAGCCTGCCAACCTGGCTATCCATGAAGCTGATGCTTGCCAGGTAACTTTTTACAAGAGGTTGCCACTGGTTTTCCCTCTTAAGCCAGGAAAGCCGTGGTTCTGGTAATTTCCAATGCAGGTACCAGGAAAATTCCGGGGTGTCAGCCCTTTCGTCTTCCTTGACCGGCGGCAATGCAACCTCTTTGGGGTATAGGTCAAACCATTTTTGCGAAGCATAACAGGGCACATGAGGTAGCCTGAAACCCACTCCCAAAAACCATGGTTTTTCGTGTTTGTTGGAAAGGATATCGCAGCCCCACGTTGCAATCTTCCAGTCTGCCTGTTCGGAATCGTCTTTGGGGAATACACCCCAATCCATGGCTGGGTGCTTGCCCGGGGTTACCACGAAAGGTTTAGGCGGCTTTGGCATTCCAGGTGCAGGACCCCATGTTTTGCATTCTTGTTCCCGTGCCTTGGGGGGAATGGAGCCATCGTGGTAAATCTTTCCCCCCACATAAGTTTCGTAGCCATTTTCCATGAAGGCCTGGGTCAGACTTTTGGCATTGGCAAGAACAGGGGCAGAGCGAGGCCCGGGAACCAATCCGTAAACCCCTGTGGAAGTGGGGCGCTTTCCAAAGAGTATGCTTGTTCGGGATGGATTGCATAGTGGCGCCTGACAGTGAGCGTTGGTAAACAGGGTTCCCATTCTGGCAAGCCGGTCGATATGGGGAGTCTTTACCTGAGGGTGCCCATGCAGGCAACCAATCCAGTCATTCTGGTCATCAATTGCAATGAATAAAACATTTGGTTTTCCAGAACCGGGTTCAGCCCCGGTCACCAAACAAGGAATGAAAAAGGTAATGATGGCAATAATTGTAAATCGCATATCAAAAAACCTCGCGCCAATCCCTGGAAATAACCGCATTTCTTGGAATCTCATTGTCATTAGCAATTCAAAAATTATCAAATGAATACTCCGCTTATTTGGAAGGACTTGGGGAATAGCCATTTGAATGCAAATGCTGGTTGATAAAATATTTGGATGAAAGAGGATTCAAATTTTTCCCGCTGGCACTTTGCAATTGAAACCTTGGCGGCTTTCATGCGGCAGGGAGCAATCTTTTTTGACTCAATCCGATTAAATCCAAGCTCTGTCCAGGGGTGGGCGGATCTGGATGCAAGGTTCAGTTCTTATAATCGCTTAAAATCACCAGTCATGGTGGCGACTTTGTACGGACCCAGTGGTTCCGGAAAAAGCACCATTTTTAAAAATCTTACCGGGGTCGAAGTGCCAGCGGGAGGCGCCATTCGCCCATGTTCCATGGCTTGTGCCGCGGCAGTGCCCGAGGCACTTTGCAGCAATTTGGTGGTTGGTGATTTGTTTCCCATGCATGCCCCGCTGCCTTTGGAGTCCCCCGCGCAGATACGCTCTCCCTCGGGCCCCGGTCAGATTCTTTTTGCCAGTTATGCGAACCAGTCCAATGCTCCTGTGGATTTAGTGTTGGTAGATGTGCCTGACTTTAACACGGTGGAGACAACCAACTGGGATAAAGCCGAGAAGATTCTCGAGCGTTCGCAGGTGGTGATTTTCATCGTGTACGATAATGGCTACTCGGACGAAAAAGTGGTTCGCGAGTTGATGCGCTGCTGTTCCAAGTCGGCATATCTGGCGTATGTGCTCACTATGACCGAAAAGGAAAACGCGATCCAGATTTGGAAAGACCTCCTGACAAAAGTTACCAGCCGGTTTGAGGGTTTTTCGCAAAATCGTTCGGATGGAAAGTCCCTGGCGCAATTTCTGGAACAATCACCGGTATATTACAGCCCGCGAACAAATTCCCCGAAATTATCCGATGTTCAGCCTTTGAACAATGAGTCTCCACCGTTTGAATCGCTGCTGCGCGGCCTGAAGGCAGAGGCCATCATTCTTTCGGGCTTGATGGAGCCAGCCCGGCAGGCTGTGCATTCCTCGGAAATGGTTTTGGAAAAGTTTCAGGCCGAGCTCGCAGCGAATGAACTAAAGGAGCGAAAATTCCTCAAAGATCTCTCAGACTGTGCCAGCAAGGTTGCATGCCATGAATTTCCAACACCCAGACTCGTGGAAATCATCCTCGAGGAATCGCGCAGAAGGCGTGCATGGTGGTTGAAGGTGGTTACCAAGCCCCTCGAGTTCCCCGGCATTGCCTGGCGAAACTCGGGCAAAAAGATTCTGGATTGGTTCAAGCCGGGCAGTTCCGAAAGTGCGCACATTGTGGACAGGGAAACTCTGGAAAGACAGCGTATACAGGAATCCATCGAGTGGATGGAAAATCGGTGGCGGGGTGATAATCCAAGTATGGCGGGTGTGGAAGGCGAGCTTTCCGCATCCCGTTGTTCCAAGGCTAGAGCTGTTTTTCAACAATCTGTCTGGCCTCCGGCGGGGCTGGATTGGGAGAAAGAATCCAGAAGCGAACTTGAAAAGTGGGCTTCCGAGAATCGCATGAAGTGTGCCTTGCTGGCCACGATTCCCGAGGTAGCCATGGGAAGTGGCATGCTTGTGCTGGTTGCCGATTTGTGCACAACGGGTGGGGCGTTCACATCCATTCTGGCAAACTTGGGAATGGGCGGTATGATAGGTGGCGCCCTGACTTCGATTGGGTTGGGAGCCAAGTTTTTGGAAGAGTATCATTTGAAAGCCGTGGTCAATCAGGCGCAGGAACGCTGGAATGAACAACGCGCCTGCGAATTAAGGCAGCATCTTGCCCAGAATTGGATGATAGCATTGCTGGGGGATTGGCAATCACACTTGGAAACATTGCGCAAGGCGCCCCTGAAACCGTTTCAGCAAGCGGTCCGGAAGTTGAAAAGCCTGCTGCAAAGGGATCAAAATCCATGAACACCCAGACTGCGCTGGTAAAGAACCTAAGGGATCGCATCGACAGGATTTTGCTTCTTGGTTCACGGTTTCCCTTGTGGTCTGAAGCACTTTCCATGGATGTCCGTCTACGGATGGCCATTCAAAAACTGGAAACACCCGAGGCCGGTGGCAGGCCCATGGTGTTGGCGCTATTGGGTGGGACTGGTGTAGGTAAGTCCCATCTGTTCAACGCGCTGCTGGGGCTGGCGGAGGCCAGTCCTGTTT
>JBEGQX010000091.1:0-10601 GCA_041180805.1 Planctomycetota bacterium
TGCCACGGATAACCCGCCAGCCATTCGTCGGAACCTTCGCCAGTTAGCGCCACCTTGAATCCACGGTTATGTACCTCGCGGGCCAGCATAAGAAGTGCGGCGCACGATGTATCCACCACCGGTGCCTCGGCAGCGCGAATCAATTCTGGGTAGGTGTTCAATACTTCCTCGGCGCCCACATCCACAACAATTGGAGTGGTTCCAATATGCCGGGCAACGATGTTAGCTTCGTTGGTTTCATCGAGGTGGGGTGACTTGATACGGATTGTGAACGATGGAATCGGATTGCCACGGATTTTTGATGCCATGGCGACCACAAGGCTGGAGTCCACGCCACCGCTTAGATACGAAACCACCGGCACATCGGCACGCAATCGTTTTTCCACCGCGGCGAGCATTTCCTTCTCAAAGTCATCCACCAGTGCCTTGAAGGAGGGACCGGTTCTTTCCTGCCCCCACTGGGGAAAGCTCATTTGCCAATACGTTTTGTCCTCAATGCGAGGTGACTTACCCTCTTCGCCAAGATGAATGTCCAGGAAATGTCCTGGTTCCAAAGCGTAGATGCCTTTGAAGCAACTACGAGGCCCAGGAACACCAAAAAAGGTGAACAGGTTGTTGATGCCAAGCAGGTCTGGCGCTGCGTCAATCATTCCGGATGCAAGGATGGCCTTTATCTCGGAACCGAACAAAAGCCAATCGGTGCCATCGTACTGAACCCTGGCGTAGTAAAGCGGACAAATGCCCATACGATCCCGCGCAAGGATGATTCTCCGGCGCTTACTGTCCCAGACAGCTATTCCAAATTGTCCTTCAAGCGTGTCGAGCATCCCTTCCTGATGGTCTTCGTACAGATGTGGAATCAACTCGGTATCGCAGTGGGTGGCAAAGCGATGCCCTTTCGATTCAAGCTTCTGCTTGATTTCGGGGTAGTCAAAGAATTCACCATTAAAAACAGTGGCAATGGTCCGGTCTTCATTGAAGATGGGTTGCTTCCCATCTGCCAGGCCAACGATGCTCAGTCGGCGGTTGGTGAAGGCAAGGCCTGGAACCTCAAGATAGCCATCCTCATCGGGGCCGCGATGAAATATGGCCTGCGCCATGTTTCGAATGATATTTGGTGAAGGGCTTCTTTTTCCTGAAAGGTCAACCACGCCGGCTATGCCACACATATTCCCGTTCCTCCTGAGGCAAACTCATATTCTAGCAAAACTAAATATCCCAATTCCCATTCCACGGGAACAGGCTACGCCTTTGCGTAAAGTTGTTTTACCCTTCGTGACAAAAGATAATTTACCAGCCTTGGGAAGAATGTGTTGATTCGAAGCATCCACTTCGCATCCCATCCAAGAACTGTCTCCGTTGAGTTTTTCTTGATCGCATTCAGAATGCCTTTGGCTGCATCGATGGGTTGCATACCCTTTTCCACACCCAGATCAGCCCTGCCTGTTTTCATGGTAAGGTTTTCCCAGAAAGGTGTTATGGTAAGGCCCGGAAGAATCAGCAGAACATCAATCCCAAAGCGGGTCATTTCCCCCCTGAGAGCCTCGGTCAAACCAACCAGGGCATGTTTGCTGGCGGAATACTCCGTCCAAGATGGCATGGCTCGGCGCCCTGTCATCGATGCAACATTCACGATTGCAGGCTGGTTGCCAAGTTCCAACATCGGAATTGCTTTGCGAATCATTTCCGCCGGGGCAAAAAAGTTGATCTCCATCAGGTTGCGGACGACTTCCTCGTTGCCATCCACAAAGTGGTTCCAGGAACCCGCGCCAGCGTTGTTCACGAGAATATCCAGTTCATGGAATACCTCGCCAATACGCCTGAAAAGGTTCTCCCTTTCTTCCTCGCAGGTGATATCGGTAGGGAACACATGAACCTCTGCACCCTGGGATCTCAATTCCTCGGCCAGGTTTTCCAGTTCATCTGCCCCGCGAGCCACAAGTGCCAGCCGGGCTTTTTCTTTGGCTGCCAACCGGGCCAGTTCTGCTCCCATTCCGCGGGAGGCTCCGGTAATCAACATCCGCTTTCCAGCTATGGTTCTTTTCATGATGCAATCATGCCTGTTGTTTGAAGTGAAATAATATCCATTTGTTAAATTTAAACCAAAAGATACTCCTTCTCACAGAGTAGAACCCTAATTGCCTTAAATTCTCTGCCCAAGGCAGGCATTACAGTTGCCCTAGTAATCAGAATCGTTCAAAACCATACAATTGATAATATTTGCATGATGTGTCCTTTCGGGGGATTGTTGCTTGAACATTGTCACAGGGGCCACCGGATTGTTGGGAAGCCATGTGGTGGAACAATTAGTTCGCCAGGGCAAACCAGTTCGTGCCTTGATCCGGCAAGAAAGTGATGCCAGTTTTCTGGAAGCGCAGAAGGTTGAGATTCGTAGAGGCAGCCTATTGGATTCAGCGTTTCTGGACGATGCCCTGAGTGGAGCGGATACCATCTATCATACCGCTGCCAAGGTTGGGGAATGGGGGCCATGGCAACAGTTTCTAGATAACATCATCCATCCCGTGGAATCTCTTTTGGCAGCCAGTCGCAGGCAAAGAATTCGCCGTGTGGTTCATGTGAGTTCCATCACGGTGTATGGTCACCCTTTGGCCTCCAGCTTCCCGATTGATGAAACCATGCCCACGGGGCAGAGGCTTTGGAAAGCGGATAATTACATTCGCGCCAAACTGCGTACCGAGGAACTGTGGAACCAGTACGACCGTGAAGTGACCATTCTTCGTCCGACATGGTTTTTTGGCCCAAGAGATAGAACCACTTTACCCAGGGTTCTGGCTGCCTTTGGGAATGGCAAAATTGCCCAGGTCGGCGATGGTTCGAACAAGCTGAATGTGCTTTATGCAGGGGATGTCGCCGATGCCGTTGTGCGTGCGGGAGCCTCGGATAAATCAGTCGGTAAGGCTTACAACATCAGTAACCCCGGCGAGTTAACCCAGAAAGAGTTTCTAGGCTACCTCGCGGATAGCCTTGGCTTTCCCCGGGTCAAGAAAAGCTATGGTATCAATATGGCTTACATCGCCGGATACATGGCAGAGCTGATCGGCAAGACTACCTTGCTGGGAAGACCACCACATATCACCCGCTACTCGGTAGCCCTGATGTTGCGCAGTAATCAGTTTTCCATTCAAAGGGCAAAAGCCGATCTTGGATGGGAACCCAAAACCCTTTTAAAGCAGGCCGTGGACAACACTCTTGCCTGGAGATTCGGCTCCTCCGGCATGCCAGGCCCATTAGCCAGGAAATAACCATGCATTTTGCAGACTGTCTTGCGGAGATCATCAGAAAGAAGCAAACCCCCCTGTGCGTGGGCTTGGATCCTCGTTGGGAAAGCCTTCCAAAAGAACTTCGTGACCGCCATGGCAATCAGGGGACCGAAGGCATCGCAAAGGCGTTTGAAGAGTTTAGCCTGGAAGTGCTTGATATTGTTGCACCGATTGTTGGCGTGGTGAAACCGCAAAGCGCCTTCTTTGAGCAACTGGGCCCACACGGGATGGTAGCCTTGCGAAAAATTCTTTTGCGGGCGAAAGAGCTTGGCTTGATTACCATCATGGATAACAAGCGTGGGGATATCTCCACTACCGCCACCGCCTATGCCGAGGCAATTTTTGGGCCAGCTTCTGGAACTTATGATCAGGCGGGCTGGCCTGCAGATTCCATGACCATCAACCCCTACCTGGGACAGGATGCTGTGGAGCCTTTTCTAAAGGCTGCCAGAACCAGGAATGGCGGGTTGTTTGTTCTGGTTCGCACCAGCAACCCCGGGGCTAAACTTTTTCAGGATCTTATTTGTGAAGGCAAGCCAGTCTACCATCATGTGGCGCGTGCCCTGGCGAAATGGAACGACGGTCATTTGGGTGAGTGCGGTTTGGGAGATGCCGGTGCTGTGGTGGGAGCCACTTATCCCGCTGAAGCCCGTGCCCTTCGGGAAGAATTTCCCCAGCTATGGTTCCTTGTGCCCGGTTATGGTGCCCAGGGGGGCGGAGTTGACGAGGTTCGTCCATCATTTAGGGAAGACGGCCTTGGAGCCATCGTCAATAGTTCCAGGGGAGTTCTGTTTCCCACCAGCCCTGCAGATTTGAATTGGAAACAATCTATTCTTCACGCGGCCAAAACTTCCGCACACGCACTGGGCTCACTCTTGAAGTCATGAAAAAGATCATCCTGCCTATTGGGTTGGTCTTGTTTCTTGGATTTAGTTTTACTTTTATTGCCTTTCTTCTCAACAAGCCTGAATGGATTCAGGCCAAGCTTATGCACGAAGGCCTACCCATCTTGAATGGGCAGGTGGTATTTTCTTCCACAGTTTATCCGGCAAACCAATCAGGGATAATCACCCTCCCTAAAAATCTAGTTGGCAGTCAGGTTGGTGCAAGCGCGCCTGGTTACTTCATCGATCAAATCTTGGTAAAGCCGGATCATTTTTATTGGAATCTCCGCAAGATTGGGAAGGATAATCCAGATTATGAATGGGTTTCATCATCACAAGGAAAGGGTAATTGCCTGGAATGTCACCAGGGCATTGTGGAGCAGTGGCAGCGAGGCGCCCACGCAAACGGTTGGAAACAATCAGGTTTTCTTCGCATGTACAAGTCTGAACACAAGGAATGGAGCCTTTGGCATGATTACCCGGAGGGTCGCACGGTGTGTGTTGCATGTCATGCCCCGCAGTTGGGGCCCGAAGACCCTGCCTTGGAAGATGCGACACTTTTGAAAGAGTCGCGTTTTCAGGGAATTGAATGCGATTTTTGTCACAAAGTGAGTGGAATCAAGGATCGTGACCCCGGGCTTACCCATGGGCGCGATATGTTTGTGTTGCAAAGACCCTCGCAAGGCAACGGGCAGGTGTTTTTTGGTGGCTTGGCGGATGCGGTGAGAGGGGATAATGCCTACGCACCGGTATTTCACCAGAGTGTTTTTTGTGCCAGTTGCCATGAAGGCACGATTTTTGGCCAGAAGGTTTACACCACTTTTTCTGAATGGAAGGCAAGTCCATCGTTCGCCAAGGGCGACAGTTGCCAAAGCTGTCACATGAAACCGGATGGCAAAACTAGAAATATTGCGCCTAGCAAGGGGGGAATCGAACGGCATCCGGATTCCCTTGCATCGCATGATCTCATGCCCGGTGGCAAGCTTTCCATGCTTCGTAAATGCATGACTCTTTCTGTTTCGGTGGCTGAGGTCGCCAATCATCAAAAGGAAATCCGTATTCATCTTCTTGCGCGGGATGTTGGTCACAAAGTGCCCACAGGTCATGTGGATCATCATCTTTTGATCCTGTTGGAAACATCCAGTCGAGAATCAAGAAGTACTTTAATTCAAGGACCATTACTGCCCCTTTGGATGGATGAAAATCTTCGCGGGCGCACAGGGGTTTGTCTTGGCAGACCAAACCTGAACGAAGAGGGAAACCAACTGGTTCCATTTTGGAGGGCTATGCAAGAACCGGTGGACAACCGGCTAGAGCCGGAAAAACCAAGGGAATATCGGTGGGTGGTTCCAAACGATACTGGCGAAATTAGCGTCAAGTTGTATTACAGGGCAGGCTGGCACCAGCAATCAGAAAAGATTCTGGTTCATGAAAGAACCATCAGACCTTGAGACCCATCGATGCAAGCAATTGGCCAACCAGTTCCGGCAGAAACCGTGAGCTTTGGCAACTTACCAAGTTGCCATCAAAGAGAATGGCTTCATCGCGCAAGATGGCCTTTGAATGGGCTAATGATGTTTTCATGCCTTTGGGTGTGGTAACCATGCGGTCCTTAAGAACCCTGGCCATGGCTAATGCCTGAAGCCCGTTGCCGATGCAGATTACTCTTCGATCAAGTTCCATGAAATCGCGCAGAATTTCTTTGGTAATTGGTAGCGAGGCAAACTTTTCCATGTGAGCAGCACTGGGGATGATAACCATATCCCAAGCCGGTTCTCGAATGTCAGCCAGGGTAATGTCTGGGAAAACCTTGTAACCATGCTGGCCGGTAATCGCTTCTGTAGTCTCTGAAGCGATTTGTATTTCAAAATCTTCTTCCTGAAATCGCATGATTGGGTAGAAGAGTTCAAGGTCCTCGAAACCTTCCGCGGCAAGAATGAGGGCATTCATGATGTGTTTCCCTGTATTTTCAGAGCCAGATGATGTGTTAGAAAAATATACCTCGTGTCCTTAAGGTTGCCATTTAGAGCGGGCCATGAAATGAAAATCCAGGCACAGGACTATCATGATTATGACGAAAAGAGGGTTCTTAATGCGAAGTCTGGTGAAAGTAGGAACCAAAGGTGCCAAAATGATGCGAATTTGTGAAGATTTTAGGGCGTTCTGGAAATCTGTCTCTGTTTCCCTTGCATAAGGGTATCAGTAGCCTTTAAACTGCGGGATCTCGGAAAAATGATCTACTTGGGAATTGTTCGGATGGATGGTTCAAAGGAATGACATACGACCCAACCAATCCCCTGATTGTTCAGGGTGATCGCTCTGTTCTTGTGGAAGTGGATAATCCCAAGTACGCCAAGGCTCGTGACGCGCTTGCACCTTTCGCAGAGCTTGAAAAAAGTCCGGAGCATATCCACACATATCGTCTGACACCGCTTTCGCTTTGGAATGCGGCTGCCGCCGGTCACACGGCAAAGTCGATGATTGATGTTCTTTCCACATATTCCAAGTTTCCTTTGCCCACAAACCTGACAACAGACATCGCTGAACTTGTCAGTCGTTATGGTAGAGTCAGGCTTGAACGATCAGAAGAGAAAGATGAAAAGACTGGCGCCAACAAATTGATGTTGGTGTGCAAGGATATTCCTCTTTTGGAGGAGTTATCCAGGCAGCCCAAACTGAAGGAATACCTGAAGAACCGAATAGGCAAGACTAGTTACCTGGTGGACCCTGCTTTTCGCGGGGTTCTTAAGCAGGCACTGATCACAGTTGGTTACCCCGCTGAGGATCTTGCAGGTTACACAGAGGGTGCCGGCCTGGAGATCGGGCTAAGGACAGTATGCAGTTCCGGGGTTCCGTTTAATGTGCGGGATTACCAGCGCGAGGCATGCGAGGTTTTTCACGCGGGTGGGGATGTGCGTGGGGGCAGCGGTGTCATTGTTCTGCCTTGCGGTGCGGGAAAAACTATCGTTGGCATTGTTGCCATGAGCATGCTTAAAAAGAACACACTGGTGCTTACCACCGGCATTACCGCGGTAAAGCAATGGCACCGGGAAATACTCGACAAGACCGACCTTGCCCCGGAAACGATTGCGGAGTACACCGGAGAATCCAAGGAGATCGCCCCGGTTACCATCGCCACCTACCAGATTTTGACCTATCGCTCTGAAAAGTCGGATGAGTTCCCACATTTCAAGTTGTTTGACAGCAAGGACTGGGGCTTGATCGTCTATGACGAGGTGCACTTGTTGCCTGCGCCAGTGTTCCGCGTGACAGCGCAAATCCAGGCAAGAAGGCGTTTGGGGCTTACTGCCACCCTGGTGCGCGAAGACGGCAGAGAAGCGGATGTTTTTAGTTTGATCGGACCCAAGAAGTATGATGTGCCCTGGCGTGAATTGGAAACCAAGGGTTGGATCGCGGAAGCTTCCTGTACTGAAGTTCGCATCGGGTTGCAGGAAGACCACCGCATGGAGTATGCGGTTGCTGAATGGCGCAACAAATACAGGCTGGCAAGCGAGAATACTGCAAAAGAAGATGTGGTGGAGGCGCTTCTGGCCCATTACCCGGAAAGCCGGGTTATTATTATCGGCCAGTACCTGAAGCAACTGCGCCAGCTTAAGAAACGTTTTGACATTCCCATTATTACCGGCCAGACCCCCCAGGACGAACGGGAGGATTTATACGCCAAGTTTCGCAAGGGCGAGATTCGCAAGCTGATCCTTTCCAAAGTGGGCAACTTTGCCATCGATCTTCCCGATGCCAATGTGCTGATCCAGGTGTCGGGCACATTTGGTTCCCGTCAGGAAGAAGCCCAAAGATTGGGAAGAATTCTGAGGCCCAAGCCATCCGGGGACACGGCTCACTTTTACACGCTGGTAACCCGGGACACCCGGGAACAGGATTTTGCCCACCACAGGCAGATGTTTCTGACTGAACAGGGCTACAGTTATACCGTGGTGGATGGAACCGAGATTCTTGAAAAAGCCCAGTGCGCCGCCAGGGAATGACCAGAGATAAAACTTTATGCTGATTTCCAATCCAAGAACGCAAATCACAAGGATACCGGTGAAGATTCACCGCCGGGTTTGCCTGATACTTACCGAAGATGCCGTGCTGGCAGAGGAGATTCTTGCCCGCAAGAAACTTGGTCAGGAAATCTGTGGCAGGCTTACGGACAGGGTGCTGCTTCTTAGAACAGGACGCCTGGAAGCCGTGCTTGAGGAATTGCAAAAGATGGGTCACACGCCCCAAGTGCTGGGTCGCTGAATATGGCAGAAGAAACCAGGAATCCTTGGACAGAAAAAACTCGCCTGACCCTTGGCAGGTATGATGAAAAACTTCTGCGTGAAGTGGCTCAAAAACTCCTGCGTCCCCGTAGTCAGTGGCCGGTGGAAGAACTCATCGAACGCTGTGTGGAAACTTTCGAAAACACGGTTCTGGTGGATCGCCGTATCAAGGAATTAAATGATCCGGCCAGAAATCTGCTCGGGGTGATATCCCGGGCCATGCAATATCGCTGGACCCTCGCACAGCTTGTGGAAATATCCATGATGATGGGTGCGGAGGATGGCGTTGCCCCGGTATTTGAACTGTTGGGCTGCGGTCTTTTGTATCCGGATTTTGTGGATCCTCTATCCAGCGAACCACCTCCCAAACCATGCAAGAAACCGTTCATCAAGAACTTTGAGCAATGGCTTGGAACCCCGGGACCTGAAGGCTACCAGCTTTACTGCCATCCCCTGATTTCCGTTCGGGCAAGCAAGGTAAGCCTGGCGTTGCCCACCGTGCTTCCGCTGAATGAAACTGATGAACTGCAGGAAGTGGATAAACTTGCTGTGGTACGAAAGGCGGATGGGTTCGAATTTTTATTGAGAATCGCCGCCATGACTCAGCGGTCCAGGAAGGACCCGATTCGCAAAAACCAGCAAGGTGGTTTCTTCAAGCGTGACTTGGAATGGCTGAAAACAGATCCTCTGATTGCGCAAGCCCCAGCGGATTATTTTGCGGACCTGCCAGACCAGGGACCATTGCTTGCCGAATTGGCCATTAGTTTGGGAATATTGAAAGCCACGGATGGAGAGTATGTTTTTGCCAGTTTCCCGGAAAGCTGGAAGCAGGGGTTGATAGATGCGGTCGGGGAATTATGGGCAGAATTAGTTTCCCAGAAAAACTGGAACCCGATTCAGGGTGTGAAAAATTCCCTTGAGGATGCCTCAAACCCTGCCATGACTGTGTGCATGATGTCTGTGCTTATGCTGGGTAATCTTGAAAAAGATGCCTGGGTGTCCATTCCTCACCTTGAAGCCTGGTTGCTTGCCAGGCATCCTCTTTGGAAGGGCAATGAAAGTCTTCGTCCATCTGTCGCCCAGGGTTGGGTACAGAAATACCTGCTGGGAATCGTCTATCAGTTGGGAATGTTGGAAGTGACCAATGATGGGCAGAAAAACCATCTTGTTCGATTGTCAGAACTGGGAAGAAGAGTTCTTGGCTTGGAAAAGGTACCACCGGCCAACCAGGAATTTCCAAAGACCATTTTGGTGCAGCCTAATCTCGAGGTGCTTGCGTTTCGGCAGGGGCTTACCTCTGCCATCGTGGCGGATTTGACACATATTGCCACCTGGAGAAGCATTGGTCCTGCTTGCCAGTTGCTGCTGGAACCGGATTCCATCTATTTTGCGCTGGAATCTTCCTGGCGTTATGAGGAACTTTGTTCTTTCCTGGAACGCCACGGTACCCGGTCTACCCCGCAGGCAGTGCTGGATTCCCTGAAGACCTGGGCCAACAAGCACGAGCGCATCACTATTTATACCGGTGGAACCCTTTGGGAGTTTCCAACAGAAAAAGATTTGGATGCCGCCCTGAGCCGTGGCCTGCCGGCTTTGAAGGTGTCTGACAGGTTTGCCATATCCAAAACCGAAGAGGGTGTGGATTTTCGCAACTACCGGCTTACTGCCACCAGAGATTATGGTCTTCCCCCAGAAAAATGCGTTCTCCTGGATCCGGATGGTGTGACTTTGATGGTGGATATCACCAAATCCGATCTGGTGATGGAAACGGAACTTCCCAAATTTTCGGATTTTCAGGAAGCCTTGACCACCCAGCAACACCGCGCCCATCGTATCACCCCGGAATCCCTGAAAAGGGGTCTTTCCCAGGGATACAGCCGTGAATCATTGGAAGAGTGGTTCATGCTTCGCGCGGGACATGGTTTAAGCGCTGCCATTGTTTTGCTTCTTGACCACCCTGAAGATAAACCTGTTTTGGAACCCATGCTGGTAATTCACATTCCCACGGAATTGATGGCGGATGGAATCATGCAATGGCCTGATACCTCTAAATGGATATCAAGCAGGCTGGGTCCCAAAGCATTGACGATTGAAAAGGCAAATCTGCTAAATTTTAAGCAGGCTTTAATGACCGCCTCCATAGAATTTGAAAT
>JBEGQX010000092.1:0-5776 GCA_041180805.1 Planctomycetota bacterium
CAAGGATGCTAATGGGATTTCAGCCTGAAATATTCCCGAACTAATAGCAACTCGTTTCACGCCCATAGATGCAATCGTATGGATGTTTTTCCTGTTTATTCCTCCGATGGCAAACCAGGGCAAGGGTGTTTCTTTTGGTATTTGCTCAATTAATTCCGTGCCCGGTAATGTATCGAACTTCTTTGTTTGGGTTGGGAAGGTCGGGCCAACTCCAGCATAGTCAACCAATCCTGATTGCTCAGCTTCGTTGAATTGTTTCAAATTATGTGTGCTTACACCCAGTATTTTATTACTGCCAATGATACTGCGGGCAACCGATGCTGGGATGTCATCCTGCCCCAAATGCACACCGTCAGCATCTATGGCAACGCATATGTCAGTCCTATCATTGATAATTAGAGGGATTCCAATTGGATCAAGAATCCTTTTGGCTAGTTCTGCATATTGGTACAGTTGTTTATCGGAAATATTCTTGAGGCGTAGCTGAACCATGTCGATTCCGCTTTCAAGAAGCTGATGAAGTCGTTTGTGAAATTTTTCCCCTAATTGGTACACACTTAATAGCGCGTAAATTTTTATGAATTTGAGTTTTTCTAAAATAGAAGTCACATGCATAAATTGTTGTTCAAATTCATAGGAACGATAGCGAATTTTTGAAATATCCCAGGCAAAATCCTTGGATTGTTGTTTTCCGTACTCCTCCAGGCTTCGCAAAGATTCTTGAACCCTCTTTAAATTTGCAACAGCGGTTTCTCTTGCGTTGGGACGGCTAAATTCTGCTTCTGTGTGAATATCTTTACCTATATCTGTTTCAGTAGAGCGATTTGAAATAAGATGATTTGGGTCAATCCATCGAAGGCTTTCGCGAAAGTCGTGTCGTAGGTGCTTAATATTTGAACAAAGATTGGCATGATTTAATTCGAATCTACAATAATCTTCCACAACCCTTAGCCCTTCCCTTACCCGATTTGCTGCTGCATCAAGAATTCTGAAGGTTGAATCATGAAACCTTTCCTGAGATTGGAAAATGGAGGGATCAATTGTTAATGGTTCTTCCTCAAATAAGCTGATTTTTTCAAGAATTATGGTTTTATTTAATCCAAAAGGTTTTAGTTCCTCGATCAATAAATCCGGTTCTTCAAGGAGGTGAATAAGGAATCCCAGACTGGTTCCCTCCTGTTCCCCAAGTTTTTTCTTGGAAATGGAATGAATTTTCTTTTGAAGCCGTTCTTTCCCGAGAGGGGGAATTGGAAATGGTTCAAAATGAGTTATATTTTGTGGCTTAAAAGCTGCTAATTGTGTCTCCGATACGCCCAATTCTTTAAATAGATTGGCAACAGGTCCTTCTTCAATAGAAAGAAGTGCCATTAAACAATGTTTCGAGGTTGGGTTTTCTAAACCAGCTCTCCATGCAAGTTCATAAGCCAAGTCGAGAGCCCTTTGGCAACCAAAAGATAAAAGGTCCTTCATAATAGATCCTTTAGGAAAAATTCCCCTTATTTCTTATTGATAGCAAAAGATTTCCATTTAAACGGCATTCTGTCCCCAAATTGCCCTACTGGAATATTCGCTCATATCTGAACCACCCGAATTTTAATCCGTGCAAACTTCCCATTTTTTTCATCATGGATTCAGAGTTCTTTTTTGCCTAGTCGATGAAATTCAGAGAACGAAGGGCTTTGTTTCCGAATGCAGGACAAACCCCCTGAATTGAAATTAGGAGTCTTCCCATGATTTCTTGGTCCGGTTGGAAAAGAGCCACTGTACGGAAATTCTTTGTTGCAGCAATTTTGTCCCTTCAAATGAGTATGGCGCAAAATACCATTTTGGCTCAGGATGCAAAAACCGGAAGTACTTCCCCTGCGAAGCCGCAAGCCCGTTCTCTGGCTGAATTAGTTGACGCCGCAAAAGCTGAAAGTCCAATCATTCGCAATGCGCAATTAGGCCTAGAGAGTGTCGTTCAAAAGCAAAGCACATTAGATAAGATGCGTTTTCTATCGTTGATTTCCAGGGAATTACCTGTTCGAAAGAAACAGTCGCAGGCTGGACTAAATGCCGCCAGTGCAAACCTGGCCCAAGCGGAACACGATCTGAAATACGCGGTTTCTTACGCGTACATATCCATCATCTATGCGAATCAGCAGCTTGACGTGGCTGACAGGGGAATCAATGACCTGGCGACCTTGGGGGATATTGCAAAAGAAATCGTAAAGACCGGCTCAAGAAATGATGTTTCGAAAAAGCAAATCGATCAAATAGCGATATTCCTCAATATGTTCCAAGGTAAAAGAGAAGAAGGCACCCAAGGGGTTCCCCGAGCCAAAGCTGCGTTGAGAGAGGCCTTGGGAATAGAGGATTCTTCCTGGGACTTGACTACTGCGGATAAATTGCTTTCCCTTCCCAAGGTTGAAGTCAACAAAGATTCCATCATCAAGCTTGCTTTGGAGCGAAGAGGCGAAATTCAGCAGGCTGAAGCTGGTGTGGATGCAGCATGCCTGGAAATACAGGCTCAACAATACATTCGTTCCCTTAGCGGGCGAACTTTCGCCGCGGGGGGGGATATTCATGCGAATATCCTGCCAGGTGCATCTCTAAATGAAGATTACAAGCCGGGGGCACTAGCGCCTGAAATGCCGGCTAGCCTTTTTGGAAGCAAGAAGGCAAGGGTTGAGCAGGCAGGTATTCTTCATGAAAAAGCCCAAACGGTTGCTGAAAAGGCAAAAGCTTTGGTCGCTTTGGAAGCTGAAACAACCTATCTCAAATGGATTGAGAATAAAAACAAGGCAGCCCTGTTTCTGAAAGCCGCCGAGGATGCGGAGAAGCTTGCTTCTTCCTTGAAAGATCGATTTGATCCCCGCGGTGGCAAAGTGACTTTGGATGAAGTTATCACCACGGGCATTCAGTCCAAAAGCATGAAAATCCTGGATAATGAGGCGATATATAAGGCTCACATCGCGCTCATAGGCCTTGAAAGAGTTACCGCTGGTGGATTTTTGGCACCCCCCATCACTGGCAAATAATACTTCTTGCCTACAAGAAATTTAAGCTTCGTTTTTCATACTTGATTGGCCCCGTTGATTAAGCACTCCCAAGAGGACCCCATGCGCAAAAAGTTTTCTCTCTACTTGATTGCATTTTTAGGAATGCTGGTGGTTTCAAATATTCATCTTAAAGCTGCTGAAAAAAATAAGACTTTAAAAATCGGGATGGTGAAAACCATTTTTAAAGATACGCCAGATTCTCTATTGCAGCTACTTATGAAGCCATTCCGTTCCGTTATGGAATCCCAGACTGGTTTTGCTGGCGATCTGGTGATGATCCCCAACCATAAAAGCCTTAGCAAGCAATTGATTGACGGTGATGCAAGCGTTGGTGTGTACCATGGTTTTGAGTTCGCCTGGGCGAAGTTGAAAAACCCTGATTTGCAACCCATGATGCTAGCAGTAAATAGTAAAGCACCTTTGGTGGCATATTTGGTTGTTTCCAAAGATTCCAAGGTCGCAAAGGTGGAAGAGTTAAAAGGTAAAAAGCTGGCATTGCCTCGAGGCAACCGGGAACATTGCAGGATGTTTCTTGAGCACCGTATTCTGCCAGCTAACTCCAAAGCAAATGATTACTTCGCAAAAGTACAGCAAAATATGGACTTGGAAGATGCTTTTGATGGCTTGGGAGATGGTGACTATCAGGCAGTTCTTGCTGACTCAACAGCTTGGGAGGCATACAAAACTCAAAAACCGGGTCGGGCTGATAAACTGGTGGCGGTGATGGTTTCAGAAACTTTTGTACCTGCTGTGATTGGATACAATCCTAAAAAGCTTGATAAGGAAGCTTTTGAAGGTTTCAAAAATGGTATGCTTTCTGCTTCAAATAATCCAAGCTCCAAGAGATTGTTGGAATTTGTTAAAATTACCAGTTTTGAAACTATTCCAGTCAACTTTCAGGAACAATTGAACGATTCTGTAAGGAATTATCCCCCTCCTTCGGAAAACGTAATGGATTAAGTTCAATCTTTAAAATTACTTACCGGCCCTGGGAATCAATTTCCGGGGCCGGTTTGTTTTATTATCTGGCATCTGTAAAATCACTTGTTTAGAATGCCTCACCATTTGAGTCAATAATTTCGCAGGGGTTTGCGTATGCAGGAAAATATTCAAGTCGTATCGCTCAAAGATCAGACCCGGGAAAGATATCTGATTTATGCCTTGTCTGTGATTACTTCGCGTGCAATACCAGATGTTCGGGACGGTTTGAAACCAGTTCAACGCCGCATCATGTACACCATGTACAACGATTTGCGTTTGTTGTTTGAAGGCAGGCCAAGGAAGTGCGCCAAAATCGTTGGAGATGTCACTGGAAATTATCATCCTCATGGAACAACTGCTGCCTACGAGGCATTGGTAAGGCTTGCTCAAGACTTTATCATGCGGGCTCCGCTGGTTGTGGGCCAGGGTAATTTTGGTTCTGTGGATGGAGATGCTCCAGCCGCCGAACGGTACACCGAAGCCAAGCTTGCCGCCCTTTCTGAATCCCTGATGTCGGAGTTAAAACAGGAGACAGTCGATTTACGACCCAACTATGACAATACACGGGAAGAACCCGTGGTATTGCCAGCGCAATTTCCAAATCTTTTGGTGAATGGATCTTCCGGCATCGCGGTTGGATTGGCGACAAATATTCCTCCCCATAATTTGGGGGATGTCATAAAGGCAAGTATTTACTTGATTGAAAATCCTGATGCCACCACCTCGGTTCTTTTGGATCGCTTGAAAGGCCCGGATTTTCCTTTAGGGGGTAAAATTCTTATCGACCGCCCTACACTAACGAAGATTTATGAAGAAGGAACAGGTTCACTTCGAGTTCAGGGGCAATGGAAAGTTGAAGACCTGGGCAAAAAAAAGAACCTCATCATTTATTCGATCCCCTATGGCATCGACAAAGGTAAGTTGGTTTCTGATATTGGAATGATTTGTGCCGATCGAAAACTACCCCAACTCCTTAATGTGGTGGATGAATCCAGTGAAAAAGAGGGAATCAAGATAGTACTTGAAATAAAGCCTGAATCCGTGCCCGATTTGGTTATGGCATACCTTTACAAGCATACGCAAATGCAGGAAAACTTTTCCTGTAACTTTACATGCCTGATTCCTGTGAAAGATAGCGATGGAAGGGAGCGAACCCGCCCTGAAAGACTGGGCCTGAAAGAAATTCTCAGGCACTTTTTGGATTTTCGCTTCGAAACCGTTCGAAGAAGGTTTGAATATGATCTCGCGGTGTTGAGAAAAAGAATTCACATCCTCAAGGGATTCAAGATTATTTTTGATGTGCTGGATCGTGCCATCAAGATGATTCGTGAAAGCCAGGGTAAAGCGGATGCCGCGGAAAAATTGATGAAGGCATTCAAGTTGGATGAAATTCAGACGGATGCGATCCTTGAAGCGCAGTTATACAAGATAGCCCAAATGGAAATCCGCAAGATCCTTGAGGAACTAAGGGAGAAAACCAAAGAGGCAGAAAGGATCGAGGAAATTCTGGCATCCAAACGCAAACTTTGGGGAACAGTTAAAAATGAATTGAATGAGTTGGGCGAAAAATTTGCTGACAAACGCCGTACCAGGTTTGGTGATTCAGACGATGCTCCTGAGTTTGACCCTGAAGCATACATTCAGAAAGAAAACACCAATGTGGTTTTGACAAAAGATGGCTGGTTCAAAAGGGTTGGCAGGCTTGCAAGTGTGGAAGGTACCCGTGTTCGGGAGGGGGACGAGGTTATTGCGGT
>JBEGQX010000093.1:0-7109 GCA_041180805.1 Planctomycetota bacterium
ACTTGTTGTTTAAGCTATTTCCAGCGTCAAAATAGTCTAGGGTCGAAGACTAATCCAGACGATTAGCCAATTCTTACCGCCCAAAAAGTTTTGATTCGATCTAGAATATACCAAGTTGAAGAAAGATTTGAGTGAAAAATGGACAATTTGTGGGCTCCCTGGAGGCATTCTTACATAGCCACCAATAAACCTGACACAAACACCCCATCTTGTTTTTTTTGTGAGGGATTAAAGGAAAATTCTGACAAAAGCAATTTGCTCCTCACGCGATTGAACCATAACTGTATTTACCTGAACAAATTTCCATATAACAATGGTCATCTTTTAATTGCCCCTCTTGAGCACAAAGGCGACCTGGCTCAACTCAATCAAAACCAAATGCTTTCCTCCACCCTGGCGATTAGGCATCTTTTAGAAATACTCAAAAGCATCATGAACCCTGATGGTTTTAATATCGGAATGAACCACGGGGCTGCCGCAGGCGCAGGCGTGCCTTCCCATCTTCACTGGCATATTGTTCCACGGTGGCAGGGTGACACAAATTTTATGCCCGTTATCCACAATACAAAAGTAATTGTTCAATCCCTGGAAAGCCTTTATGATTTGCTTTCAAAAGCCATAGTGGAAAAGCCTTTTCCCAAGGAATGCTAAAGTCACATACGGAATCTAATTTCATGAATTCGGAAACAACATCCCCTTACGCAATGAGAACATTGGATAGCCAGGGGCGCGAGTTTCCCGAAAATGAGCATCCCTTTCGAAATATCTATCAACGGGACAGAGACAGGATCATTCACAGTACTGCATTTCGAAGACTGGCCCATAAAACTCAAGTTCTGGTAACCCAAACAAATGACCATCACCGCACCCGCCTTACCCATACTCTTGAAGTTGCACAAATAAGTAGAACAGTTGCCAGACAATTGGGCCTTAACGAAGACCTTACCGAAGCAATTGCGCTATCTCATGACCTTGGCCATCCGCCTTTTGGTCACGCAGGAGAATATGTATTGAGGGACTGCATGGCAGATCATGGGGGTTTTGAGCACAATCGCCATGCTCTGCGGATTGTTGAATATCTTGAGTATCCCTACGCAGACCACCCGGGACTGAACCTCACCTGGGAAGTAAGGGAAGCCATGGCCTTACACTCCAAAACTCCTGAAAGCCCAGAGGTCAAAAAGTATCTCCGTCACAAACTTCCATTCTTTGAGGCACAAGTTGCAGACACCTGCGACAGCCTGGCTTATAACGCGCATGATATCGATGATGCAATTAGTCTGGGTATCATCACGCTGGACGATCTTTCCGAATCCAAAGTCTGGTGTGTTTCTTTGGAAAAAGCCAGAAAAACACTTTCGATCAAAGCAACCCAAGCCCAAATTCAGCTATGTGCGGTAAGATTTCTCATCGATATTCACGTACACGACTTGATTTCCAACAGCAAATCAAACATTGCCAAAATAAATTCCACAAGTCTTGACGCAATTAGAAATTCAGCGAGTCACCCGGTTTGCCATAGCAATGAAGTGGAAGGTATGAAAAGGGAATTGGGTAAAGTTCTCAAAGAAAAAATTTACAATAATTGGCGTGTTCAACGAATGGCTAATAAAGGTGCCCGGTTTGTGAACAGTTTATTTGCTGAATTTATAAGCAACCCGTCTGAGTTGCCTGCCAGATACAAAAACCGCATTCCATTGGAGGGCCTCCACAGAACGGCGTGCGATTATATTGCAGGTATGACGGATAGATTTGCACAGGAAGAATACAAAAAAATCTTCAACCCTTACTTCGAGGTTTAATGCCAGCGTTCTTTTGGCGTTGCAGCCTTGAAATTAATTGCCATAATTCTAATTGATTTAATAAGTTAGATATTAGTTCAATCCGCCACCCGCCCTTGAGTGTATCCATGAACTTTGAAGATAATTCAAACAAAGACTGGCTAAAAACCGCTTGGACTAGCGGACTTATTCCGCTTTGGCTTCTGCGGGGGTTCTTTGGCGCGGGGCTCATCGCAATCTCCATGATTGCTTATCAGCACTTCGGGAATGAAGAGTTTGGCGGTTCGCCAAAACGAGGCTACATAGCTTTCACAGCCATAATAGGTTCTGGGCTGGCGGTAGTTCTGCTCGACACATTAATTCGCGAAAAGCAAATCACCACTATTTCAGCCGTTTATTTCGGATTGCTACTTGGACTTTTTCTTGGAAGTATTTTTTCCACTATCCTTGATCCGTTTCTTTTTGATTGGGATAATCTTCAAAAAAGCGCAGAACAGGCAGGTAGAATCCTTGTCCAAAGGAATTTACTAAGGGCGTTTGTGACTGGAATTTGCATTTACATATGCATTTCCACCCTTCTTCAAACTAAAAATGAGTTTCGTTTTATTATTCCCTACATTGAATTTTCAAAACAAGTCAAGGGATCCAAGCCTTTTCTCTTGGATACTTCCGCAATCATCGATGGAAGAATTGCAGACCTTTGCGAAACAAAAATATTGGACAGCAGAATGCTGGTACCCAGATTTGTTTTAAAAGAATTACACGCACTTTCAGACAGTTCGGACAAACTTAAAAGAAATCGTGGTCGCCGAGGGCTAGATATTCTCAAAAAGTTGCAAACCAATTCCAAAATTGACCTTCAAGTTCATGAAAACCAAGCTAATGACTTCAAGGGAATCCATCAGGTTGATGAAAAACTTGTTCTTTTAGCTCAATCGATTAATGCAAAAGTAGTTACTAATGACTTTAATTTGAACAAGATTGCCCAACTTCAAGGTGTTGAAGTTGTCAATTTAAACGAGGTTGCCAATTCCCTACGGCCTGTTGTACTGCCCGGAGAGTGCTTTAGTATCAAGATTAGCAAGCAGGGAGATCAATTTGGACAAGGGGTTGGCTACCTGGAAGATGGAACCATGGTGGTAGTTGACCAAGGAAGACAATTTATAGGGCAAGAATCTAATGTGCAGGTTACCAGTGTTTTGCAAACGCCTGCAGGAAGAATGATTTTCGCAAAAATAGACAACCAGGCAACACAAGGGGTCTAGGCAAACCATCCAAGCCATCGGTTAAGGCTGTCTAGACTTTTCAGAAAAGGTTGGGTAATTACCGTTCAAGAAATTGAGGTAATTGCCATGAATTCTAAGATTGTGTTGGCTTTGGCAACGATAGCACTCTCAAGCCAAATAGTCTCGTCGCAGCCACCGAATCCGGCGCCACCCCCGGGAAATGGCTCCGCACCCGTAAATCCCACATCCATAAAAGGCTCCAGACCAAGCAGCGCACTTGGAGCCAGAGACACGGACTATGTGGAAAAAGTAATAAACACCCGCAAGGAATACCAAAGTGCTTTAGAGGCATTACGCGCACACTACATTCAGGTTGGCGACATTGAAAAAGCAAAATGGGCTGAAGAGGAATTGTTGAATTACCACCGGATTCCCAAGCAGGCTTACTTGCTGGAACTTGATGTACCACCTCCAACATTACAAGCAAATGACAACATACCTGAAGCAAACGAAATGTATCGTCGGGCTATGTTGTACAAAGATAAAGGCTGGGGGCAGGAATATGTGGACAACCAGAAGCGAGCCGAAATTCTTCTCCAGCAAATCTTAAGCACCTATCCTAATAGTGACAAAATTAGTGATGCCGCATATCAATTGGGCGACATCTATGAATCCCGACCATATAAACAGTACGCAAGGTCGGCCATCTACTTCGAAAGATCATTTCAATGGAATTCAAGAACCCAATTGGACTCCCGCCTTCGCGCTGCAAGGATCTACGACAAATATCTTAACGAACGTAACCATGCCATTGAACTGTATCGAGAAGTAACCACCAGGGAACTTGACCCCAAACGGGTTGCGGAAGCTCAAAAGCGAATTACAGAAATGACCGCCCAGCGTTAAGATTATTGCCAGTACGTTGTTTAAAAATCATTTTTAAGTAGAAAATCCATAGCCAAGGGGTCTGTGGATGTCTTTATTCTCACCGCGAAATGTGCTCTACCTTTCCATCCTGGCGGGTATCAGCACGATTGTATTAAAAACTTCAGCCTATCTTTTCACAGGATCGGTAAGTCTGCTTTCGGATGCGGCAGAATCCATCATTAACCTCATCGCAGCCAGTATCGCTTTTGTGGCTATCCGCCTTAGCGCCAAACCTGCTGACAATACGCACACATATGGCCATGAAAAGATTGAATTCTTTTCATCGGGGTTTGAAGGTGCGCTAATCCTGTCCGCATCATTCACCATCGCCGGAATAGGAATTGAAAGATTCATTTACCCCCACGAACTTCAATCCCTGGACATGGGGATGGTTTTGTCACTTGCCGGAGCATTGGTGAATGGCGTAGTCGCATTGATCCTTCTCAAAGTCGGAAAAGAACACAACTCCATAGTCCTGGAAGCGGATGGAAAGCACCTTCTTACTGATGTTTGGACTACCGTGGGCGTTTTGTTTGGGCTTATGTTGGCCAGATTGACTGGCTTTTACTGGCTGGACCCCATACTTGCCATTCTTGTTGCATTACTAATTCTCTACACTGGAAGCAAGCTGGTTTGGAAATCATTCAAAGGCCTTATGGACCACGCTTTACCGCCAGAAGAACTTTCCCAAATAAGGAGTATTATTCAGGAAAACATCAGCCCTGAAATGAAATATCACGCCCTAAGATCAAGGCAGGCCGGGGGAAAAATATTCATAGATTTCCACCTTCTTCTACCGGGAAATATGAGCATCTTAGAAGCCCATAGCATCATGGAAAAGCTTGAAGATTCCATCAAAAGCAAAATAAGGGACATTCAAATCCAGATTCACGCTGAACCAATTGAAGATCCAAGATCCTATGGTGATCATCATTTGGAAATGAATTAGCTTTTCATGTGAAAAAATACCTGTCGCCGGCATCCCCAAGGCCCGGCACTATATATCCATTAGAATTCAATGTCTGATCCAAGGCTCCCAGGTAAACCTTTACTTCCGGAAATTCCCTTGCAAGGTTTTCAACTCCGACGCGAGAGCCTATTAAACCTAGAAATGTTACTTTCCGGGCATTTTTAGCTTTTAGTCTTCGGATGGTTTCCATGGCAGAACCAGCGGTTGCAAGCATAGGATCCAGCACCAGACAATGTTGTTCAGAAATTGAATCAGGAAGCTTGTCGTAGTAAAAGTAAGGTTGGAGCGAATCATGATCACGGGCAGCCCCAAGGTGCAAAATCGTGGCATCTGGAACCCACTCAAGAATTGGATCAACCATCCCCAATCCGGCCCTTAGTATAGGAATTAATGCTATGGGATTCTTCCAACGCCACCAATCAAAGTTCCCGCAAGGCGATTCCCGTACTTCACATATTAATTCAAATTCCGCGGACGCAGCCTGAAAAACCGACTGTGTTATCAATTCCGCAGCTTGCCGGAAAAGAGCAGGGGGGGTGTTTTTATCTCGCAGCACTCCCAACCAATGACCGACAGCTTTAGATTCCACCACATGAACGGTTGACATGATAAAACCTCATCGAAACAGTTCATCCGCAAAAGGATGTGCGGAATGATTTGCCTTGGGCTTGGGCCTGGATTTCAGAATTGCATCTGCAAGCAGCAAATCTTCCTTTGTGGTAATTTTGATATTACTGCCAACCCCCAACACAACCGAAACTTTTACACCTGAAGCCTCCACAACCTGGCTGTCATCGGTGGTTCCGTTTGGAATGTTTTGGTATGCTTTAAGAAGAATATCCCTTGAAAACACCTGTGGTGTTTGTGCCAACCAAAGTCTTTCCCTGGGCAACGATTGCTCTATGGCAATCGGTTCACTACTACCGCACCTTTTCAGAGAATCACTTAAAGGGCAAGCTAGAATTGCCGCCCCGGTTTTTGCCCCTGTGGAAAAAACCTGGTCAATCAGTTCTGGGGTTACACATGGTCTTACAGAATCATGTATGGCAACATGATCAACATCGGGGTGTAATTTTTTCAAGGCATTTGCAACTGAAGCAAACCTTTCCGGCCCGCCATGAACAATGCTGATGTTCAAAAATGCCATGTTGGCCTGGTAACGCCTACGAACCATTTCCTCGTCCGAAGGATCAATAACCAGTAAAATTTGGACCACATCATCCCGATTTACGAACAGTTCCGCGGTTCGCAACCAAACAGCCCTTCCATCCAAGTTTGTGAATGGTTTCTTTTCTTTGTCCTTAAATCTGGAAGACCTGCCCGCAGCAGGAAGAATAACTGCAAATTTTGGCATTTACCTCACCTTGAAAAACTAATGGCTTATTTTCTCAATGAATTGATCTTTTTCATTTAGCAAGATCCGCACCTGTTCCTGCCATTGTCGCAAGGAATCAGCAGCTTCATCCATTTTTGAACAAAGCCCCCTGAACACTTGTTCGTTTTTATCCAGATTACCATCCATCGCCAAAAGAAAATTCTGTATTTTTATTTCCAAACCTCTGGCTTTATCCTGCACCTGACTTTGGAAAACTGGAAGAGGTTCACTTTCAAGCTCCACCAGCTTTTGAATTCGACTGCTAATTGCATGATGAATTTGATCTAGAACTTCACCACATTTGCCGCCTAAATCACCCATCTTATCCTCCATTTCCGATAACTTTTCATAACAAGTTCTTCGGTTCTGTCATCACCAATAGACGGAAAATGATCTTTATTTTTTTGTTTTTACTGGTATTTAGGCCAAATCTTGGAGCTGGATAAATGCCCGATTAAAGGAGTTGCATATGTTTATCACTTGCTCAACTCAATGCTTTGGTTCCAAAAGACTTGAAGAAGTTTTTGCCATTATGATAGAGCTTCAATTTCAGAAATACGAACTGGTTCTCGACGAAAACAGTAACCACCTTAAGCCATCTGAGGTTCACGAGAACTTATCCAAAGCAATTGGGCTTTTGAAAAGCACTCCAGGACTCATTCCAACCGTATTTACAGCTTATTTTGGAGAGCTTGATTCATCAGCATATAAGTTACATTTTCTGGCGGTTTGTCGGCTTGCCAGACAATGCTTTGTACCTGTTATAAACATCCAGGCCAGTTCACCAACCGCCAACATGAACGGTGAAATACTGAGATTGAAAGAACTGG
>JBEGQX010000094.1:0-21833 GCA_041180805.1 Planctomycetota bacterium
CAAAACAAGCTTGACACCGATACTATGCATTGTATAACATGAATTATAATTCAGGTAATAAAAAGCACATTTTTATATTCATGTAAGAAAGGCGGTTTCTTATGCTGGTTCTCACAAGAAAAACAGGCGAAGAATTTGTCATCAACGGAAACATCAGGGTGAAAATTGTCCATGTGAAGGGGCAAAAGGTTCGGGTGGGTGTGGAGGCTCCTGAAAATATCAATGTCCTCAGAAGCGAGATTCAGAACATTCGCGATGCTTTTTCCTCACCGGTGCTCCACCAGATACCGTCGTGTTCTTAGTTGGCGGGTTTATGCCATGAAAGAAGAACTGATTTTGGATTCTTTTTTTAAGGGGATAATAAAGTGACAAAAAATCTTCTGGTTCATTTGAAAGATATTGAAAGATCTGTCGAAAATTCCAACCATCTTATGCTTACGCTTGATTTGGATGAACTTTGGAATGCTCATCCAAGGCATGATTTTTCACACCAGAAGATAAAGTATAATATACGAAGGCTTGCCCATAACCCTTTTGTAACCACGGTAATCATTAGTGCCGGTTCTTCGGATAAACTTTATAAGGAATTTGGTCTCAAGGAGCTTGTTTATGCCGGAAATTACGGTCTGGATATTCTTTATCATGGGCCGAAAGCCATGAAGCATGAGGTTTCCGGAAACCGAAGAATGATGCATGATTTTTATCAGGAAATAAATAATCTTGTATCCAGCTTTCCTCAACTACAAATCGTCGATAATAAATATTCCGTTCAGATTTCCTTGAAGGAAGATGAAGGAGATTTTCCCGAATGCTTCATGCTTTCCGTCCGGAAAGTTCTCGGAAAATATCCAAATTTATACATGCATCATTCTTGTTCTGTTCTGGATTTCAAACCAATTGGGTTTTTCCAAAGAGGATCAGTGCACACGCGCATCCAAAAACTTCTTGGTAAATCCAATGTTTTCGGTCTTTACATAGGGAACCACCGAATGAGTCATGCCAAGGCTGCTATCCATGGCGGGATAAAAGCTGTTTCCATTGGAAAAAATAAGCAGCTTTTTTCTGATTATCATCTGGATGACTTGGATGATCTGCAAATTTTCCTTACCTGGCTTAACGAAGTTGATTGCATTAAATACTTCGTTCCAGCTCAGGCTGATTTTCAGCTTAATTGATTAGTGCTCTAAATAATTTGGCTTTTTGTAGCCAAATAGGGGACAAACAGTTTTCATGGAACTTGGCAAAAGATTTATTAAAGGGAATTCGCTTATGAAAGTTAAAGAGCTTGATTCCACAAAAATGAAAAACAGCACAAGGCTTGGCGAGCAGCGTTCTCCAAGCTGGACGTTTCTTAGTAACCACGCGCATGTGCTCATACTTCTTGCCAAAGAACCGGAAATATTACTCAAAGATGTGGCCACCCTGGTTGGCATTACGGAAAGAGCCGTGCAGAAAATTGTTGCCGACCTGGAAGAGGGTGGCTTTCTTGAAAAAGAAAAATTCGGCAGGTGCAACCGATACAGCGTCAATATGAAAAAACCGCTCAGGCATCCGTTGGAGTCACACAAACCGGTTGGTGACCTGATAAAAATTATCGTTTAGCTTGAAGTCTTTTTGTTTTATCCACCAAAAGCGTTGTATCCATCACAACGCCGGGAGGATTTCATGGACAGCCATGGGAATGCAAGTTATCTGAGCCGCTTGAACTCCGTACTAATGCTTGAAAAAGGGGATATTTTCAAGGTCGCCTTGTTTGCATTTGCGGTTGCAGTTCTTTCCCTGGTCATTCCCATCGCGGTTGAAAATTTGGTGAACACCGTTGCTTTTGGAGTATTACTTTGGCCTTTGCTGGTGATAGAGGCCATTCTTTGCGCCTGCCTTGCGCTTGCGGCAGCTATCAAGGCCATGCAGGTTTATTTGGTGGAATGCATGCAAAGAAGGCTTTTTGCCTTTATGGTGCATAAATTGAGTGGTAATTTTTCCCGCCTGGCGATGGATCATATGGATGGGCATGCAGGCTCCTCAATCGCATACAGATTTCTTGAAATTAGCACGCTTCAGAAATCCGTGGCTTCGCTGCTGTTGGATGCGATGGGAATCATTATCACCTCGATTGTTGGCATGGTGGTTTTAGCTTTTTATCATCCATTTTTATTGGGATTTGATCTATTCCTGATTTGCGTATGCAGTGTGGTCTTTTTGATGCTTGGTTGGGGTGGCACAAAATCCAGTATTCACGAATCCCATGAAAAGTATGAAATGGCGGACTGGCTTGAAAGAATGCTGGCAAGCCAGAAAACGATCAGGCTTCATTCGGACTCCAGTTTTGTCAGACAAAAATCCAACAGTCTTTTGGTTAATTATCTTTCTTCCAGAAAAAATCATTTTCAGGTTGTATGGAGACAGACATTATTTGCCCTTGGTTTGCAGGTAGTGGCGAATGCGGTGCTGCTTGGGTTGGGTGGATGGCTGGTAATCAACCGTCAATTGACTCTTGGGCAGCTTGTGGCTGGTGAACTAATCGTCACGCTTATAGTGGCTTCTCTGGCAAAGTTTGGTAAATATGCAGAGGTTTTTTATGATTTGGTCACATCTGCCGAAAAGCTTGGTTTGCTTGCTGATTTACCCGTTCAAAAACAGGGTGGTAGCAGCCTTCAGAAGACATCCACCGGCATGGATGTGCGCATTATTCAGCCTGTTATTAGCCAGCAAATTTCCGGCTTGGACCTGCACTTTGTACCTTCTGAACGGGCACTGATGGTTGGCCCTAACACTTCAGAAGTATTTGAGATGATTTCAGGACTAAGGGTTCCAAGAAACCTGCACATCGAACTTGATGGGATTGATGTTCGTGGTATTTCGATGATGAATCTGGATGGTCAAATAGGGTTCATTTCAAATCCTGAAATTTTGCCGGGTTCGGTGTACGAAAATATTTCTCTGGGAAGGCTTTTTGTCGGTGATGTTGAAGTTCGGGAAACGCTTCAAAGGGTGGGGCTTTTAAATAAAGTCATGTCTTTGCCTGATGGGTTGGACACGATCATTGGCAAAGAAAGAAAATCATGGAACGCTCAGGAGGAAGTGCTGATCACGATTGCCAGGGTTATCGCGGGAAAACCAAGGCTGCTTATCTTGGACAAGATTCTGGATGTTTTGGATCACACCACCAGAAAACGAATTCTCGGCGAATTGATGGATTCCAAATGGAATTGGACGCTGCTGGTTTCGAGTAATAACCCCGAAGTTGCCAGCCTTTTTGGACGCCAGCATGAGGTCTTGTTTTTGGAAAACAAAAAAGAAGAAACATTACACACCAAATAAAAGGTAAGAGATTATGTCAAACACCTTGAACTTGACCGGACAAGATTTGGAAAATCAAATTACCAGTCTTACCAAAACACCCAGGCTCGCAATGGTTTTGGGTTGGCTGATGACAATAGCCTTTTTAATTATGCCGGTGGCATTATTGTTCATTCCTTGGCAGCAAACCGTGAAGGGCCGTGGGCAAATCGTTGCATTTGCTCCAACCGAGAGAAAACAGGTAATTACGGCAAGAGTAACAGGACAGATAACCAAATGGCATGTAGTGGAGGGTTCAAAAGTAAAGGTTGGTGATGCCATTGCCGATATTGATGATAATGACGCCGGTTTGTCATCCCGCCTGGAACTTCAAAAGAATTTTCTTTTAAGTAGACGCAAAGCAGCGGAAGAGGAAGTTGCTGAACAAGGCCGCACGGTTGAAGCTCAAGAGAAGTCCATGAAAGCAGCCATACGGGCTGCCAAGGCAAACTATGAGGCATCGATATTACAGGTGGATGTGGCCAAGCAGACGGGTAAAAACTCCGAGTTTGCTTACAGTTTTGAAAAACGGCGTTATGAGATGTTTGAAAAACTTTTCAAAGACAGGCAGTTTGGCGGGTTGGAGTCGGAATTGAATCGTGATGAGGCCAAAATGCGTTCCGACAGATCAGCAACCGAATTAAAAAGGGCAGAGGCAGAAATTAAAAGGGCTGAAGCCACACTTATTACCACCGATTCCCTGGTCTTGCAGGCCGAAGCCACAGGTTTGTCGAGCATAGCCACCGCTAAAAGAGATTTTCGAAGAGCAGAACAAAACCTCTTCACGGTGGAAAGGGAACTGCAAGAATTGGACAACAGAATTGAAAGGTTCAAGGCCCGTTTTGTGAAAGCGCCTTGCAACGGAACCATTCTTAAGGTTTCAGCTAATGTTGGTGAAGGCGGCATCTATGTAAAAGAGGGAGATGAACTTGCTGTCATAGTTCCAGAGGCCACAGATAGGGTTGTTGAGATCTTAATTGATGGCACCGATGCGCCGTTGGTTGCATCGCATTTAAGGGAAAATGGCCAAGGGCCTCATGTTCGATTGCAGTTTGAAGGCTGGCCGGCACTGCAATTGGCGGGTTGGCCATCTGTGGCAATTGGGACATTTGGCGGAAGGGTAAGGCAGATAGATCCCACGGACGATGGTTATGGTCGCTTTCGAATTATCGTGGAACCTGAGTCTATGTTTGAAGGGGATGAGTGGCCGGATAACACTTATCTTCGGCAGGGTAATCAGGCAGTGGGTTGGGTTTTTCTGAATAAAGTGAAGCTTGGGTATGAATTATGGCGGCAATTCAATGGCTTTCCGCCAGAACTCGCACCCAAGGCAGATGACAAGAAAGAAAAGGCCAAACCACCAAAGGTAAAGACCTGATCATGAAAATGTTTATGGTTAGGAAAATCAGGTTTTTATTAATGCTGATGGCGCTTCCGGGATGTATGGCCCCTAAGCATAATCCTGAATTAGTGGCAAACAGCACTTTTGAAAAGTTTCCATCCATTGTTGCAAGGCAAAAACTTCCAACCAAAGACATTGAGAAAGAAACAAGTAATTCTAAAAATGATCTCGATAAAGCTTCCGATATACAACTCGTGAAGATGGAAAGCCAACTGCCTTTACCGACCCTTGATGGTTCCATTTTGAAAAAAGATGGAAACCCTATTACAGCTCCAAAAAATCTTCCAGACATCGAGGGGGCCCCTAGTAGCAAAGGTGGGCCATTATCCCTTCAGGAAGTTCTGGATGCCGTTGAGCAAAATTATCCCTTATTGAGGGCTATTGAACAGGAAAGAACACTTGCAGGTGGCCGTTTATTGAGTTCACTCGGTGCATTTGATTTGAATTTGACAGCATCTGGAACCAGTCAGGATCCTGCAACTTATAACAATTACCGATCCAATGTTGGTATGAACCAACTTCTACCATTTGGGGGCATAGGAACATTTGCGGGCTACCGAACAGGTTTTGGTGAGTTTCCAACTTATTACCTGGATCAGAAAACAGCGGATGGTGGGGAATTCAGGGCGGGTTTAAATATTCCATTGTTGCGTGATAAAAGCATAGATCGTGTAAGGGCAAGTCTTCAGCAGGCAAAAATTGACACTCAAATTGCCGAGCCATTAATTGAGAGACAAAGGTTGGATTTTCAAAGGGCTGCCGCCAGGACATACTGGAACTGGGTTGGTGCTGGCCAGCGTTTGAAAATATCAGAACGCTTGGTTAGGCTGGCAGTGGAGCGTGATGCCCAATTGAAAGCCAAGGTGGAGGCAGGCCCAACTGCGAATATTGAAAGGGTGGATAACCAGCAGAATATCGCATTTCGAAACGGGTTGCTTGTCCAGGCGCAGCGCGCCTTTCAGCAGGCAACCATAGATCTTTCATTATTTCTAAGAGATGCCACGGGAACCCCGACCCTCGCCGGTCTGGAAAGGCTTCCTTTGTTCCCGGGTGATATCAAGCAAATGGAATCTGATCGTTTCGATGCGTTTGTTCAAAAAGCACTTGATCAAAGGCCGGAACCCCAAAGGTTGCGGCTTCAAAGGGAAAGGGTCACGGTGGACCTGCGATTGGCGGAAAATCAAAATCTGGCCAGTGTGAACGCCACCATTGCGGGAGCACAGGATATTGGTTATGGCAAAAGTCCGCTTTCCGGTCCCAATGGTTTGGATCGATCGTCCCTGAATGCCGGTCTTGCTTTGCAATTGCCTCTTCAACAGCGCGAGGCAAAGGGAAAAATTGTTGTTGCGAAGGCACAATTGGCACAATTGAACCAGCAGTTGAGACATACCGAAGACCTTGTGAGGGCCGAAGTGCAGGATTCCTACTCTGCGTTGGAGAGGGCCCATGAGTTTTACCAGCAGACCAAAAAGAGGGTTGAACTTGCCAAGGTTGTCGCAAGTGCTGAACGCGAGCAATTGCTGCTTGGTAGAAGTGATGTTCTTAGGGTAACCTTGAGGGAACAAGCAGCTTTCGAGGCGGAGATTCTGGAAATTAGCGCCCAACAGGATTTTTTCAGGGCACAGGCGGAGTTTCGCATTTCCTTGGGGTTGTCTGCCCTGGATGAAATTGTTTTGGAATCTAAATAAGTCTCACATCAACTCTTCAAGTACCAGTTTTTCGTGGATGATGCGTTTGAGGTCTTCCAGGCCGGTAATGTTTTTGATGGTCTGGGAATCCACAAGAACCTGAATATCGTCACCTTGTTTACCAAAGAAAATCGCGGGCAGTTCATCCGCCCGGTTTGTTTCCTTGCGGAAATCATCGCGGTGCAGAAATCGCATGGGGAACTTCAACTTATTGAGGAAGTCGCGCCAATCCTTGCGCATGGAGAACGCGCCGTGGGTTAGCGCGCACAACTGGCACGGATAGGTGGAAGGGGAAAAGGTTTTGTGGGCCACATCTGCCATCAGGTTAAAGAACCCGCTGTCAGCATTGTAGACAAAGGTCAAAACCGGGTTATGAGAAGTGGGCACCGTAAAAATCCCCCAAAGCGCAAGGTCTGACAAGAGTGTAGCGAAGCAAAACAAAGTGGGAAAGATAAACCGGCGCGGAGAAAGAAAAAGGCTCAAAAGGCTTAGAAAGAGCAATGTTGGGAGCAGATTTTGACGAAAAATGGGAATAATGGCTTGACTGGAGAAAGGTAATTGCCATAAATTGTCAATATCTGGTAGAATCTGATAGATTTCTTCCAGTATCGATCAGGAGGCCTTGGTGCTTGTCGAGGAAAGACGGCAAAGAGTTCTAGATCTGGTTAGCACCAGAGGGTTCGCCAGCTTGGCGGACTTGGCGGAGCATATTCAGGTCTCGGAGTCCACGGTCCGAAGGGATTTGGAATACTGGCACCAGCAGGGCAACCTCCGCAGGACTCATGGCGGGGCGATCTTTGTTGGGGATGGGTCTGCTTTTCCGGCCTTGGAAGAGCGCACCGATTTCCAGCGTGAAGAGAAGATTTCCATTGCCCGGGCTGCCGCTGATCGAATTCGGGATGGGGAAACGGTTCTGCTGGATGGCGGCACCACCACCTTGGAAGTGGCCAAGCTGATTCTTGGCAGGTCCCTCCAGGTGGTTACCAACAGCCTGCCCATTGCGGCGCTGCTGGCGGGAAGCCGGGAGACAGACCTGGTGTTGCTGGGGGGTTACATCTACCCCAAGACCGGCGTGGCTTTGGGGCCATTCACCATCCGCATGATGCAGGACCTTCATGTGCATCAGACGCTTTTAAGCGTCAGCGGGATTACTGAGAAGGGGTTGTTTAACAGCAACCTGCTTCTGGTGGAGACAGAAAGACAGATGATGCGCTGCGCCGATGAGGTGATTGTGCTGGCGGATCACACCAAGCTGGGAAAACCCGCTCTGGCATTTTTGTGCGAATGGTCGGAAGTGGATTTGCTGGTGGTAGATCGAAATATCAAGGATCCCCACAAGGCCATGCTGGCGCAGACCGGGGCGCGCATGCTGATGGCTGGTGAGGGAGAGGAGTTTGTGGGATGAGTGCTGTCATGAACAACAATCTACTGGCAGGAATGGATCGTGCCCGCATTGAAAAGCTGGTGCGCGAGGCGGTTCTGGCCAATCTGGGCGGCGGAAGCTTGAAGCCCGCTGGTGGCCCAAACCCGCTGGTTGTGAATGTTTCCGCCCGCCATGCGCATGTCACCCAGGAAGATTTGGAAAGGTTGTTCGGCAAGGGCCATCAGCTTAAGTCTTACAAGAGCCTTTATCAGGATGGTTTTTTCGCCGCCGAGGAAACGGTCACGATCATCGGGCCCCGTCACCGCATGATCACCAATCTACGCATTCTTGGTCCTTGCCGGGATCACAGTCAGGTCGAGCTTGCCTTTACAGATGCGGTGCAACTGGGCCTGGATATTCCGGTGCGCAAAAGCGGCGACCATCGCGACAGCCCCGGCTGCTACCTGATGGGCCCCGCCGGAATGATTCACATGGCCAGGGGGGTCATTCGCCATGAACGCCATGTCCACATGGGCCCGGCGGATGCCTCTTATTATGGCGTGAAGGATGGAGACAGAATTCACCTGCGCGTGAAAAGTGATTGCGCGGTGGTGTTTGAGAATCTTCTCTGCAGGGTCGCGGATGCCTCAAAGCTTGAGGTTCACATCGACACCGATGAGGGGAACGCATGCAATTTTCCCCGGGCAACCGGGTTTGAACTGTTTCGATGAAAGCCCGAGCCGCGCGTGACGGCATGGGAATGAATCGGAGATAAGGAGGATGAAAGATGGCTACGAACATGGAAGCCCTCGGGATGATAGAAACCCGTGGCCTTACCCCGCTGATCGAGGCGAGCGACACCATGCTGAAGGCAGCGAATGTGAAGCTGGTGGGCTGGTCGAAGATTGGCAGCGGTTTGGTGACCGCGATGGTGGTGGGTGATGTAGCGGCGGTAAAGGCCGCTGTGGATGCAGGCGCGGCTGCTGCCGGCCGGGTGGGCGAAGTGGTTGGAGTCCAGGTGATTCCAAGGCCGCACGAAGATGTCGGCACACTGATCCCGGAACGCAAGAGTGGCAGCTAATACCCAAACCAAGAAGGAGAAAACAACCATGGCAACAGTAGCAAATCGTAGTCAGGCCGAAGCCATCGGCATGGTGGAAGTAAAGGGATACATAGCTGCAATCGCGGCTTCCGACGCCATGTGCAAGGCGGCCAATGTGAATCTTGCAGGTCAGGTGCAGATCGGCAATGCCTTTGTATGCACCTTTGTTCGCGGCGATGTGGGTTCTGTCCGCGCCGCTGTGGATGCAGGCGCACAGGCCGCCACCGCCAATGGCGAACTTGTCAGCGCGCATGTGATTCCAAGGCCGGAGAAAGATGTCCTGGACTTCTTCCTGGGCAAGTAAGCGGAGGCTTGCATGAAGATTCTGGTTGCCAACCTGGGTTCCACCAGCTTCAAGTATCGCCTTTTTGACATGGAAGGCGAGAAACTGCTGGCAAGGGGTGGTGTCGAGAGAATCGGCGCCGATGTTTCCCCCTGCTTTGTGGAATCGAATGGCAGCAGGGAAGATGCCCAGCTTCAGGCGAAGGATCATGCGGCGGCGGTCAGGCTTTGCCTGGACCAATTGTCGGCGCGTGGCTGCCTGAAAGACGCATCCGAACTGGCGGCGATCGGCTTCAAGGCGGTGCATGCCAAGGGTGTCACGGGGGCGCAGCGGGTCGATTCCCGCGTGCTGGATGCAATGCAGGCGTATGCCGATGTTGCCCCGGCGCACAACCCGCCCTACATCCAGGCGATGCGTCTGCTTGCCGAGAAGCTTCCTCAGATACCTCTGGTGGCTGCGTTTGAGACGGGTTTCCACGAGACGATCAGCGACGCCGAGCGTTTTTATGCCGTTCCCTACGAATGGATTGAAAAGCATGGTGTGAAGCGCTGGGGTTTTCATGGAGCCAGCCATCGTTACATAGCGCAGCGCAGTGCCCAGCTTCTTGGTCGTGATGATGCCCGCGTGATTTCCTGCCACCTGGGTGGCTCGAATTCGCTGTGTGCCATCAAGGCTGGAAAGTCCATGGCGAACAGCCTGGGTATGAGCCCTCAGACCGGCCTTCCCCACAACAATCGCGTTGGCGACTTTGATCCCTTCGCGTTGCCCGTGCTGCTTCGTGAAACAGGCAAATCGCTCGAGAAGATTCTCGACGAGCTTGCCAACCACAGCGGACTGATGGGTATTTCCGGTGGGAAGAAGGATATGCGCGACATCGAACAGGCCGCCCAGGCCGGCGATGCAAAGTCGAAGCTGGCGCTGGATATGTTCATAGCATCGGTGCGTCATTACATGGGCGCCTATATGGTGCTTCTGGGCGGTGTTGACGCGGTCGTGTTCACTGGTGGCATCGGCGAGAATTCCTCGGTCATGCGCCAGGGCATATGCTCCAACCTTGGTTGGTTCGGTGTCGAGCTGGACCAGGAAAAGAATCAAAAGGCGAAGGGTGAGATGCCCATCCATGGAAATGGAAGCCGGGTTCAGCTTTGGATCATGCCAACCAACGAAGAGATCATAGTGGCGCGGCAGGCGCGTGACCTGCTGGCAACCAAAAAGTAAGGAGTTGTTCCATGAATGTGAAAATTACTTATTGCACTTCCTGAGGCTACCGTAATTTTTCCGCCAGTTTGGCGGGAGCAATTGCGAGCCAGTATGGCGACAAGGTTAGTGTTGAGCAGGAGAGGGGTTCTGGCGGCATTTTTGATGTCGAGATTAATGGCGAGAAGGTCTTCAGCAAGTGGGATGCAAACCGCTTCCCCGATAACAAGGAGATTCTTTCCGCCATCGCTTCCAGGATGAAGTAAAGGAGCAGTCATGTTCGTGGCCAGGGTCACAGGCTCGGTGGTATCCACCCAAAAGGTGGCAACGATGAAGGGGCATAAGCTCCTCATCGTGGAACCTTTGCGTGTCGACCCTGCCAACCGTGGCAAGCTGGTCGGCACGGGCCGCAGTTTTGTCGTGGTGGACACCGTGGGATCAGGACAGGGAGAGATGGTGTTGATTGTCCAGGGTAGCAGCGCCCGGCTAACCCCGGAGACCGAGAAGCTGCCCGTGGATGCAACCATTATTGGCATCGTTGACAGCGTCATGGTCGAGAACAAGACCATCTTCAAGGCAAACTCGGAAAACCAGGATAGTTGAAGGGAAATAAGCCATGCAAGTGACGGATGAACTTGTACGCAGCGTGGTAAAGCAGGTTTTGGCACAAATTCATACCCCGGCAGCACAGGTTGCCAGGCCAGCCTCCGGAGCTGATGGCGTATTCGCCGATGCCGATGGCGCCGTGGCGGCAGCCTACGCGGCGCAAAGGGAGTTCGAAAGACGCGGGCTGGAAGATCGCCGCAAGGCACTGGCTTGCATCCGTAAGATCTGCCTTGAACGCGCCGAGGAGCTTGGTCGCGAAGAATTCGATGAGACCAAAATCGGCAGGCTTCCCCACAAGATCGAAAAGCTTAAGCTGATTGCGGATCGCATTCCGGGCGTCGAGTTTTTGAAGACCGAGGCCTTCAGCGGCGAGAACGGAATTACCCTGCAGGAATATGCCCCTTTTGGTGTCATAGGCGCCATCACCCCTGTCACGCATTCGCTGCCAACACTTGCATGCAATGCCATCAACATGCTGGCATCCGGCAACAGCCTGGTGGTTAATGCGCACCCTTCCGGTGTTCGCATTGCCTGCAAGGGGGTAAAGCTTTTCAACCAGGCCATTCGCGCCGCCATCGGCATTGACAACCTGATCACCATCATTGAAAAGCCAACTTTGGAAAGCGCCCAGGCAATCTTTGATCACAAGGATGTTCGCATGCTTTGTGTCACTGGTGGCCCCGCTGTGGGTCGTGCGGCACTGCGCAGCCCCAAGCGTGCCATTGTGGCCGGCCCGGGAAATCCCCCCGTGGTGGTCGATGAGACAGCAGACCTGGCAAATGCAGCGCGCAGCATCATCGCGGGTGCGGCTTACGATAACAACCTGCTCTGTATTGGCGAGAAGGAAGTTTTCGCGGTCGCCTCCATCTTCGATGAATTGATGGAAACGATGAAGTCCTTCAAGGCCCACAAGCTGGACGCGAAGCAGGTCGATGCCCTGACCAAAATCGCATTCGTTCCATCGGAAGACAAAAAGTACATGGTGCCTGCCAAGGAGCTGATCGGGCAGGATGCGGCATTCCTGGCTTCCAAGATAGGTCTGGATATCCCCAAAGATACCGAGTTGCTCTACGGGGAAACGGATGAATCCAACCCCTTTGTGCCCACCGAGCAGATGATGACCTTTGTTCCATTCGTTCGAGTAAGCGATGTCGACAAGGCCATTGAAATGGCGAAGAAGCACGAGCATGGCTATCGCCATACCAGCATTATTCACTCACGCAACATTGAAACCATCACCCGCATGGGCCGCGAGATGGACACGACCCTGTATATCCAGAATGGTGCCAGTGTGGCCGGCCTTGGTAGTGGTGGCGAAGGGTATTTAAGCTTCAGCATCGCGACCCCCACCGGCGAGGGTGTTACCACACCGCTTACATTCACCCGTCAAAGGCGATCCACCACCGTGGGTGCCATGCGTGTGATCTAAGGGGAGACTCGAATGCTGACTGGCAGGGTTTTGGGAACAGCGACCTCCACCGTGAAGCATGAAAGCCTGAAGGGCTGGAAGCTTGCCGTTGTTCAACCCCTGCAGATGGATGGAAAACCTGATGGCGAGCCGGTGCTGGCCATTGATCACCTTGGGGCTGCGGCAGGCTCTGATGTCCTGCTGACCAGCGAGGGTGGCGCGGTGCGTGACATCATGAAGCGCAAGGATTCACCGGTACGCTGGATGGTCATGGGGATATGTGATTGATGGGTACGGAAGGCGGAACATGGCAGAAGTCGGTATTAACCCTGGTCGACGTGCAAAGGCTTGCAGGCCGGCACGAACTGGCCATAGGGCCGAAGGTTGTCATTACTCCGCTGGCGCTCGAGGAAATACGGAGGTTGGGTCTCACGCTTTCCCGGCAGGAATCGTCCCCCGTGCTGTCGTCGGCGCTGGGTGTGGGTCAAGACCGGGCATATGCCGAGGTTCAATCCGCCCTGATGGCCATGGCAAGGGATGGCATTCTTTTCCAACCCCTTGGCAGGCCAGAACCAGCCTTGCAACTGGCAAACCAGTGTGGCGCGAGGATTGCAAGGGGCGAATGGCAGCGTGCGGTACTGTTTTCCTCGGAACCGGAACTCGCCGCATGTGCCGCGAACAAGCTACCCGGTTTGCGTGCCGCAAGTGTGGTGAACATGGCACAGGCCAGGCGCGCGTTTGCGACACTGGTGCCCAACTTGCTGGTGATGGAGATGCCCGGAAGGACATTCTTCGAGGCCAGGCAGGTGTTGCAACTGGTTGCCAGCAGGCCGCAGTCAAAGGTACCCGAGTTGGAGAAAATTGATGCGCGTGGCTGAGGTGATAGGAACAGTGACTTTGTCGCGTGTGCATCCGCTGCTGGTGGGTGCCCGTTGGATTGTCGGGGTTCCCTGCAGCGCGAAGGCCCTTGCGGACGATAACAAGGGTGATGGTGAAGACTTGGTGATTTATGACTCGCTTGGTGCGGGTCTTGGCAGCAAGGTGGGATTCAGCGAGGGTGGCGAGGCGGCGGCTCCCTTTCATCCCAAAAAGGTTCCCGTGGATGCCTATGCCGCGCTTTTGATCGACAGACTTGATATTTCGCTTTCTTAAAGTGTGAATTGGAGAGACAACGAAATGTATACCAACGAGTACAAACTGAAGGAATTCATCTGCGAGATCGGCCGACGGGTTTACAACCGTGGCTTTGCCGCCGCCAATGATGGCAATATCTCCATTCGCCTGAATGATCGTGAATTGCTTTGTACCCCCACCATGGTTTCCAAGGGCTACATGAAGCCCGAGGATATCTGCAAGGTGGATTACGATGGCAAGCAGATTTCCGGCATTCGCAAGCGTTCCAGCGAAATTCTTCTGCATCTTTCCGTGTACAGGGAAAGGCCGGATGTCAATGGTGTGGTGCATTGTCATCCGCCCCATGCGACCGCCTTTGCGGTTGCCCATGAACCCATTCCCAAGGCCATTCTTCCCGAGGTGGAAGTGTTCCTCGGCGAGGTACCGACCGCGGTGTATGAGACACCCGGTGGCCAGAAGTTTGCCGATACCATCAAGCCCTACCTGAAGGATTGCAATACCATCCTTCTGGCGAACCACGGCACCATCACCTTCGGTCCTGACTTGGAAAAGGCCTACTTCAATACCGAGATCATCGATTCCTATTGCCGTATTCTTTTGCTTGCCCGCCAGCTTGGCCGCGTGCATTACTTCAGCGAAAAGGAAACCGCAGAGCTTCTGGAACTCAAGAAGAAGCTTGGTTATGACGATGTCCGTTTTAACAACAAGAGTTGCACCCTGCGCGGCGAGAACTGCTTCAATGAGAATTATGGCAAGTTCAATCCGGAGCATGTTGCCTTCCCACTGGAAGAACAGGATGCCTGGAGTAAGCCACAGGCGGGCGTTTCCCAAAATGTGGATGTGGATGCCCTGGTCAAGAAGATCACCGACCAGGTGATGGCGGCATTGAAGGGTTCGGCGGCGTAATTGCCCTTACCTTTTTCCCTACCAGGATGGTTCCATGTTTAGTTTCCGCAAGGACAAGGTTGGCTTTTTCTCGGCGCTTGCCCTTTCGATCATCGCCACGGGCACACTGGTTGCCACGCTTGTACTTTTGTTCATGGGTATCTATCAGGGTAACTGGGAATATTACAGTGTTTCCATGAAGATCGTGCTGGGTGTTTCCTGGCTGGTCTGCATTGCAATTGTCTGGGTTCGTGTGGGCATTTACGACCGCCAGCGTATTCGCAACAGGAAGGCTGCCGCATCCGGTGCGTTGGACAATGCCACGCAAGAGAACAAATAGCATCGCAGGAGTGGTTTCATGAAGATCAGCATTATTGGTGGTGGCGGACTGGTTGGCAGCATGGCGGCTTATGCCATGCAGTGTGGCGGCGTGGGCAGCCATCTGTGCATTATCGATGCGAACAAGGACGTTGCACAGGGCGTTGCCCTGGATCTTCTTCAGGGAGCCTGCCTGGTGGCAGACCAGCGAATTACCGCCGGCACCATGGAGGACATTCCCACCAGCAATGTGGTGGTGATAACTGCAGGGTTGCGCAGGAAGCCGGATGAAAGCCGGCTGGATCTTATTAACCGCAATGTCGATTTGTTCCTGAACCTCCTTGAACAGGCAAAGTCCGCAGGCCTCAAGGAAAATGCCTACCTCGTGGTGGTTAGCAACCCGGTGGATGTGCTGACCTACCTTGCCTGCCAGCGTTCCGGCCTGGATCCAAAGCGCATTCTTGGCCTTGGAACCGTGCTGGACACTGCACGCCTTCGCAGCCATTTGGCAAAGAGGCTTCAGGTTCCACCCACCCAGGTGCAGGCACTTCTGCTCGGCGAACATGGCGACAGCATGGTTCCCATCTGGTCCAGTGCCACCATTGGCGGTCTGCCATTGGATCAATGGCCCGGCTGCAACCCCACGCTTCTAAAGGATACCTTCGAAGAAACCAAGACCGCTGGCGCCACCATGATCAAGCTGAAAGGCGGGTCGGGCTTTGCCGTGGGCATGTCCATCCGCGAGGTTGTGCAGGCATTGGTTACCGACAGCCGCAGAATTCTTCCCGTTAGCACTCTGCAAAGTGGCCTTTATGGTGTGCACGATGTCTGCCTGAGTGTTCCCACCGAGGTCGGATGCGGCGGCGCTAGAAAAATTATTGAACTTCCGCTGACACCCAAGGAACGCATAGGGATCCAGCAATCCGCCAAAGTTCTTCGCGATATCATCGACCAGGTCGAGGCACGCATCGGCAAGCAGGGTTCCTTTCCCGTTGGGGCCTCATCACCTATTCCTTCCGGTGGCAACAATGCTTCCAAGGCTCTTCCAAGATCCGCCTGGCAACCTTCCAGAAAGTACTAAGCCATGAGTGCCATCAACCTCATCGCCAAACTGATCGCCTTGGATCCGGGCTACACCATCAGCATTGGGGGTGGGCTCGAGGTTTCACGCCTGGACAAGACAACATTTTCGGTGGTATTCCCGGAATCCAGTGAATTGGATGCCAATATCAAGGAGAAACGCTTCAAGGATGCCGAGGCAGCCTCTGAATTCTTTGAAGCAAAGCGTCAAAGCCTGAAACTGGGCGATGATTTCCTCGTGGAGGATGAGGAATGATCAAGTCTCTGGACCAAAAACTGCAGCGCATTCATGCGAACCCGAAGGCGAGCAAGGATTTCATTTTGGCGGATGCCAAAGATCCTGACATGGCATTGGGTATTGCCGCGACCGGAAAATCGCCTGAAAGTCATTCAGGCGAGGCTAAATACCGCACCCTGGCTGAATTTCGTGACATTATCGTGCAGATTGTCGAACAAAAACTGGTGGACATCATGCTGATGTCTGCAAGCACAGCCGAGGTGATGGCCCAACACCGCAAGCTGTTTGAAAACAGTCCGGTCACCCCTGCAGCTCGTGCCAACGATACCACCGACATTCATATTCTTAGGGGCGGCAAGGTTCACACCAGCCCATCACAGCCATTTCGCACTGCAACCATAGACCAGATCCAATGCGGGAAATATGATTGTTCGCCGGTCGAGAGAAAATCCGGTGTCAACCTTGGTCTTTACAGTATTACCTTTAATAATGATGTGAATTTGGATCGCACTGCGCTGGAAGAGTACAAGAAGTTCCGGCTCGAGGCCGAGGCGAAAGGCTTTCGCCACTTCATGGAGGTTTTTGACCCCAACAAGCCCGATGCGGTCCAGCCAGACAAACTACCTGGCTTTATCAATGATGCCATCGTTCGCACTCTGGCGGGTGTGCCATCGCGTGGTCGGCCGGTTTTTTTGAAAATTGTCTACCACGGCCCCAAGGCCATGGAAGAGCTTGTGGCCTATGATCCCCATCTGGTCGTGGGTATTCTTGGCGGCTCGGCTGGTACCACCTACGATGCCTTCAAGCTGCTTTCCGAGGCTAAGAAGTATGGCGCCCGTGCCGCTCTTTTTGGACGCAAGATCAATAACGCCGAGCATCAGTTGCACTTTATCCGGTATCTTCGTCTGCTTGCGGATGGCCAGATCAGCCCCGAAGAGGCGGTCAAGGCATACCATGGCGATCTTCAAAGGTTGAATATTAAACCTGCCAGGTCGTTAAGTGATGATATGCGGCTTACCACCGGTGTCATGAATTATTCGGGCAGTGGAAATACCATAAGCCTGCCACCCGCCGGGGAGGCAAAGGATGATGATTGTGCCTGCAAGGGTGGCACCAAGGTGTGCCCCTGCGATTCCAAAGAGGCACCCGTGGCGAAAACCCAACCCAAAAAATCGTCTGCCCCAGACTTTGCCAAAATGTCAGCAACCGAGAAACTGGCCTATCATCGTGATCGCCTGAAGCTGTAGTAATGGTTAAGAACAAAACCTTGCCAAGCGATTGCAGCAGATCATTTCCCAAGTTGTCCCTGCAAGGGCTACATCATTGCTTTGACGCCCCAGCAACACGCTCAATTTACAACTTGGTGGAATCGCTTTTTACTGGGGCTTCAAGAAAAGAAGTTCACGCCATGAAAAAGGAAGACACCATGTCAGCATTCGCTTCCTGCACAAAGCGTGAAGGTGCGTCTCAATCATTAATAACCAACTTGGAAATTTGGGTCGGAAAAGCGTTGCCGCCCGCCTATGTCGAATTGATGGCCAGTTCAAACGGCATCGAAGGATTTATAGGAGCTACCTACCTTATTTTGTGGCCAGTCGAACAATTGAAAGAACTGAATGAGGGGTATGCCATTGGCGAGTTTGCTCCTGGCCTTTTTTTGATTGGTTCAAACGGCGGCGATAGCGGTTTTGCATTAGACACTCGGCATGAACCGATGGAGGTGAAGGAAGTTCCATTCATAGGACTTTCTCACGAAGCGACTAAGACTGTGGCCACCAGTTTCAAGGACTTTGTTGAGTTTTTGAAAGAAAAAGGATGACTCGACGTTATAATTCACATTTCACCCGAAGCCTTCAAACAGGTCGGGTTTTCCAAACTGATTCAGCCAGAGGTTGCAGTCGATGGTGATGACCACGATGGATTCCAAGTCGGCGCAGGTGGGCTTCTCCTATGATCCGGTGGGCAGGCTCTCTTCGTTGACACGCACAGCCAATTGGGATCCATCCACCACCATCACCACCAATTATGCTTTGGATCTTCTGGACCGGGTGACCTCGATCACGCATCAGAAGGTGGCTGGCGAGGTATCAACCATCTTGTCCGCGTTCTCCTACAACTTCGATGGCAATGGCCGGGTTGCCAGTTACACCGGGCCGGAGGGTTCCCTTAGTTATGCTCTGGATGCCAAAGGCCAGTTGCTCAGTGTCACCGGCTCCCGCAGTGAGACCTATCATTACGACCCTGTGGGCAACCGCAGCGCCACCAGCACTGCCGCAGGCAACCTGCTTTTGAATGATGGCCAGTTCGCCTACACCTATGACCTGGAGGGGAACCGCAAGACGCGGACCCGCCTCAGCGATGGCCAGCTTACCGAATACTTCTGGGATCATCGCAATCAGTTGACCAAGGCGCTCATCAAGGATGCTTCGGGCAATCTGCTCAAGGAATTGCGCTTCACTTACGATGTGGAAAGTCGGCGGGTGGGGGTCTGGGTGGATGCCGATGGCGCTGGCCCCGCGGATCCGGATCAGGTCTGGACGGTCTATGATGGTGCCAACCCCTACATGGACTTTGATGGTGAGGGGCAGTTACAGGCAAGGTATCTTTACGGCCCGGGGATTGATGAACTCTTTGCCAGGATCGGCACAGGGGAAGACCCCGAGTGGTTTTTGACGGATCGGCTGGGTTCGGTCCGGCAGATTGTGGATGCTTCGGGCACTGTGCTGGACGATATAGGTTATGACAGTTTTGGCGGCATCCTGAGTGAGTCTAACCCGGCAGAGGGGGACAGGTTCAAATTCACCGGGCGGGAGTATTGCGAGGAGCTAGGGATTTATTACTACCGCGCCCGGTGGTACGACCCCGCCGCGGGCAGGTTCATCAGCCAGGACCCTATTGGTTTCAGTGCCGGGGACCCCAATCTGTACAGATATGTGGGCAATGCCCCGGGGGATGGGACTGATCCGGAGGGGTTGGCCAGTGAATTTTGGGAGAATACTGGAAAATGGTTATGGCACTGGCATCATATGCTGCCTCATGAAGTTTTTAAACCTGAGCGATTAAAAAAACACGGTCTAACAATCGATATTAACAGTGCTGAGTTCGGTTGGCGGTTGCAGGGAAAATATCATATTGGAAAAGGAGGAATCCACGATTTGGGGTGGAACAAGGATTGGAAGGACTGGTTTGAAATCCAAGAAATAAACAAAATAAAAGTAACAGAAAAGATGATTTTAGATCACTTGGAGGAAATGAAAGGTATGAAAAAATACAAAATTATTTTCCTTACAGGCCAAAAAGCCACCACCTCATTTAGCCAAAAAGCAATTGCAAAAATTGCAACCAAATGCGCAAAAGCAAGTTCAGCAGTTGGCCGCACCGTGTTTCTTTTGAAAAGGGGGAAAATGATTCCAGGAATTGGTTCAGGAATTGCTTTATTGTTTCTCCCCAGCGATATTTATAACAAAGGGTGGGCTAATGGAATAGCTAACACCACCCTAGATGCCATACCTGTATTTGGAACTGGGAAAGGTTTTACCGAATTTATTTTTGGAGATTTTATTCCAGACCTGGATGAGTACGATCCTGAAATCTACGATGCCATCCCAAGATTGCCGAACCCATAAGGATTGACAAGATGAAAGTTCCTTTTGCAAGAAAATTCACCTATATACCAGAGCGGATAAGCGCGCTTCACACCACCATGTTTCACGGGGAACTTCATCGGCCTGGAAACAAACATGGTTTATATAATAGCCATGCGTATGATGACGATTTGTCTGACCCAATTTTTTACACTTGCAATGGTTACAATCTTCCCGAAGTTGCTTTTCCAGTGGGCGCACTCATTGTTTCCCGAAAAGTTATGGAACTTACAAAAGAATTGCCCGGCTTGAAATTTGGACATGTATTACCTAAAAAAATCATTTATTATCCTTATGAAGTCGGGGATTATTCTTTTTACGAAAGGTCCGATGTCAAGAATAATCCTTATAAATTTCGATTTGATAATATTTTTGAAATTTGGCCAGCCAGACGGGAATTAGAACTTCTTCATTTTCCCAGATTCGAGATTGTCTATGCAAACGACGGAAAGATGGCAAAAGAGGAGTTTCCGGAAGCCAAGAAAATTAATGTGCCGGATCCTGCCAATGATTTTGGTCCTAAAATCAGCTATTATTCTGAAAAAATGCTAGAAAAATATTCAATAGTCGGAGACGGATTTGGCTTGCTGTTTTCGCCTGGTGCTTTTTCAAAACTTGAGCCTTTTTTAAATCCAGACTATTTTGATATTATGGAACTTGAAGTGTAGGTTTTTTTTAAAGAGGAGGGTCGCGTTAGAGACTTGAGCATGGTCACACAGAAACCATGAATCGATTGCTTCGACATTAGGGTAAACGCCATCACCCATATCTATAAATTCACCGGCAGGGAGTATTGCGAGGAGCTGGGGATTTATTATTACCGCGCAAGGTGGTACGACCCTGCCACGGGGAGGTTTATCAGTCAGGATCCTATTGGCTTTGAAGCCGGAGATGCGAACCTTTACCGTTATGTGGGTAATGCCCCGGGGGATGGGACTGATCCGGAGGGACTCAGTCCATGGGACTATTTTCAGCCTTGGGCAGCCGTTCAAGGTGTTTGGGAAGGTGGAGGAAACATTATCCATGGGGTTTTCAATTTTGGAAAAGAAACCGTACTCAGTGATATTGATGTTTTAAATAGTACTTTGGCGTGGGCATCAGGGGAAAGGTATGGCTACTGGGGTTATTTAAGCTCCACAGGAAACGCTATCCAAAATGGCAATTTAACAGTTGGTGAATATTATCATGATGCTGGGGCCAATGCTGTAACATTTGGAACCTATGGCGAGCTCTTAACGCTCTTTGAATTGTATTATGGACAAATCTCATTGGAGCAAGCTTCGGAAAGATTAGGCACCACAGGCGCATTGCAACTCTGTGGGGCCGGAATTTTCCGGGGCAAAGGCCCATCTAAACCTTATCCAAGAATTCCAGCTACTCTTGGTGAGTCACCGGGACCGGGTTGGGTGTGGCGAGGGCAGCCACCAGTCGGCGGTGGTAAAGGAGCCTGGTTCAGGCCGTCAACGGGAGAATCCTTGCACCCCGATCTAAACCATCCTGGTCCGATCGGTCCACATTGGGATTGGCGTGCCCCCGATGGAACTTTCTGGCGCCTGTTCCCTGACGGACGAGTAATTCGGCGGCCCTGAACAATTTGGAATGTGTCGAAAGGTGAAGAACATGGAGAAAGAACAGGACTGGCGACTATCCGGACAAGACCGGTACTTGAAAGGGAAGACCTTATTAAAGAAACGGTATATAGCCCCCAGCCCTGATTGGGATCACGACCATTGTGCCTTTTGTTGGACAAAATTCGGAGAGAGCGTGGAGCTTGAAACAATCCAAGAAGGATACACTACGGAAGATAACATGTATTGGGTTTGCCAACAATGTTTCGTAGATTTTAAAAACAAATTCCAATGGATTACTAAAGACGAATGAATCCGTCTTTATAATCGGGTTCCCAATAAAAAACTGGAATGCAGGCGTTAACCTTAGGAATTCTCAAAAACATGGCCCGATTGATGTGCATGAATTAAGCCCGGCGAGAGTCGGTTTAAAACCTAATGCAATCCGACCAGTATGACCTATGCGAACAATGTTGCCAGTGTCGATGTACCCTAGGTTCAGTTCTACAGCTTTTATGACTACGAGGGGAACCGCACCACATTGCTGGACAGTCTGGGCGAAGCGATAAATGCTACTT
>JBEGQX010000095.1:0-4297 GCA_041180805.1 Planctomycetota bacterium
GCATTTCCCATATGGGCGTGAACTTCCGGATCGTCGTTTTTCTGCGAGATGATCTGTTTGAAAACCTCAACAGCTTCCTGAAATTTTCCCTGTTCCGTCATGGATTGACCCAAGGCAACAGCGGCACCATACAGGGATGGATTGTTCTTGAGAGCTTGCAGGAAGGCTGCCTCGGCTCCGGCGGGATTCATGGCCCTGCGAAGGCAGTTGCCAAGATTAAACCAGCATTCGCTAAATTGCTGATCGATCTCGAGAGCTTTTTGGTAGCATTTGACGGCTTCTTCCAGTTTTCCTTTGCGGGATTGGATGGTTCCCAGATTTGACCACGCATGTTTATGTTGTGGGTTGGTGTTCAGGACTTTGCGGTAAATCAATTCAGCTTGATCAACATTTCCCTGCTGATGAAAGTTAAGGGCAAGCTCAAATTCCTGGTCGGTCATGCTGTTTTCAGCCACTGTAATCTCCCGTGGTTCAAAGCAAAGTCCATAAGTTCATCCGGATTCCAAACCAATCTGGCTGGGAAAGCAGGAGGAACTGGTAATAAGAAAGCAAAAGGGGGTGCCCTGTCTAGCTTGGTTTTTAAGATTGAAAGAGGTCGTGAAAAACGGATTTGATAATTAATTGAATTTTTGCTAAAATAACCTGGGTTTAAAAAGTTCCGCAGATTTCGTGGCTTAAGTGGTTATTTGACAATTGTTTATGGCTTAAGCATACCGGTTTGTTAATAACCCCAAGAAAGTAATCCGGCTTGAGTGAAGTTTAAATACTTCTAACTCATCAGGTTCTAATCACAAGTAGGGTATAAATATTGAGTGCGGGCCCTAGCTGCCCGACTTTGAGAGGTCCCACCTATGATTCGTTATCCAAATAGAAGGAACACCGCTTTTACACTGATAGAGTTGTTAGTGGTAATTGCGATCATTGGCATTTTGATTGGCTTGCTATTGCCGGCAGTTCAAAAAATTCGCTCCACTGCTGCAAAGTTGCAATGCCAGAACAACCTTAAGCAAATTGGTCTGGCGTTGGAAATGTATCGTCAAAACCCACCGCAACAATATCCGGATGCTCATCGAATTGTTCTGAGGAGCCTTTATAACAATCCTGCCATGCTAACCAATGGCAATCCTTATGACCCAGCAAACCCTGAATTTCAGCACCCACAAATTGGGTTTCCGATTTGTTTCGCGGAGAAGATCTTTGACTATGTGGAAAAGAATACCAAGACTTTTCTTTGCCCCTCAGATATGAATCAGGGTGGACCCAGGGAATTTACTTCCCAGTGGATGAAAGTTCGCATTGCCAATGATACCTCTGCTGTGAATTTCCCTGCTGGCAAGGATGCAGACCCTGGAATGGGAAAATATAACATCAAATACAGCTATGAATATCCAAGTGATAAATCCAATTTTGTGGTTACCACGGGTGGATTAGGCTTTAACAGTCGATCCATGCCTTATGTGAACAAGAGACGCATGGAAGAACTAATGACCGATGGCCGTGGCACTGCCAACATCGTTCTGTCATTTGACTTCGATGACAACCATGGTGCTGCAGGTTCTGGCGTTGGGCGAAATTATGTGTATGCGGACGGTCATGTTTCCAACATGATCACGGTGGCCCCTGGTTCTTAAGTGGCAACTTAAGGAGAGCAATCATGGCTCAAGAAGATATCGTTGAAGAATCAAAGCCAATGGACAAGAAGAAGAAGGTAACCCTTGCGGTTCTTCTGGCGCTTTTGCTTTCCATGGGTGTCTATGGCATGTATTCCTGGTGGAGCGGTAGGCATTTTCGGGCCGCCATGGCCATGGTAAATGACACCGTGAATTTCGATGAACTTTCTAACGATGAAAAAAGGGCCAGGTTTGAAACTTACCGGAAAATTGAAAAGAACCTGACCAAGGAACAGCGTGGCCAGATTGATGAGGCCCGTGAAAGGCAGTTTGAAAAGCGTGACATGCAACGCATGAGCACCTTCTTTGCGATGAGCCCTGCCGATCAGCGCAAAAAGATGGTGGAAGAAATCAAGGCCGAGGAAAAGCGCCGACAGGATTGGGAAAAAAAACGCGCTGACTTCATGAAAAACAACCCCAATGCGGGCCAAAAACGTCCGGGTGGCGGTAATGGTGGGAACAATAATGGCGCAGCGCCTCAGGGCGGTAATGCTGGACCTGGCGGTCAGGCCCAAGCTCAAGGTAAAGGTGGTCAGGGTGGCGGTCCGCCCCAGGGTGGCCCTCCCGGAGGGCGTGGCAATACTTCACCCGAGGCTCGAAATAAGCGTACCTCAGATCGTTTGGATAATAGCTCCCCTGAATATCGCGCCATGCGCAATGAATACCGTGCAATGCAAAACCAAATAAGGGCTCAGATGGGCCTGCCACCCAATGGTGGAAGAGGTGGTCCTCCTGGTGGAGGTGGTGGCGGTCAACCCCAACAAGGTGGCGGTGGTCGTCCAAGGGGCTAAAAGTAACACTAAATACCAAGCCAGCACTATTGTTGACAGTGCTGGCTTTTTTTATCTACAATGTCTTTAATGAATTTTTTGGGAGAAAAAGATGGCAATGACTGATGAAACGGAAAGCCAGCCAGTTAGTCTTAGAACAAAATTGATCGCAGGTGGAGTTCTGGCACTCTTTTTAATGGCGGGTGGATACTTTACATATTCATGGTGGAGTGATGCCCCTGTGAGGGACTTCAAAGCCGCCACCGCTGACATGAACATGGAAAAAATTGCCGATATGAAACCGGAAGAGCGCAAGGAGTTCTTTGAGAATATGAAGAACATGCGCGAGAAAATGAGTGAATCCCAAAAGCAGCAAGTCGATGAAATGAACCGGGAAAAATTCCAGGCTCAAATGACGGAGAAGATGAACAAATTTTTTGCCCTGACCCCTGCCGAGCAAAAAGCCGCTTTGGACAAGGATCTGGATCGCATGGCAGGCATGATGAAAATGTGGAGTTCTAACAAGGCGCCGGATGGCAAAGGTGGCCCTGGAGCTGGCGGCCCAGCTTCAGGGGGTAATGCAGCTCAAGGTTCAGGAAATGGTGGTACTGGCAGCGGCACTTCTGGAAATGTGGCCGATGGTAAGGGTGGTGCTCAGGGTGGGGGTCCACCATGGGCTAGGGGTCCGGCAAATGCCACACCAGAACAGCGAAACAAACGCATGTCCGATATGTTGGACAAAAGTACCCCCGAGTTTCGTGCCCAGATGACTGAATATAGAAAGATGATGGAAAAGAGAGCTATTGAGCGTGGAATTCAAGCCATTCCCTTCATAGGTGGAGCCGGTGGTGGGGCTAAAGGTAAATAAATAAACTTTAGGAAAATCTTTATGCATTCTCCAATCTTGGAAGAAGAAGGCGAAAAATCCATTGGTATTTTTAAAAAGCTTTTAATGATAGTATGCGCTTTAATCGCGGTAATTTCAGTTATTTATCCTGGTTATGTTTATGTTCGGAACGCGCCAATGCGCGAGTTTGCTTCTGCTGTTGAAGGAGTGGATATCGAGAAAATCGCTGACATGTCCAACGAGGAACGAAAAGATTTTTTTTCAAATATGAAGAGGATTCGGGACAAGATGTCTGATTCTCAAAAAAAAATCAATGATGAGCAAAACATGGAAAGGATGAACCAGCAGTTTCAGGAAAAATTCAACAAGTTTTTTAGTTTGACATCTGCAGAGCAAAAAGCCGCTCTTGATAAAGACATTGATCGAATGATGGGTTTGATGAAAGGTTTCATGAATGGAAAAGGTGCCATGCCCTTTGGACAGCCAGGCATGAAAAATACAGAACCTAAAACAATACCAAACTCTAATCAGGCAAATTCCAAGGATGCAAATTTAGAGAAACAGAAACAAAAGGGCCTTTCCCCTGAACAAAGAAATAAGATGGTTTCCAATATGCTTGATAAATCCACACCAGAAATGCGTGCGCAAATGACTGAATACTGGGTTCGAATTAATCAAAGATTCAAAGAAAGGGGAGTTCAGTTGATTCCTTTCCTTGGTGGTTTTGGTGGATCCAAAGCAAAGTAAATCTTTCTCACAGGAAATTACCACCCGTGGTGACTTTGCCCCACGGGTTTTTTGTTTGCCCTTTTAAGCGAGTGGCTCTTTGTTTAATTTGAGCTTATGGAACAGGTAAACATTTCATGGAAATGGTTTGAAAAATACCGGTCCCGGCTAATTCTTGCCGGACTACTGCTGCTATTGGCGGTGGTTGGTTGGTTTCTATGGGGATCGTCCTGGCAGGCCAACGCAGTGAAGGAAATCATCGCCATTCAGGAATCATTTCAAGG
>JBEGQX010000096.1:0-10110 GCA_041180805.1 Planctomycetota bacterium
CTGCCGACCAATGGTCCAAGTACGACATTTTTCATCGCTTAAGCGAACCCTCCACCCATCATGTGCTTCCTTTGTTTCATGTGGAAGGCAAAGGTGGGTTTCAACTTCGTGCCCAGTTCCAATACGATCATGTAACCGGCCAAATGGTAAAGGATCAGTATGGCAATCCAATCCCCTATGTGAATCAGGGTGCCTTATTCGGTTTTCTTGGCAACCACCAAAGTCTTGCGAATGGTCTTTTCGCTCTGATTAGTTGTGCCGCTGCCATTGCGATCATTTTTTGGAGTACGCAAAAAGGCAGCACCGCTGATTTCCCACTGACACTGGCTCTATCATTCATTCTGGGTGGCACCATGGGCAACTTTTATGACCGGATGGTTTTCAACGGCGTGCGTGACTTTTTACACTGGGATCTTTATTTCGACTGGCCGGTTTTCAACCTTGCGGATTGCTGGCTTGTGGGCGGGGCCATTCTTCTTTTTTTCCTGGCTTTTCGAGGACCAAAGGCAGATCCCCAGGCGGCAACATCCACTTCCACAGCACCATAATCCATCCCACCCCTACAATCGGACTTTTCCTTATACCTTCCCGGCCAGTTCAAATTGAATAGGGGCCGCTTGTGGTTTAATTTGTAGGTTCGGTTATTTGACCTGCAAAGAATTCATAAGGAAACTTACTCATGTCCTTATTTCCAATGGCATGGCTGTTTTTATTCACCTTCGGCCAGGAACCAGCCCTGTTTGCTCGTACTCCGGACATTTCGCCCGATGCGACCAAAATCGTATTCAGTTATCTTGGTGACATTTGGCAGGCAACTTCCGATGGTAAAAATGCCATACCCATCACCAGCCACCCCGCACACGATTATCTTCCCTGTTACAGCCCCGATGGAAATTGGATTGCCTTCAGCTCCAACCGGCATGGCAGCTACGATGTTTTCCTTTTGAACTCAAAGGGTGGCAAGCCCAAAAGGCTTACTCATGATTCTGCAAACGACTTGGTCTGTGGGTGGTCTCCGGATTCCAAGACTATTCTTTTCAGTTCCAACCGGGCCATGGGTTACCCCGCACCCTTGGAGCTTTATTCAGTCCCGCTGGAAGGTGGAAACCCCAGACGGTTGACTTTTGCCGAGGCCAAGGATGGGGCCTGGCATCCCAAGGAACCATTGCTTGCTTATTCACGCGGGCCAGGCGCTTGGTATCGCAAGGGGTATCGTGGGTCTGCCAATGATGAACTTTGGATTGGCAAACCTGGTGATACAGGTCACGTAAAGCTGACAAACTTCAATGGTCAGGATGGGTCTGCAATGTGGAATCCCAACGGGGACCGGATTTATTATGTGAGTGAATTTTTCAGTCCGGTTGCCAACCTTGTTTATCAGGAGCCAAAACCAGACTCCAAGCCGGTTCAATTGACCAAACACACTTCCGATTCGGTTCGCCGGGCACGCATAAGCGCTGGTGGCAAGGCAATCGTCTACGAGTGTGGCGATTCCATTTATGTGCTTGACCTCGCTCCAGATTCCAAACCAAAGAAACTCGTAATTCCCATTGCATCTGATGATAAAACCAACCCTGAGAAACCCATGACCTTCACCCAGGGTGCGAGTGACTTTGCAATTAGCAAGGACGAACAGGCGATCATCTATTCGGTTCATGGGGAATTGTTCAGGATGGGGAATCAATCGGCCGTCAAGGCTGCCCGATTAACCGACCATCCGGCGGATGATTTCGGTGCAGTGTGGGCGCCGGATTCTTCCAAGGCGGCTTTTCTTTCCGACCGCACCGGCAAAATTGAGATTTACCTTCTGGAATCGGCGGACACGGACCATCCCAAACTGATGGATGCCCACCAGTTCAAACAAACCCGCATCACCAAGGATGACCGGCCTGAATCCAACCTCACTTTTTCCCCCGATGGCAAAAAAATCTACTTTGTTCGCTCTGGAATTCTCGCCAGCATCAACCTCGATGGCAGTGGCGAAAAACCGATTGTTCCAGATGGCGGAGTGGGCGATTATCAATGGTCACCCGACGGAAAGTGGATTGTGTACTCCAAGCGAGATGCCTTCTTTGCCAGCGAGCTATTCCTGGTGGGTTCCGAAGGCCCCACGCCAGAAAACCCCGCGCGCAATATTACCCGCTACGCCACTTCGAACTTTTCCCCCAGCTTCAGTAATGATGGCAAAAAACTTGCCTTCATCAGCGAAAGAAGAAGTTCCCCTTCTGTGTTTGTCATGGATCTTTACAGGCCAACTGCGAAACCAACCCCCAACCAGCAAGTTGACTTTGAGGAAATTCACCTGCGAGTGAACCAGCTTGGCACCAGCAATGCCAACGAGGTGGCCATTTCCCCGAATGGCACTCGTGTGGCTTACCGGTCCGGCAACGACCTTTGGGTTGCAAATGTTTCTGGCGGGCAAAACACCCGTTTGACCACTGGCAACCTCAACCCAACTCAGATTCGCTGGTCCCGAAAAATGGTCACCAATGGCATCTTCAATGACATCATTTATTTCAAGGATGGCAATGGTCAGCTTCGCAGCATCAGGGGAAGTTCCACTGGAACACCTTCGGATTTGAGTTCCCTAAGCTTCAAGGCCAAGATGGTCGTGCGGCCGGAAGAGGAAAACCTTGAGATTTTCGACCAGTGCTGGCGACTTTTGGCAGACAACTTTTATGACCGTAAATTCCATGGCTCTAACTGGAACCAGGTCCGCGACAAATACCGACCCATGGTTAAACACAGTCCCATGAAAGAGGATTTCCAGACCCTTATCTTCCTGATGCTTGGCGAATTGAACGCTTCTCACCTTGGCATCACGATGGGGGCCTCCACGCCGGAGGAAATAACAGGCGAGATGGGAATTCTTTTTGATGAACGCCATGAGGGCAACGGCCTGAAAATTAAGGAAATTCTCACTCGTGGCCCGGTAGGCAAGCTTGTAAATGAACTAAAACCGGGTGATATCATCGCAACCATACAGGGTGTAGAACTAACCCCGAAGGTTGAAACAAGCAAGTTGCTTAATGGCACCGTGGATGAAACCATTGTCATTACGGTGATTCCCAGGGATGCGAAAGACCCCTTGGATGTCAAATCTCGCAAACGATACGAATTGAACCCCGTACCACGGGACAGGCTGACAAATCTCTTTTATGAACGCTGGGTATCCGCCAACGCCAGGCAGGTTGAAAAACTTAGCAATGGCAAGCTTGGCTACATTCATATTCCATCGATGGATGAAGCTGGACTGGACCGATTTGTGCGAGCGCTTTACTCCGAAAACTTTGGCAAGGAAGCATTAGTGCTGGATGTGCGCTTTAATGGCGGGGGATTCACGCATGACCAGATTCTGAATTACCTTGGCGCCAGGGAACACACTATTTTCCAAAGTCGTGAAGGCGGAAAGGGACTTGTCCTGCGCAGCTTCGACAGAAAGTGGACAAAACCCATCATCCTGCTGATTAACAATCGTTCCTACAGCGATGCGGAGATTTTCCCCAGCGCGTTCAAGACATTGGGGCTAGGAAAACTTGTTGGGCAGCCCACCGGGGGCATGGTGATAGGAACCGTTAACACCAAACTTCTGGACGGATCCAGTTTTCGACTTCCCAGGCTGGGTGTTTACACCAGCGATGGAATTGACATGGATACCCGGGGCGTAAAGCCAGATTTTTTCGTGGAACCAACGGTGGACGAACTCCTGCAAGGCAAAGACAGCCAGCTCGAAAAGGCAGTGGAGGAATTAAGCCGACAGTTGCAGAGTGCGGGTGACCAAAGGCAGCAACCCAAAAAATAATTTTCAACGCTGAAGTTTGCCTGCTTCTTGTTTAGGATACCCTTTTGGGAATATTGCCTCCTCTCCCATGAAAGGGTTACGAAATGGGCATCTTTTCTGTCTTTGGCTTTGGTTTATTTCTTGCACAATTAGTCACTCAGCAAGCTTTGCCAAAATCCCCTCCGAACATCATCGTTATACTGGCGGATGACATCGGATATGGTGACCTCGGGTGCTATGGCGCCACCAGAGTAAAAACCCCCAACCTTGATCGTTTGGCAAATACCGGCTTACGGTTTACCGATGGCCATAGTGCTTCCTCGACCTGCACTCCCACCCGTTATGCCCTGCTTACCGGCCAGTACCCCTGGCGAAAACAAGGCACAGGAATTCTTCCGGGTGACGCACCGCTAATTATAGAACCTGGCAGGCATACCATGCCCTCCCTTTTGCAAAACGCTGGTTATGAAACCGCCTGCGTGGGTAAATGGCACCTTGGGCTTGGCAATGGATCCATCGACTGGAACAAAACCATCACCCCGGGCCCCAAAGAAATTGGCTTCGATTATTCCTTCATCATCCCTGCCACTGGTGACCGCACTCCCTGTGTGTATGTGGAAAATGGGAAGGTTGCTGGCTTGGACCCCAACGACCCGATTGAAGTCAGCTACAAACAAAAAGTTGGTAATGATCCTACGGGCAGGGAAAATCCCGATCTTTTGAAAATGAAATTAACACAGGGCCATGACATGACCATTGTCAACGGCATATCTCGGATCGGTTATATGAGCGGTGGCAAATCGGCTCGGTGGATCGACGAAGACATGGCGGATACGATTACCCAAAAAGCTGTTCAGTTCATCGAAAAGAAACGCGAAAAGCCTTTCTTCCTTTACTTTGCCACCCACGACATCCATGTTCCAAGGGTCCCCCACAAGCGATTTGTGGGCACCAGTGAATGTGGCACCCGGGGAGATGCCATCCATCAACTGGATTGGTCCGTTGGAGAGGTCATGAAGATTTTGGAAGCAAAAGACCTTGCCAAAAACACACTTGTAATCTTCTCCAGCGATAATGGCCCCGTACTGGACGATGGCTATGCCGATGGCGCGGTTAAGGATCTAAATGGGCATAAGCCAGCCGGTGCGTTGCGTGGTGGAAAATACAGCCTTTATGAAGGAGGCCACCGAGTACCGTTTATTGCCAACTGGCAGGGCACGATTCAACCAGGGGTATCAAGTGCCTTGATCTGCCAAATGGATTTACTGGCAAGCCTTAACAGCCTTACGGGGCATAAACTTCCCGAGGGCGCCGGACCTGATAGTTTTGACCTTTCCACCGCCCTGACAGGGAAAAGCGCCAAAGGCAGAACCCACTTGGTTTCCCACACACGCGACACTGGTATTCGCATGGGGGATTGGAAATACATACCCGGGACTTCGCTGGGTGGTTTCAAAAAGGGCAAGGCTTCCAAGGGGAAGGATTCTACCAAAGATGAACTTTACAACCTGGTGGATGATCTTGGGGAATCTAAAAACATCGCGGAGGAGAATCCCGGCAAAACAAGGGAATTGAAAAACCTTATGGAAAAGATTCTTAGCAAGCCCAGCTCCAAAGAATTGCCCTAAGCCAAGGGAATTGGTGCCGTTACAGGCAACTTATAAAAGTCAATAGCAGGTGAATTGAAACAGTTCTCCTTCTATTAATTGCCATTGAATCTCTTTGCAGATTCTGGCAAGTAGTCATAAATTGAATATGTGAGAGGAATGGCCCATTTCCGATTTATGGAATGGTTACCCGACCTGCCCTGATTCCCCAGTTCGGGCAGTCTAGTCATAAAAATTTGAGGTGCCCAATGCCTGCGGCCCTTCTTGTTGAATACTTTCAGGAACTGCCAACACCCAGAGAGGGAGAAGATTTCTCCGTCTGGAGGAAGAGGCATTACAAAGCCACAAAAAAGTTCCGCAAGCTAGTGCTGGAGAAATATACCGAAGGCACCCTTTTAAGGCTTCTTGAAAGCAAGTCCTCCGATGCAAGAAAAGCATCGCTTTTCGCTCTTGGCTTGTTGGGAACCATGGAATCCAATGAACCCATGGCAAAGCTGCTTCACGATTCCGATGAAGAAGTTGCAGATATGGCAACCGCAAGCCTTTGGAACCTCTGGTTTCACTCGGATTCTGATGAAAATAACGAGGAACTTCAAAAGCTGATTCGTCAGCGCGACCGCGAAAAAGCTTTCGAGGGAATTACCAAGCTGATTGAAAAGGCCCCCGAATTCTGCGAAGCTTACAATCAGAGGGCAATAGTACTGTTTCGAATGAAACAATACGAGGAATCCATAACGGATTGCCAAAAAACACTGGACCTGAACCCCTGGCATTTCGGTGCTCAAGTGGGAATGGCACAATGCTACATGAAGCTAAAAAAACATCGCTCCGCGTTGAAAGCCTTCAGAAATACCCTGAAGATCCATCCAAGAATGGAAGGTGTGCAAGATGCCATCCGTACCTTGGAAAAGGTTTTGGGGGATGAAGGTGGCCGCAGGGATGATAAAAAATAGCCCAGTCTGATAGTTGTGCATGACTTTCTTTTGCATTTTACCTACAATAATGTGATTGATGGTATTTGCTTCCAGCACGTGCTGGCTGTAAATCCTGTACTGGTTAAACCTTACGCCTGACAGGCGTGACATTTATTTTGGGAGAGCATTCATGGCAAAGGGCCGCCCTCAAAATCGCAAGGAACTCCGCGCTCAATACGATGCTGCTGAAAAGCGCAAAAAGGCTAGGGAAGAGGAAGAAATCGAGGAAGAAGAAGACGAAGAGGATGACGAGGACGAAGACGAAGAAGAGGATGAAGACGCCGAGGAAGGCGATGATAGTGACGGGGATGATGAAGAATCTTCCGACGAGGATGAAGATTTTGGCGATGACGATGATGAAGATCGCCCCCGTAAGAAAAAGAAGAAAGAAAAGCCCAAGAAGGAAGTCAAGGAAAAGAAGCCAAGGAAATCCAGGGCTGCCAAGGTTGTCCGCATGAGGGTTATCTGGGGTGTATTCAGCAACTCGAACCAAATGGTTGCCAAGTACGACTACCCCAAGAAAAAAGACGCTGAAGAAGATGCCCATAAGCGCACCACCGAGAAAAAAACTGGTGGTCCTTACTTCGTTCAACCTGTAAAGGAACCGATCGAGTAATTGTTGTTAAACTAAAAAGGCCCGGGGTCTTCCCCGGGCCTTTCTTTTTGACTCTTATTCCCCCTAGTTCATATTTACTTCCTTGGTTTGAAGCATTTGCTCTATCTGCCGAATCTTACGATCAATACCCAGAACATTAGGCAGATCGAAGGTATGCGACTGTGCGCCTGAAGTATGAATAATCAAATCTCCAGTGCCTATTCCAAAGAAAGAAAGACCCAGAATCCAGTGCCTAAACAGGTCGCTGCGCTGTTTTTCAAGGGTCATACCATAAGAGTCATAGACTTTTTCGCCATCGCCTATTTCCACCTTGACCCGGATTTGGCCCGGCGTAAAGGTCACATAAACCTGCCTGTCAAAGAAACCTATCGCTATTATCCAAAGTAGCAATAGACCGGTGCCAACAAACAAATAGCCACCAAGGTTAATACGAATGTCTAATTGGTGATATTTGTCCAGAATGTTATCCCAGAAACCCGCCAGCATAAGAATAGTCACACCCATCACCAAAACAATTACGATAAGAACGGACCACATTCCACGCAAAGGAACATTGGTAATAAAAATCACCAGCAATAATGTCAGGCAAAAGATCACTCCGTAGTTCTTGCTACTTGCGATATGCAACCTTGGCTGTACCAATGAACCCTTTTCATCTTTCAAGAGTTGGCCACTTTCGCCAGCCAGGATAACATCCCTTTGCACCCCATCTTTGGTGGTTACTTGTTCCGCTTTGGAATTTTTGGGTACAACAGCAAGTAAATGCCCATCCCACCAGGTAAGAAGCGCAAGCACATAAGCCACAAACCAAACTGGCCACCAATAAAAGAGATTGGAATGGCTATAAACGGTGATTTCACGCGGTAGTTGTTCAGGAGCCGGATTATTGGGCTTGGGCGCTGGTGTTTCTTCGGCTGCCATTTGTCTACCTCTACAGAATTGTTTTGTTGAAATTCACGGCACTAAGGTCAGGCTAAGCCTTTACCCCAGACATGTCAAGGAACACCTGAGTGAGGTGTCGCTAAATTACCACTTCGAAATGGAGAAATTACGGAATGTAGTTCAGGGTGTAATAAGCTTCCTTATGAAGTAATGGTAAGCCACCTTCGGAGCGAATACCTTCCATGGTTAGTTCGTGGATATGACCCGCAACGGGTTTATCAATAACCAGTGTGACCTTCTTGCGATCTGAAGATACCTTGGCCGACAAAACCTTTGGTTTCGTATGATCCACCTCCGGGCTGCCATAAGAGGACTGATAGATATAGCAGTAGGTTTCCATCTTGTACGATTCAGGTTTTTCCGCAACTTCTGCATCCACCGGTTGGGTGAAAGTCAGCTCAAAGCCATCCTTTTTGGCATGCATTTCATGAACCTCAAAAGGTACTTTGCCGGTCCAATCTAACCTTTCCAAGGCAAATGGTTTGTTTCCATGGGAACCCCAGCCACGGTTGGTCCCACCCACAAACATGCTGCCTTCCTTGGTAGTTAAAATTGGCACATTTCCAGAACCAAAACCTTTCCTGAATGGGAAGCAGGCTCCCTGATAGCGACCGTTCACTTTTTCAAGACAAACGCGCATCACGGTGCTGTTTGTCTGATCTGCCACAAACATTTGGTTTGCAAAAGGGCCAAACTTCCCTTCAGAACGATCAAAATCAATGCCGGAGGCAGACTGCCCCATCTTCTTATAGGGGAAATAAATGCACGGTGGCATTAGTTGGGGAATCTTGGCAGCTTCCACCATCATTCTGGAACCACTTTGAGGAGTTGCTGGTTTGGCCCCGGCCAATTTTCCATCCCTTGCCTCGTCAAACCATCGATTGCCATCCGGATGCCCTTGGAAAGAACCAGGTTGCAAATGCTTCAGCGAACATGTGCCGTTCCATGGCCCTTGGTTATCGGTATAAAAACAATCGCCTTCCGAATTGAAACCAATTCCTCCCGGGGAGCGAATGCCACTGCAGGTGGGAAGAAAGCTTCCATCCGCATTCACACGCACGCACCAACCGCGGTATTTGCAGGAAGAACCAAATGAACCGGTAAGGCAAAGAACCACCCAAATGTTACCATCCTTGTCAAATTTGGAACCAAAGGCATACTCATGGTAGTCACCATTGATTTCCCAGCCGTCTGAGACAGTCTGAAAAACATCGGCTTTCCCTGTTTTTTTAGTATCTCTCAGTTTGGATAGCTCACCACGCTGGGTCGCATACAACCAGCCATCCCTATACGCAAGACCCAGTACCTCGTGCAAGCCATGGGCAAATCGGGTCCACTTGGCATCCTTGACAAGGTCTTTGGCAAAAGGGTTCTCAATAGACCAGATCTCACCCCGGCGTGAACTTACAAGCAGGCGCTTTTCCGGAGTAAGTTCCAAAGCCCCTGGTTCCAAAACCACATCCTTCGGTATTTCAAAGCGGGTGATCTTGTAATAATCATCCTCGGTTGGAACAGGGTCTGCAGCCCTTCCCACTCCAGAGAAGAACAAAACCACCAATCCCAGCAAAAGTGCATTCTTCATTTTTCTTAATTCCTTTTTACCAGGAGTATTCAATATCAAGAGTTGCCTTGCCATCCTTGAATTGGATGGGCAGTAACAATTCCGACTTTCCTGCAGAATCTCTTACCAATGCTTTGGTCCCATTACCAAGCGAAAGCTTTATTTCGTTATCCAGGACAAATGAGTTCTCTGAAACCTTCTGCAACTTGGATACCGCCGCAATTCTTATAAACAGTGAAGCGGGGGCGCTTTTCGTTTGTAAAGAAAGCTGACGAACAAAGCCTCCGTCCTTGTTTTTGGAGGGAACAAAACCATCTTCCACGGTCACATCTCCAATTCGATATTGGAATGTTGGCCTTTGGTTGGAATCGGTTTTATACCCAAGAAAGACTCCTATCTGATCTCTTGACAGATTGGCTGGCCAGGTTTCCTTTTCATTTGCCAAGGATGCGATCGCAGGGCCGTTCGGGAAAGAAATCACATTGTCGCCCAGAGGCGGCTGGAAACCAACTCCGCGGTCCCGCCAATGCCTGCCAGCATCTATGAATGCCCCCTGCCAAATCATCGCCAAACGCAAATTATTTGCATCAAATGCCAAATTTACCTTTTCCGGATAGCCAACCCCGATT
>JBEGQX010000097.1:0-21234 GCA_041180805.1 Planctomycetota bacterium
CCGAAAATCAACCAGAGGTCTAGGCATGGAAGTCAATGCCCAATACAGGTTGGGGGATTTTTCCTGCTGGATGATTTCATCAACCCTTGGAAGCATTACTGAACCTGCAGCAATCGCAACCAGTCCCTGGATAAGGGTTGGACCCGAACCCAGATGGTGGGAAAGGGTAAACCCTGCTTTAATATCCTCCAAAGCTTTTTCGATATTCCCCTTCTTCATTTGCATTCGGCAATCAAGGGCAAGGGCTCGGGAAATATGCCGCATTGTCTGCAAGTCCGGCAGCAACATATTGAAACCATCCTTGCGTAATTTGGCGTACATATCCCAATCGCAATGGGATTTTCGGGTGGCTTCGTGGATTTGTTCCAACATCCCTGAGGAGATTCGAATTTTACTCTCATCAAGTTCAGACAGGGGGCCGTTAAGCCATTTGTCCTGATTTTCGGAGAATTCTTTGTTGTTAATAAAGCTGATCCAATCCGGGCTAAAGGCGCGGTAATATGCCTGGGCTGCGTTGCCATGAACCAGTTCCCTGGTGTCTGGAAAAAGGGTATAACGAAGGGCCGGGCTGGGTTCATCCTTGGGATGAATTTTAAGTTTGATGATGGGAACCGGATTGGATTTGGGTGAAGCCGGAGGTTTTTCCTGGGAAAGGGCAACCGCTGCCAGCAAAACCAGGAAAAATGCCAAAGTTATATTTCCGTTAAGAAAAGTTTTCATGGTTGCTCCAGAAATTGGTCAGGTTGTTGCAAGAATAATCGGTTTTCCCTGGGTTCGGCACCTTGCTCAAACGGTTGGGAATCCAGGATCTCGCTTTGGGGTAATTCCCCGGTTTCGAGGAATACTCTTCCCAGAGCAAGAATACTGTAGGGGTTTTTTTCAACTGGGCTGGGAATCTCCTGACTAAAGCCATTGGAAAGAGGAAGATTTTTTGAAGCAGAAATCATCATTAACCAAGGCAAACAGGCGATGAATGCTCCAGCCAGAAACGCTCGGGCCTGTGGCAATCGAGAGGTTTGACTTTTTCCCAGTTGAAAGAAAAGTTGTTCACGGTCCAGTGCCGATTTGCGCAAGTCCAGCGACGCAAGTTGTTTTTCCAGATTCATGACAACCCCATTTTTTGCCGAAGCATCTCAATTCCTTGTTGAAACCTGCGATGAGACTCGCTTTTCGAAAAACCTGTCACCGAGGCTATTTCATCAAAGGAAAGTTCACTCCATATTTTTAATACGATCACTTCCCGCATCGATTCATCAAGTTCCTGAAGCACTTCCTGCGCCCTTCGGGAATCAAGATTCTCATTGGTGTTGGCTTCAAACCATAGATTTTCTAAATGTTGCTCGGTCGCCAAAGGTATTTTCCTGCGATACTCCGAAATTGCCTTGTTGCGGATAACCCGGTAAAGCCATGCAAGATTTTCTTCCGGGTTTAATTTCTTTCGGATCAACTCCAGCAACGCATCCTGAACCACATCTTCCGGGCAAATGCACCATTGCCTGGCATAAAGGATCAGCTTTTTCTCATGCAGATCCAGGAACAGTTTCATTTTCTCGAAATTCATTCCAGAAGAATATCGCCCGAAAAGGCTTTTCGTCCCGAAAAAATCTGGGATTTCCTCACCTTAGGGTAAATTTCGCCAATCCATGCTTTGACCTGCCATGGATTCATGCGTTATCATGACCGAGTATCAAATCAGAATAGTTATGAGTCTTCGGAGTCGTTCTTGAGTGGTGTGAAGGAAAAATCTCTGGTAGGTTCTTTGCCATCCGGTTCCATTGATATCATCGGTGATATTCATGGTGAGTTGGATGCGTTGGATTCATTGCTTGTCCATTTGGGCTACACCCAGCATGGACACCCACAGGGTCGAAGTCTGGCGTTTGTGGGTGATCTGGTGGACCGCGGGCCAGACAGCCCCGGGGTGGTGCGCAGGGTAAAGCAACTTGTGGAAGCCGGTGTGGCCCAGTGCATACTCGGCAATCACGAAATGAACATCCTTCGCGGACTTACCAAGCTTGGCAACGCCTGGCTGGCCGGAAAGCAGGAATCCCTGGACAATTCGCCGGGGCCCCACCCCCAGGTTCTTGCCAACCCCACGGAAAGGGAGGAGATCCTTAAGTTCTTTGGAACCCTGCCCCTTGCACTGGAGCGGGATGACCTTCGCATTGTGCATGCCTGCTGGGATAACACTTGCATTCAACTTATTCGCAACGATCATTGCGCGCTTGAAACCTTTGAACGACACATGAACCGTATTGATCGCGAACTTGAAACCAAGCCGGAACTGGACACCATTGATAGAAATCTCCGTCGACAGAATCATAACCCTGTAAAGGTGCTAACCAGCGGTCCGGAGGAAAGAGCCGTCAGACCTTTCGAGGCTAATGGCAAAATGCGCAAGCAAGAACGCAGGCGCTGGTGGATGGAATACAAAACCCAGCCCTTTTGCATCTTTGGCCATTATTGGCGAACTATGGTTCCCGGCCTTCCAACTGGCAATCATCTTTTTGAGGATCACATGGCGGAACAGGCCTTGGGGCCTGGCTTTTCCATGTGCATTGATTATTCCGTGGGTGGCCGCTGGCGCGAGCGATCCAACACGGAATTTTCTGGCAGGTACATAACCCGCCTTGCGGCATTACGCTGGCCCGAAAGGGTTCTGCTATATGAAGATGGCAGTTCCTTCAAGGTTGGTAATATTTCTGTTTAGAACGGAATCAGGCGAAAATCTCATCCACGACTTTGCCATGCACATCGGTAAGGCGGAAATCTCTGCCAGCATGGCGGTATGTCAGCCTTTCATGATCCAGGCCAAGCAAATGAAGAATGGTGGCGTGCATGTCGTGTATATGCACTTTGCCTTCCTGGGCAAAGAAACCGTACTCATCGGTGGCACCGTGGGAATAACCACCCTTCACCCCACCGCCAGCAAGCCACATGGTGAAACCTTCCGGGTTGTGGTCACGGCCATCGTTGCTGCCTTGGGCTGTGGGTGTTCTGCCAAACTCGCCACCCCACCAAACCAGGGTGTCTTCCAGCAAACCGCGCTGCTTCAGGTCGTAGAGTAACGCGGCGATGGGCTTGTCCACTTCCCTGGAATTTTTGGTGTGGCCTTTTCGAAGGTCGCCGTGCTGATCCCATTGCACAAAAGCATCGCTGTGGGAAACCTGCACGAAACGCACGCCCCGCTCCAAAAATCTGCGTGCCAGCAAGCACTGCCTGCCGAAATTCTCGGTTACCGGATCATTCAAACCATACAGTGCCTTTGTGGCGGCGGACTCTCCAGAAAGATCCTCAACCTTCGGCATTTCACCCTGCATGCGAAACGCAAGTTCGAACGATGCGATTCTTCCCTCGAGTGCCTGATCCGAACCGGTGGTTTCCAAAAATTGATGGTTGTTTTGCCTCAGGGCCTCCAGTTGAAGTTTTTGAAGGTCCGCCGGTATGCGATCGTTCTGGATAAAGGCAACCTTTGCGTTCTTCGCAGGAACCGATGCGTTCCCGATCGGTGTTCCCTGAAACGCGGCAGGAAGAAACGCGCTGGACCAGTTGTTCACACCGCCATGAGCCAAAGTGGGGCAGATGGTGACAAAGCCAGGCAGAGAGGAGTTTTCAGTGCCCAGGCCATAGGTCACCCAGGAACCCATGGAGGGCCTCACAAAGTTGTCGCTACCGGTGTGCAATTTCAAAAGCGCCCCACCATGGGCGGCGTTTGTGCCATGCAAACCATGCACAAAGCAAATATCATCCACATGCCTGGCAACGTTGGGGAAAAGTTCGCTCACCTTGTGGCCGCATTGTCCATATGGCTGAAACTTCCAGGGGGATTTCAAAAGGTTGCCTGTGGGGGCGAACTGGTTTTTTGGTTTGGTGTAGGGGTATGGTTTGCCATCATCCCTGTCCAAGAGCGGCTTGTGTTCAAAGGTATCCATATGGGATGGACCACCTTTCATGAACAAAAAAATCATCCGCTTTGCCCTGGGTTCAAAGTGTGGCTGCTTGGGAAGCAATGGATCCACGGGTGCGGAGCGTGATTCCCCTGCCAGCATCGCCGACAATGCGATGGATCCAAAACCCACGGCGGAATGTTTCAGGGCTTCTCTTCTTGAGGGAAATCTCATGATTAATTCCTGAAATTATCGCAGTGTTACAAATTCGTTGGAAGCCAGGACCACTTGTGCCAGTGCTGCCATGGCCTTGGTGGGATTGTCCGTGGTCAGGGCACCGGCCTTTCCCAGAAAATCTTTTCCATGCGCAATCTCGGAAGGAGTCGCCGCCCTTCCAAGCGCGGTTTCGTAAAGAAACGAGATCTGGCTTTCCAGCAGGCTGCCCTGGCCAAGGGCTCGTTTCGCAAGTGTCTCCGCCGAATCCATGACAAGTTTGCTGTTCAAAAAGAACAAAGCCTGGGGGGCAATGGTGGTGCTGGCTCGGTCTCCATTGGCAACCGCGGCATCTGTACTGTCAAAAAGGGAGAATACCTCGTAAAGATTGTTCCTTACTATGGGCAGGTAAACGCTTCTACGCGGAGAATCGTACTTGGTAGTGTCCTTGGAGGTATGATCAAAGAAGAAGGCTCGATTTTTCACCTGAAGCATGGACCCACCCATGGATCTGTCCAGTTCCCCGGTTATGGAAAGCATCGAATCGCGAATAACTTCGGCCTCCATGCGGCGGGGGGTGAATCTCCAATAGAGCCTGTTGCCGGAATCTTTTTGCGCCGACTCTGGCACATTCGCGGAGGATTGGCGATAAGTGCTTGAAAGCAGAATGAATCGGTGAAGATCCTTGATGGACCAATCATGGCTGGTGAAATATTTCGCTAGCCATTCAAGAAGCTCGGGATGGCTGGGTTTCTCGCCAAGAAGGCCAAAATTATCCACCGAGGCGACAATGCCCTGCCCAAAATGCCAGCGCCAAACCCTGTTTACAATCACCCTGGCAGTCAGCGGGTTGGCATCAGACGCAACCCACCTGGCGATTTCAAGCCTGCCACTGGATTTTTCGCTGAACTTGGGTTGCTTGTTGGCGGATAGAACCACGGGAACAGCTCTTGGCATTACCTTGCCCAATCGTTCGGTGTTACCTCTCAGGTGAATGGCAACATCGGTGATGTTTCCTTCCGAAACACCCATGGCCGTGGCGACTTCCGGCAGTGACTTTTCCAAGCTGGCGGTTACATCCTTTATTTTCTTTAACTCGGCCTTGGCGCTTTCTTCCAGCTTTGCTTCCACCTCCTTGGCGGTGGCTTTCTTGTCCTTGGGTAGTTTGTCTTTCGCTTCCAGTTGTTTGCGCTGTTCCTCGAGGAAATCCTCGGCTGCTTTTTTGGATGCGGCGATCTTGGCGGAATGTTCCTTGAAGCTTTTCTCCTCGGCTTCGCTGGCGATCACATTTTCGTTCCACTTGGCGATGGTCACCAGGCTTTCCATGGTCTTGGTGCTTTTGAACACCCCCGCAAGCGAGTAGTATTCTCCGGTGGAAATGGGATCAAACTTGTGATCATGGCAGCGAGCGCAACCCAGGGTCATCCCCATGAAGGTTTTCCCCATCGTCTCGATCTGTTCATCAATGATATCCATCTCCATCTTTTTCTTGTCCACCTCGGCAAGCACCTTGGGGCCAAGGGATAGATACCCTGTTGCCACCAATCTGGAGTGCTTCTCAGTCAGAGATTTGTGGGGTAGCAGATCACCTGCAATTTGCTCAATGATAAACTGGTTGAAAGGCAGGTTCTCGTTCATCGATCTGATGACATAGTCGCGATAGCGCCATGCGTTGCCATGCGCCACATTTTCATCCAGCCCGTTGGAATCAGCGTAACGGGCTATATCCAGCCAATGTCGGCCCCAGCGTTCACCATATGCGGGAGAAGCCAGGTAACGATCCACCAGTTTTTCATAAGCGTTCGGTGATTGATCCTGGATGAATGTTTGGATCTCATCATAGGTGGGTGCAATGCCAGTCAAGTCCAGGCTAAGCCTGCGAATCAGTGAAAGGCGGTCGGCCTCGGGTGAAGTCTGGATATTCGCGGCTTCAAGCTTGGAAAGAATGAACTGATCGATCGGGTTAGTGACCCACGCGTGTTTTTTTACTGAAGGTAGTTTGGGATTGGCAAGCGGAAGAAAAGACCAGTGGCTGGATTCAGCCTTGGCAATCTTGGTGGCTTTTGGAAAAACCGCCCCCTGGTTCACCCAAAGTTCCAGATCAGCCACCTGCTGGGGGGAAAGAGGTCCATCCGGTGGCATTTTTAATTCGCCAGTTCTTTTTACCACTTGAAGCAGGAGCGATGCGGGGGGAATGGAAGTTTCCACTGCCCTGCCCCGTTTGCCACCTTTTAATATAGCCTCGCGGGAATCCAATCGTAATTCACTTCGCGAGGTTTCTTCGCCGTGGCATTTCCAGCAGCGCTCCACCAGCAATGGTCGTACTTTTTTCTCGAAATGTTCCTCTGGATTGGATTGGCCAACAGCAAAACCACTGCTTATTGCTAACGCGAATAAAAGGACAAATCTTTCTGGCATGGCGGGATGATCCAGGTTTCAGGTGGATGGTATGTCAATTATCCCTGATTTCATGGTTCAGGCAAGCCGGTTTTTCATGCGGGCTTAATCTTTTGGACATTTTCAAAGGAATCTTCTGCAGTAGGCCAAATAGCTGCCATATGATCTTAGTCTGATGCCTTCCAAGGCAAACAAACCCAATCAGGATGTTTTTCAAATGACCGTTGGTAATGCTTCTAAAAAATGGTTTCAACTTCTTTATGTGCAAGTACTTGTTGCTGTAGCCCTGGGCATTCTTTGTGGACATTATCTGCCGGAATTTTCCAAGCAGCTTAAACCTCTTGGGGATGGCTTCATCAAACTGGTGAAGATGATGATTTCCCCAATAGTTTTCTGCACGGTGGTACATGGGATAGCTTCCATGGGGGATATTAAAAAGCTAGGCAGAGTGGGTGCAAAAACGATTCTGTATTTTGAGGTGGTTACCACCTTTGCTTTGATGATTGGCCTGGTAGTAGTTAATGTTCTCAAGCCGGGAGCCAACTTTAATTTTGAAGCCAAAGCCATAGAGCCTGGCATGGTGCAAAATTACGCTGAGAAAGCCAAAAGCCAGGGAGTTCTCGATTTTCTTTTCAACATCATCCCTAGTAACTTTTTGGGGGCGTTTGTCTCCGGCGAACTTCTACAGGTTTTGTTCATCGCCATTCTAACGGCATTTGCCATTGGCGGGTTGGGTGAAAGGGGCAAACCTTTTCTTCATGTGATCGACCAGGTGGCAGAATTGTTTTTCCGCATCATGCAAATGGTGGTGAAAGCCGCACCCATAGGCGCGTTTGGGGCCATGGGATATACCATTGGCAGCCATGGACTTTCGGCGCTAAATAATCTGGCTGCCGTGATCCTGGGTTTCTATATCACCGCGGCGCTTTTCATCTTTGTTGTGCTAGGTCTCATATGCAGGCTTGCAGGTTTTTCCCTGTTCAAGTTTCTGGGTTACATCAAGGATGAGTTATTGTTGGTTCTTGGCACCAGTTCTTCGGAAACCTCTCTGCCGGGTTTGATGGAAAAGACGCACAAGCTGGGTTGCTCGCGTTCCACGGTGGGGCTGGTACTGCCAACGGGGTTCAGCTTCAATATGGATGGCACAAGTATTTATATAACGATGGGCGCCGTTTTTCTCGCTCAGGCAACGAACACCCCTCTGGATATCTGGGCTCAGTTGCAACTGTTGCTCGTTGCGATGCTGACATCCAAGGGTTCTAGTGGAATTACGGGAGCAGGTTTTGTCACCCTGGCAGCCACCATGCAGGCTGTGCCATCCATTCCGTTGGAATCACTTTCTCTTCTGGTGGGCATAGACCGTTTCATGAGCGAATGCAGATCCATAACCAACACAATTGGCAACGGAGTCGCTGCGGTAGTCATCAGCCGCTGGGAAGGTGAGGTTGGCGCTGAGGAAATCAGAAAAAACCTCGAAGTAACGGTTTAGTCAACTGTTTCTTTTTGAACCCGAAAGCTCACAATGTTGGAATAGATTGCTTTCCCTTCGATTTTTGAAAAAGCACTGGTTATCATGGCAATCTGACCCGCCTGGATTTAACCCGGGAAAGCCAACATGAATCAACTGCAACGACCAACAGGAATACGATTTGGCATGATTGCCATCACCACTTTGGTGGCAGTGATGCTATACCTTGATCGCGTTTGCCTGAGTATTCTGGGTAGCTCCATTCGGAAGGATCTGGAATTTTCCGAAAAGGAGTTTGCATGGTTGTTGTCTTCCTTCTTCTGGGCTTACGCGCTGTGCCAGATACCCGCGGGGTATATTGGTGACCGATACGGAGCCAGGGTGGTGCTGGCTGTTTACCTTTTCTTCTGGTCGCTTTGCACAGGTTTGATGGGGCTTGTAAGCGGCTTTGGTGTTTTTCTTGCCTTGCGAATTGGCTGTGGAATGTTCGAGGCAGGTGCCTACCCGCTGGCAAATGGAATTGTTCGCAGATGGGTTCCGATTTCCGGCCGTGGGCTTGCCAGTGGTTGCGTTGCGGTGGGAGGCCGTTTGGGCGGAGCCATCGCGCCCTGGCTGACCAACTATCTGACATTTGGAACACTGGATGGCTGGCGAAGGCCTTTTATTGTTTATGGGGTTGTGGGAATCATTGGTGCCGTAGTCTTCTGGATTTGGTACCGAAATCGTCCTGATCAACATCCAGCCATCAATCAGGAGGAAATCGATCTCATCAATGGCAAGGAATATATTCCCGATACACGCAAACCATCGCTTCCGAACTTTAGAGTGCTGGTAGGCAGTTATCCATTATGGATGGCTTCTGTCGTGCAAGTGATATCCAATTTTGGTTGGGTGATTCTTATCACCGTGCTGCCAAGTTACATGGAGCAGGTTTTTAAGACCGACAAAGATACCATTGCTTCGTACCAATCCATGACCCTGGCGTTTGGCATGTTGGGAATGTTCTTTGGTGGTTGGTATACCGACAAGTGTTTTCGCACCATGGGGCCCAAGTGGGGTCGTGCGTTGCCGATTGCGATCTCCCGCTTTATTGTGGGTGGGGCTTATGTTTGTTGTTTGTTTTTGAACGATGCAAAACTTGCGATTGCGATGATGTGTGTGGTCGCGTTGGCAACCGATATGGGTAACCCGGGTTTTTGGGCCTGGTGCCAGGATGTGGGTGGCAAGCATGTTGGTAGTGTGGTTGGTTGGGGGAATATGTGGGGTAATATTGGCGCGGCACTGGGTCCGAATGTTTTTATTGCCATCAAGAATATTTACCCGGATGATCCGTTGAAAGGTTGGAATACCGCGTTTGCGCTGTGTGCTGTAATTCAGATTGTGGGAGTGTTGGCGGCGTTGGGCGTGGATGCCTCGCGTCAACTTCGGCTAGACAAATACGATGCCTAGGGAGAGAACACAATGAGAAGATTGCTGGCGATTTTTTGCCTTGCACTGGTGGTTGGAGTTGGTTTTGCACAGGAAAAAGGTACCAAGCCCACCAAGGCGGCCGTTCCTTATGGAACGCATGCACGGCAGGTTATGGATTTCTACCAGGCAAAGTCGGATGTCCCAACGCCTGTGGTATTTTTCATCCATGGCGGTGGTTGGGTGGCAGGTGAACGGCGTTGTGCAGAGTTGGATAAGTATCTCGCGGCGGGAATTTCCGTTGTGGCCATCAGCTACCGTTTTATCGATGATGCGATCGATGCTGGGGTCAAACCTCCGGTACAGGCCCCGTTGCACGATGCCGCCCGGGCCCTTCAATTTGTTCGTTCCAAGTCAAAGGAATGGAATATCGACAAGTTTCGAATTGGTGCTTCAGGTGGTTCAGCCGGGGCGTGTTCCAGCCTTTGGCTGGCCTTCCACAAGGATCTGGCCGATCCCAAGAGTGATGATCCTGTTGCCCGTGAATCCACCCGGCTATGGTGTGCCGCGGTAACCGGTGCCCAAACTACGCTGGACCCCAAGCAGATGAAGGAATGGACACCCAACAGCCGTTATGGTGGCCATGCGTTTGGGTTTTATCCCGATCCCAAGGATCGCAAAACTCGCGATACCCAGTTCCCCAAGTTTCTGGAAGCCCGCGAAAGTATACTGCCTTGGATCAAGGAATTTTCCCCCTACGAACATGCCAATGCGGGTGACCCACCGATCTACATGATCTATGGCGCGGCACCCGCCAAAGGCAAGGATGAAAAAGATCCCACCCATAGCGCCAACTTTGGCGTGCTTCTGAAGGAAAAACTCGACAAGGAAGGTGTGGAATGCGAACTGGTTTATCCCGGCGCGCCAAATGGCAAACATCCCTCGATGCATGAGTACCTGATCGACAAGCTTAAAGAGAAAAAGAAATCATGATGCGCCTCTGGACAGGTCTTGTCCTGCTAAGTGTCTGTTTTCCGCCATGTATACTGGCCCAGGGTCAGTCTGCTCAGGTAATGCTGGCAATTGATGGCAAGGCTATTTTGCCTATAGTTCATGGTTCAAAAGCAGGTGCAGAGGTAAAGGGAATGGTGGCGCGACTTGCCGCCATGATGGGTAAAATTACCGGCGCAAATTTTGAGACAAGAATTGGAGATGGCAGGGAAGGCATTGCCATAGGTACGCCGGAAGACTTTCCGGCACTGGCATCCATGGTTGATTTTCAACCTTCGGATCCACTCAGGCGTGAGGAATACCTTTTGAAAACCCATGCCAAAGGTGTATGGTTGCTTGGAGCAACACCTTTGGCTTGTCAGCATGCAATGTGGGATATGTTCTACCGCATTGGTTACCGCCAATACTTTCCCGGTGCAAGCTGGGAGGTGGTTCCATTCGTTAAGAACCTGACTCTAGATTTTAATTCTCTTGAGAAACCAAGTTACCATTCGCGCAGAATCTGGTACGGATTTGGCGCGTGGGATTATGCAAAGCAACCTTATCTGGACTGGTGCGAAAAAAATCGCGGCTTGCAGGGAGTCAATCTTTCCACAGGGCATGCTTACGATGGAATTGTGAAGGCTTTGAAGAAGGAATTTGATGCACATCCTGAATATTGGCCATTGCTGAACAATGAGCGTAAACCGGTTCGCAACCCAAAACCCGAACTGGGCAACTCGGAGTTAAGGAAAAAAATTGTAGAGCATGCCCTGTCGCAGGTTCAAAAGAATCCTCTGCTGGATAGTATTTCCATGGATCCCAGCGATGGTGGTGGTTGGAGCGAAAGCAGGGAATCAGCAGCGTTGGGCAGTGTGACCGATCAGGCATTAACCTTGGCAAATGAAGTAGCAGGGGCTTTGAACAGTAAATATCCGGGCAAGCTTGTGGGTATTTATGCTTACAACTATCATTCGGCGCCTCCTTCCATCCGGGTGCATCCCCGGGTGATCGTCAGCGTTGCAACAGCATTTATCAAGGGTGGACAAAGCCTGGATGAAATCCTTGCGGGTTGGGCAGCCAAGGGTGCCACCCTGGGGATTCGCGAATACTACAGTGTCAACACCTGGGACCGCGATCAGCCGGGCCATGCCCGTGGCGGTAATCTGGATTATCTCCAGCGCACCATCCCGGATTTTTATTCCAAGGGCGCCCGTTTCATGTCTGCAGAGTCCAGTGATAACTGGGGGCCCAACGGTCTGGGTTATTATTTTGCTTCTCGGGTGCTTTGGAATGTTGCGGAAGCCAAAAACCGCTCCGTGCTGGAGAAGGATTTTCTTGATCGCTGCTTTGGGCCAGCTAGCCATGCCATGAAGGAGTTTTACGACCAGTTGGATGGATCAAAACCCCACCTTGTTGTGGATGACCAGTTGGGAAGAATGTTTCGTGCGGTTGATAAAGCTCGCAAGCTGACAAGCGATGTATCCATCCACAAACGGCTGGAGGATCTCTTGCTGTATTGTCGCTATGCATCCCTGTACCATCAATATGCGACTTCAGATGGAAACAAAAGGCAGGCTGCATTTGAAAACCTGATACGCCATGCCTATCGTATGCGAACAACCATGATGGTTCACACTTATGCCCTGTACCGGGACCTGCCATCGCGTGACAAGACCGTGACCGTTCCCAGTGAATGCAAATGGCAGATACCAGAAGGCACCAATCCATGGAAATCCAGCAAGCCTTTCTCTGCAGATGAACTGACAAATTTCATGGCGGATGGGTTGAGCCGCCACAAGGTTGTGGAGCTGAATTTCAAGCAGGCGGTTTATGGCAGCGAACTTTTACCAGCATCCTCCGCCTTGAAAATCCCTTCAAATATCCCTGAAGGTGACTTTGGATCTGGCAGGGGAAACCAGACTTTTCTTACCCATGTTGAAAAGGCTAATTCAACGCTTGAGTTGCAGATTACCGGAGGTTTGATCGCCCACTATCGGGACCGGGGCAATGTGAAAGTTGAGGTTTTCAAGATTGGTGGGTCCAGCCAGACTGGCGACAGGGAAACCCTTGTTTACTCGGATTCTTCGGTTCCCCCCGATGGGAAGGAACGGAAAATTGCAATCTCCCTTCGAGAGAGCGGCCTTTATAAGATTTTGGTGCGTGATGGTCAGGACAAAACGCAGGTCAAGTGGCCCCAAAATCAGATTATGACAGTCCAGTCCACTCAGGATGAACCGATGAACCGGTTTTATGCCATGTGGATGGGCTACTTTTATGTTCCCAAGGGCACGAAGATAATTGGCTTTTTTGGTGGCGAGCATGGGGAAGTGCGTGACAGCCAGGATAGGCCGCATTTTTGGCTTAACGGGCGCGAGGCAAACTTCTATACAGTTGCAGTACCCCCGGGTGAGGATGGAAAATTCTGGCGGGTCCGTTATATGCGTGGGGCCATGCGTTTGCTGACAGTGCCACCATACTTTGCGCGTTCTCCAAATGAATTGCTGCTACCCAAAGAGGTTCTCGAGGCAGACAAGGCCAGATAGCTGGGTTCAATCCCCGGGGGCGTTGGCATGGAATACAGAAAGAATTTACTGGCTGTGGTGGCGCTGGTCATTGGGTTGGTTTCCATGCCAGAACTTGGTGCCGCGGAAAAGAAGTGGAATGTTGTTCTGATTCTGGCGGATGACCTTGGTTGGAAAGATTTATCCTGCTTCGGCAGTGATCTTCACGAGACACCCAATCTGAATGACCTTGCCAAAAAAGGCATGAGGTTTACCCAGGCGTATTCCGCCTGTACGGTTTGTTCACCCACCCGGGCCGCGCTTCTGACGGGGAAATATCCCGCAAGGCTTCATATAACCGATTGGATTCCCGGAGCCATGCCGGACAATCCCAAATTGCTGGTACCGGACTGGACGAAATATCTGCCTGCCTCGGAAAAAACCATAGCCCGATACTTCAAGGAAGCTGGTTACAAAACTGCCAGCATAGGAAAATGGCATCTTGGTGGTGAAGAATACTATCCGCAGAAGCATGGTTTTGATGTCAATATTGCCGGTACGGACAAAGCCCAGCCACCCTCTTATTTCGCCCCATGGAAAATTTCAACTCTTGCGGAAGGAAAGGATGGGGATTATCTGACGGATCGCCTGGCGGATGAGGCCGTGAAGTTCATCCAGGATTCCAGCAAGGGACCGTTTTTTCTTTACCTGCCGCACTTTGCGGTGCATACACCCATTCAGGCGCGAAAGGATTTGCTAGCCAAATACAACGCAAAGCTGCGGGAAGGTGCCAATCATGTCAATCCCGCATATGCGGCCATGGTGGAAAGTTTGGATCAATCGGTGGGCAGGGTTTTAAATGCGTTGAAAGCTGCTGGTGTGGAGGACCAAACTCTGGTGATTTTTACTTCGGATAATGGTGGAAGAATTCCCACTACAAACAACAAACCGCTGCGCTATGGCAAAGCATCCGCATATGAAGGCGGTGTCAGGGTGCCTTTGATTGTTAGTTACCCCGGTATTACCAAGCCCGGTTCGGTGTGTGATGATGCGGTCATAACCATGGATCTGTTTCGCACCATGCATGACATGATTTTGGCCACGCCCGATATCCTGAGAAACTGTGACGGGGAAAACCTTGAACCTTTGCTAAAGGGGCAGGGCAAGCTTAAACGCAACGAACTGTATTGGCATTATCCCCATCACCAGCATTATCAAAAGGGTGGAACCATGCCGTATGGCGCCATCCGTTCTGGTGACTGGAAGCTGATTGAGTTTTTTAACGATGGCACGCTGGAGCTATATAACATTGGCGAGGATATTGCCGAGGAGAAAAACCTTGCAAGCCAGTTTCCAGAGATTAAAAAGCAGCTTCACCAAAGGCTTGTGGCATGGAGGTTGGGCGTAAACGCGCAGTTGCCCCAGCCAAATCCAAAGTATGATCCCAAAAAACCGGAATACACGCCTCTCATGAATAATCCCAAGCAAAAGAAGAAAGTATGAGACAACTACTTTTAATACTGGTTGGCTTGACATCATTTCAAGCCTCTCTGATTGCCGACACCATAACAGTATCCTCGCCAGTGGATTGGCAGGTGGTACAGCGCTATTCGAAAGAAAAAGGGAAGATCCATGTGGCAGGCAAGCTGGAAACCCAGCGCAAGGAAATCGCATCGGTCGAGGCGAAGCTCTCAGGAAAAAACCTGAAAGGGGAATGGCAGAAGATCCTTTTCGCTGGCAAAGCAGAAAGTTTTCGTGGTGTGCTGGAAGCGCCTTCGGGTGGTTGGTACAAGCTGGAATTGCGTGCCAGTGATGATGCGGGCGTGGTCGCCTCATCGGTGGTTGAACATGTGGGCGTGGGTGAAGTCTTTGTTGTGGCTGGGCAGTCCAACAGTGCCAACCATGGCGAGAAAAAACTGGAACCCAAATCCGGCATGGTGACAACCTTTGATGGAAAGGCGTGGAGGATTGCCAATGATCCCCAACCCGGCGCCAGCGGAAACGCGGGAAGTTTTGTTCCACCCTTTGGCGATGCGATTGCCCGGCGCTTCGAAGTGCCGGTTGGAATTGTGGCATGTGGTGTTGGTGCCACCAGTGTTCGTGAATGGTTGAAATCCGGAACCACTTTTCCCAACCCGCCTACCATTCTTGGCAATGTCACCAAAAGGGACGATGGTACCTGGGAGGCCAAAGGAAACATCTACCAGAAGTTTGTCTCGCGCATGCAGCCAATGGGCGAAAGGGGTTTTCGTGCGGTGCTTTGGCATCAAGGTGAATCCGATGCCAACCAGAAGGATGAATCCCGAACCCTGAAAGGGGAACTGTATCAAAAATACCTCGAGATGTTGATTCGGGATAGCCGTGCTGAAATCGGCTGGGATGCCCCGTGGTTTGTGGCACAGGCTAGTTATCACAGTCCCACAGATTCAGGTTCCGAGGATATTCGTTCCGCGCAAAGGCGTGTGGCGGAATCGGGGCTTGCCCTGATCGGCCCGGATACGGACGCCTTGGGCGGCGATAATCGGGATGGCAACGGCAAAGGTGTTCACTTCAGCGCGAAGGGCCAGGAAAACCATGCCGGGCTTTGGGTGGCGAAAGTGGCACCCTGGCTGGAGAAGCAGTTGGGGTCCGGAAAGCCTTCCACAAAAAGCATCGGGCCCGAGCGTGGAGCCCTGGTCATTGTGGGTGGCGGAATGAAAGACCGGGAGATCATGCGCAGGTTTGTAAACCTTGCAGGCGGTGCCAATGCGGTGATTGCTGTCATTCCCACTGCCAACGAGGGGGAAAACTTCGGGGATAATTCGCCCCTCTTACGAGATATGAAATCGTTCGGGGCGTCCCGGGCGTTTATCCTTCATACCCGGGATCGCAAAACGGCGGATTCAGAGGAATTTGCCTCCAAGTTGAACAAGGTCACAGGTGTGTGGTTTGGTGGTGGCCGGCAGTGGAGGCTGGTGGATTCCTACCTCGGAACCAAAACCCAAAAAGAATTGTTCGCGGTGCTGGAAAGGGGCGGGGTAATAGGGGGAAGCTCTGCCGGTGCTTCCATCCAAAGTTCTTACATGGTGCGGGGGGCTCGCGAGGGAAATACCATCATGATGGCACCGGGTTATGAACAAGGCCTTGGTTTTCTAAGGGATTGCGCCATAGATCAGCACTTGCTTGCTCGCAAAAGGGAAAATGATCTGGTGGAGGTGATTCGCAAGCACCCTCATTTGTTGGGTATTGGCATCGATGAGAATACCGCTGTGGTGGTGCAGGGAAACAAGATGGAAGTCATGGGTGCCAGCAAGGTGGCGATTTACGATCCGCATCACAAACATCAACAGGGCGAGAAGCCATACTTCTTTCTCAGCGCGGGCGACCGTTTTGATTTAAAGGAACGGCGGAAACTTCCATGAGACATCTCTTTTCGCTGGTCAGCCTGCTGTGGTTGGGATTGATAGCCCAGGCACAGGAAAAGCCAAATTTGGTGCTATTCCTTACGGATGACCTTGGGCGTGAGGATATTTCGCCGTATGGCGAACGCGAGATTCGCACCCCCAACATGCAAAAGCTGGCAGATGCCGGCCTTACCTTTGAAAACGCTTATGTGGCCTCGCCCAGTTGCGCGCCCAGCCGGGCGGCATTGCTGACAGGTTTGATGCCCGCCCGCAACGGTGCCGAGGCAAATCATAGCAAGCCGCGGGCTGAGATTAAAAAATGGCCTGCCTATCTGAAAGATTCGGGTTACGAGGTTGTGGCCTTTGGCAAGGTTTCCCATTACAAGTACACCGCCGACTATGGGTTTGATCATTTTGAACATGACACTTTTCATGACCATGCGGCCATCGCGGCAGCGGAGAAATATTTGGAGAATCGTCCCAAGACGGGTTCCAAGCCGCTGTGTATTTGTGTGGGCAGCAACTGGCCGCATGTGCCATGGCCCGAAGAGAACCCCGGGTACGATGCAAGCAAGCTTAGGTTGCCCGCGGGAAGTGTAGAAACCGCGCTCACCAGGGAATGGCGCGTGAAATATGCCTCGGCAGTCAGCCGGGCAGATGACGATCTTGGCAGGGTGCTGGCGGCTGTGAATAAGCACTTGGGTAAAAATACCTGTGTGCTTTTTACCTCGGATCATGGTGCCCAGTGGCCTTTTGGCAAATGGAACTGTTATGAATCCGGAATTGCGGTGCCCATGATTGTTTCCTGGCCGGGCAGGGTGAAGCCAGCCTCGCGCACCAAGGCCTGGGTATCGTGGGTGGATATACTTCCCACCTTTGTCGAGGCTGCCTCGGGCCAGGTGCCAAAGGGGCTTGATGGCACCAGTTTCCACAAGGTGTTATTCCAGCCGGAGGCAACCCACCGTGATCGTATTTTTGCCACGCATAGCGGCGATGGGCGTTGGAATGTCTACCCGATTCGGTCGATGAGGTCTGGTAATTGGAAATACATCCGCAACCTTCACCCGGAATACGCATTCACCACGCATATCGACTTGGAAAGCCGGCCCGAGCAGAGGAACTTTTTCGCTTCGTGGGAACTCAAGGCAACAAAGGATCTTCAAGCGAAAGCCATTTTGAACCGCTATCATAGGCGCCCCGCGGAGGAACTTTATGATCTGTCCGCAGATCCGCATGAACAGAACAATTTGGCCATGCAGGCTTCCTTTAAGGAAGCACTTAGCCAGTTGCGTGGTGAAATGGGCAAATGGATGCAAGAGCAGGGCGACAGGCAAACTGTGTTTGCTGAGCCCAGGTTGCTAAGTGACCCGAAAAGTTATGGCCCGGGTGCCCCGGGTGGGAATGTGAACAAGAAGGGTGCTGGCAAAAAATCCGCGGAGAAAAAATGACATGAATGCCCGGCGCGTTCTCATGCTTGCCCTGATGGTGCTGGTTTGGCTGGTTCCCGGCAGGTTGCAAGCCACGGAAATGGTTCGAAGGCCTAACATCCTTTTTGCCATTGCGGATGATTGGGGGGCACATGCCAGCGCCTATGGCACCCGCTGGGTAAGAACCCCGGCGTTCGACCGGGTTGCCGGCCAGGGGTTGCTTTTTCAAAACGCCTTCACGCCCAATGCCAAGTGTGCACCATCCCGGGCATGCATTCTCACGGGCCGAAATTCCTGGCAACTCAAGGAAGCCGCCAATCATTTGTGTTACTTCCCGGCCGAGTTCAAGGGCTGGGGCGAGGTACTCAGGGAAAGTGGCTGGCATGTGGGCCATACCATGAAGGTTTGGGGGCCTGGAGTGGCTTTGGATGAAAGGGGAAAACCCCGCGAGATGGCGGGCAGGGCTTTCAACCAGCGCAAGCTAGATCCACCCGCCAGGGGAATATCACCCAATGATTATGCCGCTAACTTTGTCGATTTTCTGGATACCACCTCCAAAGAGCAACCGTGGGCTTTCTGGTACGGCGCCTTGGAACCACACCGAGATTATGAATTTGGTTCCGGTGCAGCCAAGGGTGGAAAAAAACTCGCGGATGTGGATCATGTGCCCGCCTATTGGCCAGATCATGAAACGGTTCGTAACGACATATTGGACTACGCCTACGAGGTGGAACATTTTGACCGCCATCTGGGTCGGATGATTCAGGAACTGGAAAAACGCGGGCAGCTTGCTAACACTCTTGTAGTTGTCACCAGCGATCATGGCATGCCTTTTCCACGCTGCAAGGGAAGCGTCTACCCCGGATCAAACCATGTTCCGCTGGCCATCATGTGGAAAAACGGCATCAGCAACCCCGGTCGAACAATCGCCGATTTTGTAAGCTTTGTGGATTTGGCCCCGACCATGCTGGATGTTGCGAATATTCCCCACGAGAAGTCTGGCATGGCACCCATCACGGGTTCCAGCTTGCGTTACCTGTTTAAATCGGATCGAAAGGGGATGGTGGATGCCAGCAGGGATCATGTGCTGGTGGGTATGGAAAGGCACGACATCGGCAGGCCGGGTGATGCGGGGTACCCGGTGCGCGGCATCGTCCGGAAGGATTTCATCTACCTGAATAATTTTGAACCCACTCGTTGGCCGGCCTGCAACCCGGAAACGGGTTACCTGAATGTGGATGCCAGCCCCACCAAATCGTTCATACTGGATGCCCACCGTGCCGATTCTGGAAACAGGCATTGGGCTTATTGCTTTGGCAGAAGACCTGCCGAGGAACTTTACGATTTGGCCAGCGATCCCGATTGTCTGGAAAACCTTGCTGGTATGCTTCCGGAAAAGCGCGATTCCATGAGGCAGGATTTGTTTCGCAGGCTTCGCGCCCAGCAGGACCCGCGCATGGAGGGCAGGGGAGAATTGTTTGACAAGTATCTTCATTCCAATGTGCAGCATAGGAATTTTTATGATCGCTACATGAAGGGCGAAAAGCTGAAGGCGGGCTGGGTTCGGGATACCGATTTTGAAAAGAAACCCATCGACTGATGGTAATGGAGGCATGCCATGCAAAGGCGGCAATGGTTGAAGCAGTCAGGTGCGGGGGTGTTGGCAACCGCGGCAGGATTTCATTCGAACGCCTCTCAGGCTGGAAAACCCATCCGCGTGGGGCAGATAGGTGTCAGCCATGCCCATGCCAGCAAGCTGTCGGTCTATCGCGCCTCGAAGGATTACGAGGTGGTGGGCGTGGTGGAACCCGATGATAATCTTTGGAACTCATCGCAAAAACAGGATGCTTTTCGCGGCCTGAAGCGTATTACCAGGGACGAATTACTGAACACTGCTGGCCTGCAGGCAGTGCTGGTGGAAACCCATGTGAAAGACCTGCTGGATAACGCCGAGGCTTGTGTTCAGGCAGGTAAGCATGTGCATATCGACAAGCCGGCAGGGGAATCGCTGCCACAACTTCAACGCATTCTCGATTTGGCCAAAAAGCAAAAGCTGATGGTGCAGATGGGGTATATGTACCGCTACAACCCCGGAGTGGTATTGCTGCGGGAATTTCTGAAGAAGGGCTGGCTGGGCGAAGTGTTCGAGGTGCACACCGTGATGAGCAAAGTGGTGCCTGCCTCGGAAAGGGCGCGACTGGCTTTCTCCAGGGGCGGTATGATGTTCGAGCTTGGCTGTCACATAACCGATTTGGTCGTAGGAATCCTTGGCAGGCCGGCCAGCGTGCAGGGCTTTGCCCAGCATGCATCTGCCATCAAAGATAATCTAATGGACAACATGCTGGCGGTGCTTACTTACCCCAAGGCCATCGCCAGCATCAAATCTTCCGCCATGGAGGTGGACGGTGGCTCGCGAAGGCATTTGCTGGTATGCGCTACCGAGGGAACATTTCAGATAGAGCCTCTGGACAATCCTTCGGTCAGGTTGACATTGTCACAGCCCCGGGGGGAATACAGGCGGGGCGCACAGGAAATCAAGCTGCCCAAATACACCCGCTATGTGGATGATGCCCGCGACATGGTTCGCGTGATCCGTGGTGAAAAAGAATTCGAGTTTACCTACGAACATGACCTTGCCGTGCAGGAAACTTTGCTTAAGGCCTGCAACCTTGCCTGAAAGGAACCAACAATATGCATCTTCAACGCATGATGGTTATGGTCGTCGTTTCCTTGTTCCTGGCCGGGTTCGTTCAGGCGGCTGAAAGCACCTGGCTTGCCGGCGTTTCCCGCGAGATTATCACCCCGCAAACTTCCGTCTGGCTGGCTGGGTATGGATCCAAAAGGGCTCCCGATGGCAAATTGCATGATCTTTGGATGAAGGCCCTGGCCCTGCAGGCACCCGATGGCACCAAGGCGGTTCTTGTTACCAGCGATTTTCAGGGTGTGCCCAAAAGTATGAGCGACAGGGTCTTCGCCCGGGTGAATGAAAAGTTTGGCCTGAAGCGCTCGCAGATCATGGTCACATTTTCCCACAACCATTGTGGACCCAGGTTGGGGGATGACCTAATCGATTACTACCCTGTGGATGCGGAGCAGGTTCGGTTGGTGGAGCAATATACCGACCTGATGATTGAAAAGATGGTGGAACTGGTGGGCAGGGCGCTCGCCGACCTGAAGCCAGCCCGGTTGGAACAGGGAGAAGGTAGAGCGACTTTTGCGGTGAACCGCCGCAATAACAAGGAGGCCGAGGTTCCGGAGATTCTTGCCCGTGGCGGCGAACTGAAAGGTCCAGTGGATCATTCCGTACCCGTCATGAAGGTTACCCGGCCGGATGGTTCCATCGCAGCTATCCTTTTTGGTTATGCCTGTCACCCCACCACTCTGAGTTTCACCAAGTGGTGCGGCGATTACCCCGGCTTTGCCCAGATTGCGATCGAGAAAAAATACCCCGGTTCCACCGCCATGTTTGTCAATACCTGTGGTGGTGACCAGAACCCGCTACCCCGCAGGACGGTGGAACTGTGCGAGAAGTATGGCAACATGCTGGCAGATGGCGTT
>JBEGQX010000098.1:0-19271 GCA_041180805.1 Planctomycetota bacterium
GCCCTTAAAACGGAAAATAGTTAGATCGGAGGGGTGGCAGAGCGGCTGATTGCTCCGGTCTTGAAAACCGGTGTCGGGGAAACCCGACCGTGGGTTCAAATCCCACCCCCTCCGCCTTTTGAATCCTGTTCCAAATTCACTTTTCTAAAAACTTTCCTTTAACATTCAAAAGCATGGCCTTGGGCGAATGATAGCTATTGCAACCAATTAATCATCTTGATATCATCAAGGCTATATCACATCTTTCTTTCATGAACTATCAGGTGCAGCATGTCCGTAAAAAAAGCCTTCACACTCATTGAGTTACTGGTGGTTATTGCGATCATCGCTATTCTTATAGGTTTGTTATTACCCGCGGTGCAAAAAGTGCGGGAAGCCGCCTCCCGCATGAGTTGCTCCAATAACCTGAAGCAAATGGGCCTGGCCACGCATAACTTTCACGATACCCTGGGGTTCCTTCCCCCCAGCAGGCTGGGAGACAATTTCGCAACATGGGCAGTTCTAATCCTTCCCTACATGGAACAGGACAGCCTGTACAAGCTTTGGGATATTACCCGAACGTATACCAATCAACCTGCCACGGCTCGGGAAGCCCAGGTAAAGACCTATGTTTGCCCAAGCCGGGGAAGACCATCGCCATCCCTTAGCTTTGCAAGTACCACTGCAAACAATGAACCAGGGCTGACTGGTGATTACGCTGGTAATGCTGGCGGAAGAAACGGCTATCCGGGCGATCTGGATGATGTTGCCTCCGATGGCATTATTTTCAAGGCAACTGCCACCATAGCCAATAGCAGAGTATCTTATTGGGCGGGTAATGTTCGTTTGCCCAATATTCCCGATGGAAGCAGTAATACCATTCTTTTTGGAGAGAAACATATTCCAAAAAGCCAGCTCAACATAAGCCAGTTGGCACTCACCGGCTACGAAACCGATTCTTCCATATTCAATGGCAACCATCACCGCGGACTTACCCGTGCCGGCGGAACCGTGGGCACATCCATATTAGATTTGGCGAAATCCATCGATGACATGAATGGCCCGGCGGGCAATGCCGACGAACGCTGGCAGCGGATTTTTGGCAGCTACCATAGTGGGGTTTGCCAGTTTGTTCTTTGCGATGGCTCGGTAAGGGGATTGAAAAATTCCACCAGCGCTGCCACCATGGCGGCACTTTGCATCCGTAATGATGGCGTGGTTGTCAACCTCGACTAATCATACACTTCGCAGAAACCATCAATCCGGATACCTTGGCAGACGCTCCACGCTCCAATTTCCCAGAATATTTTCCTCTTCCCCCATCATGGGTGGTGGGGCGTTCGGATCATTTTCAAGGCGAATGGTGGATGCGAATTCAGAATCATCCACAACGAGCAGCACTTTATAAATACCAGAACTGACAGGCCTGCCCGGAGGCGGGCTTCCGGCCATGGGCCTGCCACGCTGGGCATTTTTCCCTTGGGAAGCATTCTGTACCAAATCCCATGCAACCCGGTGCAAGCCGGCATCCGTCGGTCCCTTCAAGGTGCGGATTGTGTTCCCTTCCACATCCATTAATTTCAATTCCACATTTGAAGTTTTCTTGGGCAAAGAGTAGGAAATACTCGCGCCCGCAGGGGGGTTGGAACCCATGAATCTGCGGTTGGTTCCGCCATGGCGGGGTTGGGGCTGCCAACGAATCACTGTCGATGGTTTGTACAATACAGGCTTATCCTTCAACGAATCCGGGGTTAGCTGGCGAAGCGTGGAAACATCCAAAGACCAGAGGCTTCTTCCGTGGGTGGCCACAACAATTTCATCCAGAATGGGGTGCTGTGCAACTTCATGCACCGCAACCCTGGGCAGATTGGTGCACAGGGAGAACCAACTAAGCCCCCGGTCAAGGCTGGCAAAGAAGCCAAATTCTGTACCGCAGTAAAGCAGGTTCTGGTTTTTGGAATCCTCACGAACACATCGCGCCCAGCCCGTTAACACCGGAGATTGAATCCGCTTGAAGGTGGCACCGAAATCCTCCGTCATGAAAACATGGCATGCATCATCGTTGGAACGATGGGCATCCAAAGAAACAAAGGCCCTTCCATCGGCAAAGCGGGAAGCATCGATCATGGAAATCCATTTGGGGGTTTCAAGGCCCAGGTTTTTCGTGACATTGACCCAATCTTTCCCACCATTGCGGGTAACCCACAATCCACCATCATCGGTGCCGGCCCAAAGGATGTCCGGGTTACGGGGGGATTCACACATCGCAGACATGCTGCCACGCTTGGTCATGGTCAAATCCGGTGAGATCACCCTGAGGTCGTCCCCACGGTTAACCGATCTCATGACATATTGTGAACCGGCATAGAAAATCTTGGAATTATACCTGGAAAGAAAATAAGGCGTATTCCAATTGAAGCGAAAAGAATCCTGCGTGGGGGGTTTGCCCGGGCGAATGGGGGAAATGTTTCCCGTCTTCAGATTTCTGCGCCCCATGTTTCCATTCTGCGTGGTGAAGTAGACCAGATCCCTGTCAAAGGGATCAAACCTGCAGACAAAACCATCACCGCCCGCCACGGAGATGTAATCCTCATTAATAATACCGCCGGACATGGAAAGGCCCGGTCCCTGCCAGGAACCATTATCCTGAAGCCCGCCGGCAACAGAGTAGGGAAGCGTGGGCGAAATATCCACATGGTAAAACTGCCCTATGGCGACATGGTTCAGGTGATCCCAATTTTCCCCGGCATCATAAGTCTGGTAAATGCCACCATCACCCCCGGTGACCATGTGTCGGCCGTTGCTTTTTGAAATCCACAGAGCGTGGCCATCCGCATGCACATTACGACCAAAGTTATCATTGAATGTCTTGCCCCCATCCGCGGAGGCATGCTGGTTGACTCCCAGCACATAAACCTTGGAATCATCCATCGGGTCAACTCGAATGCAGGAAAAGTACATCGGCCTGGGATTAAGACTATTAACCCTGATCCAGCTTTCGCCACCATCCTCGGAACGATAGACTCCGCCAAACTCGTTACCATCGCCTCCCTGCCATTCCTGAATATTGTGATTCTGTCCACCCAGGGTAAAAGCATTGGGGCGATTCTTGCTTGGCGCACCCGGTCTAGGGGCCAGCGTAACTTTAACCTCCATGACCTTTCCCTTGCGAACGATGCCAACCAGCAGGTTTTCCTCCGGCTTTTTGGGCCTGAGAACATCAACCAGATCGTTGTAAGTTTCAATTTTTTTGTCATCCATCCTGGTCACCAGATCACCTGGTTCAAGGCCGGCCTTTTCCGCGGGGCCACCATTGAAAATCTGTGTAAGCTTCGCTCCGCCTTCGCCATTTTCACCAAGGATGCCCATGTATGCATCGGAGGGGGCCTGCCTAGGGCCGCCTGGCGGAGATGGGGCGCGGTTTTGCCCGGGCCGGTTCACCAGCGATATTTCCAGTTCCGTTTCGCCATCCTGCCTGCGAACCGCCAGCTTTAATTTGTCTCCCGCTTTCATGGGCCTTATGGTCTCGATCACATCCGCGTACTTGGAGACAGGTTTACCACCGGCGCGAACCAGGATATCGCCTTTTTTCATACCCGCCTTCTCCACCGGGCTATCCTTCTGGATTTGGTACACCTCGACATTGCCATCTCGGTCAATGGCGGTGGCCCCAAACCATGTGCTAATCGGTGCAAGGCCCTTGCAGATGTTCTCGGTATCGATGATGGAATAAAGAATAGCGGGATTTTTTACATGCCAGCTAAGACCAATGCGACCCATGCGGCCGGATGGCAAACCAGAAGTAATTTTTTTCCAATTCACGCCACCATCTGTGGTCTTGAAGATTCCACTGCCTTTGCCCCATTTTTCAATCGGATCATAACCATCGTAGCCATCTGGCTTTTTTACCTCGCCCGGCCAACTGTCGAATCCATCACGCATTCTCTCCCAGGTTGCAACCATCAATGTTTCGGGATCATTGGGGTGCATGACCATGTCAACCACACCCGTTTTTTCATCGATGTAGTGGATACGCTTCCAGGTGTCACCTCCATCGGTCGTTTTGAAAAGCCCCCTTTCGCCACCAGAACCATACAGCCTGCCAAGGGCACCAACATAAACCACTTCAGGATTTGTGGGATGAATGATCACCCTGCCAATCTGGAAAGAGGTTTTCAAGCCCATGTTTTTCCAGGTCTTTCCGCCGTCCACTGATTTGTAGATTCCATCACCCATGCTCACGGAATTGCGGGGGTTCGCCTCCCCGGTACCCACCCAGACAATGTTGGGGTTCGATTGGGAAACACAAACATCTCCAATGGAAATGGAATTTTCCCTGTCAAAAAGATGGGTGAAAGTATTGCCATTGTTCACTGTTTTAAGGAGTCCACCCGATGCGGTGGCAACATACCAAAGTGTGGGGTCCTTTTCATAAACCGAAATGGCAGTGATGCGCCCACTCATGCTGGCAGGACCCAATGAACGCCATTGAAAGGTTTTGGACCATTCATTGGGCATGGAAAAATTTTCCGGTGCCTTGTTTTCAACCACCTCCTGCTTAGGCTGGGCTTTATCATCGGGCCTTTTCTTTTTTTGTCCCTGTCCTGTGGCAAATGGCGGGCCGGAAAACAGGACCAGCCCGCAAATCAGCATGAGTGGCATCAGTCGAAGTGCTTTATGAATCAACATGGTGGACCTTCCAGCTAGGCAAATAATCTACATCAGCCCGGCTACTCACCCGGACTGTACGATTATGATAGCTTAAAAAGCGGAATTAGTTGCTTTTTTCCAACTGCTTTGCCTTGGCCAGATCAGCCTCGGCTTCCTTCTGTTTTCCAATAGCCATGTAGGCTTCAGCCCGACTGCGATAAGGCTGAACCAGGGTGGCATCCAGTTCGATGGTCTTGGAATAATCCCGAATGGCCTCCGCGTATTTCTTCAATTCAAAGTGCGACAAACCACGGTTGAACCATGCCTCGGCAAAGTTCGGGGTGATCTCTATCGCGCGGGTGTAATCCGCAATAGCCTCGCCATATTTTTTCAACTCGTGATAAACGACACCACGGTCCTTGTAAACAATCGCCTCCTTGGGTTCCAGATCCAGCGCCTTGCTGAAATCCTGGATGGCTTCCTGGTATCTGTTGGTAAGGCCGTAGGATAAACCACGATTGTAATAGGCGCTGGCATCCTTTGGATCCAGCTTCAACGCGCTGTTAAAATCCTCGATGGCTTCTGCGTGCTTTTCGGCGTCCGCACGTGAGATACCACGATTCACAAACGCCCTGACATAACGGGGATCAAGATCAATGGCCTTGGTATAATCGGCGATGGCCTCGGCCAGCTTGTTCATGCCGGCATACGTGTTGGCACGATCGTTATAGAAGGTCGCTTCCTTCGGGTTTAGTTCGATGGCCTTTTTGAAATCGGCCAGAGCTTCCTCGGGTTTACCCGACACCGAATTACAGGTGCCACGGCTGCCATAGGCCTGCGCGTTTTTGGGGTCCAGCTCGATCACTTTGGAAAAGATAACCAGGGCGGTCTTGAAGTCTTCCTCCATCATCGCCTTCTGGCCTTTTTTCACCAGTTCGGCAACATCTTGGGCCAGCGCCTCACAGGCAAAAAAGAGGAATGGAACCGAGACAATTCGAATGCTATTGATCGACATGATCCAACTTCCTTATTGGAACGGGGGCCATAAGCCAATGTTCTGATTCTAACCCGCAACCTTGGGTGAGCAAAGCTCCACCACATGGCCGTCGGGGTCGGTGAGGAACGTCTGCACAAAACCATCCGGGCGAAGCTTGGGGCCGGAAAGGACTTCCACCCCCTGTTTTCTCAGAAGCCCCACCACGGCATGGGCATCGTCCACCTCAAAGGCAAAATGCGCGCAGCGCGTATGGGTCTTGTCGATGGGCCAGTGATTGCCAGCCGGGGTGGAACCAGAATATTCTTTTATCAGGTGAATCTGGAATTTACCCAGTTGGAACCACAGGCCGTCAAAGTCAAACGCAGGGCGTGGCACCTGCCTCATGCCCAGCAGATCGACGTAGAATTTTCGTGAAGCTTCAAGATCCTTCACCACCAGCGTAATATGGTCTGCCACTCGCACCTGGATACGCTCGCTTGTTTCACTGGCAGGACTTGCTGGTAGAGCCAACTGCATTTTCTCCACCGCCTGGCGTCCGGTCATTCCCACGGTAATTCCAATTTGCTCCGCCCGTGGAGTCACACCGACAATGGTTGCATCCAGAAGATCTTCCGGTTCTGCAAGCGGGCAGGCAGGTGTACCCTTGGCAATGGCAATCGCCTGGTTGAACTCTGCGGGAGTCTTCAGGTCGTAGATTCCGCAGCCCACAATGCCAGCAGGGGTGATGATGGAACAATACTGGCCCTGATGCCAGCGTGTGCTGGTGCCCAGGGCATAACCATGGGCAAACTGAATCCAGCGGTGGGAGGTGCGTGGACTCTGATAAGACATGGAATGCCCCCGTGCTTATGCTCCGTGGTAATCGATTTCCTTGACCTGAAGCGCGTACTTGTGGATGAAATCGCGTCTGGGTTCCACTTTGTCGCCCATCAGTGTGCGAAACATTTCATCTGCCTTGAAGGCATCATCCAGTTTGATCTGCATAAGGGTGCGTACCCTGGGGTCCAAGGTTGTCTCCCAGAGCTCCTCGGGGTCCATTTCACCAAGACCCTTGAAGCGGGTGATGGTCATGCCCTTTTCACCGATCCTGCGCACCTCGATGATCAACTCTCGAAGATGTTCCAGGTTCTTGCTGTGGTCACCGTTCATCAGCACAAGCCTTGGAACAGGTTCGCGGCCGGCCAGGCGAACAGGTGGCACCAGGTCCGATGCTTGAAGGCCGTAGGTCTTCAGTTCCTCGATGGATTTGTTGATCTCGCGAATTTCGTGGAGTTCCTGAAGGAAGAATATTTCGGCCGGGGGTGTGCCATTGTTTTGCTGTTGATCCTCGTTGCCTGCCAGGAATTCCTTGCCCGCTTTTTTCTGTTCCTGCTTGCGGAATTCATCCACCTGCGCGGAAGTGAAGAACCAGTTTTCCTTGCCTGACAATAGAACCCGGTAATAAGGCAGTAAGCCGTTCTGGGCGCGCTCGAGAAGTGCCGCCAGGGAAAGGCCGCGCTTTTCCAGGGTGATGAGGTGATCTTCCAGTTTTGCCACCACCTTGAGAAGTGATCCAAGCCTGTCGGCTTCCAGGGTGACACGCTCCTGGTTTGTTTCGGGCACCGGAAGAATGACCAGGCTGGTGCCATCCATGCCACGCTGCATCAACTCTGTCTGCATTTCCTCGCCGGTGGAAACATAGCGCACCTGCTTTTTCTGGGTGACCTTGTACAAAGGCGGGCGGGCCACATGAATATGACCGTGTTCCACCAGCAGCGGCATCTGTCTGTAGAAGAAGGTCAGCAACAGCGTGCGGATGTGCTGGCCATCCACATCAGCATCGGTCATGATGATGATCTTGTTGTAACGAAGGGTTTCCTTGACGGAAACATAATCCTGGTTGCTGCCGATATCCACACCGATCGCGGAGATAAGCGCGCAGATTTCCGTGTTGTTCAACAAGTTCTCCAGGCGAGCCTTTTCCACATTCAATGGCTTGCCTCGAAGGGGGAGCACAGCCTGATACATGCGGTCGCGACCGGCCTCGGCGCTTCCACCGGCACTGTCACCTTCCACCAGGAAAAGTTCGGATTCATCCCGCTTGCGGGTGGTGCAGTCGAACAATTTGCCTGGCAGGCCACCGCTGCTGAGGATGTTCTTGCGGTCGCGAATGGCCTTGCGGGCCTTTGCAGCCGCCTCGCGAGCCTCAGCCGCGTTGATCACCATTTCCATGATGATCTTGGATTCCTTGGGGTTCTCTTCCAGGTACTTGGAAAGTTTCTCCGCTACCGCGGCAGACACCGCGCCTTCCACATCCGCATTCAAAAGACGAATCTTGTTCTGCGATTCAAACTGAGGCTCGGGGTGCTGGATGCTTACCACGGCGGTAACACCTGTACGGCAATCATCGCCATTAGGCTTCACATTCTTGAAGATGTCCATCTTGTCGCCGTAGGCTGTCAGGGTACGGGTAAGGGCGGTTCGGAAACCGGTCAGGTGGGTTCCACCCACGGGGTTGTAGGCATTATTTGCATAGCAGCGAACCCTTTCTTCCTCTTCGCGGGTGTACTGCAACGCTACCTCCACCCTGACATCGCCCACGGAATGCTCGATGGCAATGGGCGGATGAATAGGGTCGTTGTTACGGTTGAGATGCTTCACGAATTCGCCCAAACCACCATCGTACTTGAAGGATTCATGTTTGCCGCTGCGATCATCGGTAAGTGTGAAGGCAATGCCCTTGTTCAGGAAGGCCAACTCGCGCAGGCGTTCCTCGAGAGTGTCAAAACTGAAGGTAAGATCCTTGAAGATTTCCGGGTCGGGCATGAACTTGATGCGCGTTCCCGTGGTGTTGGCAATGCCAATTTCCTTTACCTCGGTGGTAGCCTTACCGCGTTCGTATTCCTGAACATAGGTATGACCATCTCTGCGCACCTCGGCTTCCACCCAGGCGCTTAGCGCGGTAACCGCCTTGGCACCCATGCCGTGCAACCCGGCAGAAACCTTGTAAGCACCCTTGTCGAACTTTCCACCAGCGCCAACCGTGGTTAACACCACCTCAAGGGTTGGTTTCTTAGCCTGTGGGTGAATGTCCACTGGAATACCGCGGCCATCATCTTTCACACTAAGGCTGCCATCGACATAAATATGAACATTGATGGTATGGCAAAAACCGGCAAGCGCCTCATCCACGCTGTTGTAAACAAGTTCATACACCAGATGATGCAAACCACCAGTGTTGATGTCGCCAATGTATACACCGGGGCGCTTGCGAATATGGTCGGCATCCCGCAGGATCTGAACATTGTCGCTGTTGTATTCAGCGTCCCCCTCGGTGCTTAGCGGGGGCAGATTTTCATTGCTCATTGTTCATTCTCCAAAACGGTTAGTCGATCTTTCCATAACGAAAACGCAGGTCGGTTATTTCAACTCCCGACAATTCAACCCTTAACCTTGCAAGGATGGACCTCTTCTGGAATTGGGCCAACTCTTGCAACAGCGCCGAGTTTGCCACCAAGACTTCCAGAATTCCCTTCTTCAGGGCGGATACCCTGGTAAGGGGGGCGTAATCCTCGCCTGCCGATACCATCCATGCTTTCTCAAGTTTCAATCGCTCCTGCTTGCGACCCCATCCGCGGGCCACAAACAGTTTTCCCAGAATCTCGCCCAGCTTTTCAGGTCCGGGTTCAGGCTTGTGATACCTTACTGCCATGATGGTTAGGTAAGTGGCATCACAAGGTAAAGGTAATCTTCACCGTAACGGAAAACCGCAGGGCTTGCGGAATCATTAAGTTCCAGCAACACCTCGGAATCCCCGGGAAGCACCTTCAACAGGTCTGAAATGAAAACAGGATTGAAAGCCACATCAACCCCCGGGCCATCCATTTCAATTGGAATTTCAACCTTTGATCTTCCGGAAACACTACCCTGGGCTTGAAGGGTTAACTTCTTGGATCCAAACTTGAATATGACTTTCTTTACCTCATCGTCCGCCATGATGGCTGCCTGCCTTACTGCAGCATGAAAACCATCCACCGACAGCTTCACACTGGAAGTATGCTTCTTGGGCAGCACCATCTTGTAATCGGGGAATCTTCCCTCGACCAGCCTGCTGTAAACAACGGCACGCTCAGTCTTGAACATGACCTCGTTCGGCTTAAAGCAGACTCGCACACTTTCCTGGTCATCGGAAAAATTGCGATCAAGTAATTGCATGGCCTTGGTGGGAACCACCGGGCCCTGACCCTTGATGGCATGGCCACCCTTCACAGAGGCGGAACCTTTCACCCATGCCAGCCTTCTTCCATCCGTGGTGATCAGCCTTACATGATCTTTTTCCAGTTCCCAAAGGGCACCTGTCATGGTGTAGCGGGCCATTTCGGAAGCCGCCGCAAATGAACAGCGACGAATCAACTCCCTCATGGTACCTGCGGTAAGTTCATGGTACTTGTCATCTTCGAAAAGTGGCAGGTCGGGAAAATGAGATGGATCCTCGCCAGGCATCTCGAACTCAACAGACTTTCCATAAATGGTGCTGGATTCGTTGTCTGTTTCCAGATGAAATTCCTTGTCCTTCATTTCTCGCAGGATGGAAATCAGCTTTGCGGCAGGAAGAATCGCTTCTCCGGGTTCTTGAATCACCATGCCGGCCACATCAATCCGAATTCCAAGTTCCAGGTCGGTAGCCATCAACATGCAGCGGCCATCCTCGGCCACCGCTTTGAAATTCTTCAAGATGGGTTTCACATCCCGTGAAGAAATGGCACTGCTGGCAACCTGACAAGCACTGAGCAAAGCTTCGCGGTTACAAATCGCCTTCATGGTTCCCTCACTGCGTTCTTCTTAATAAGAATACTTTCTTTTTTATTACTTTTTTAGGACCTGACCCAACCATGTTGATGAGAGTGGAGGATTGAACACAAGTCCTTATGTAACAAGGATTATTGTATCAGAAAGGACTGTTCAAATCTTGTGAATTCATGGTCAATTCGTGGTTGTTTTTGGTTAAGTTTGGACAGTCTTTTCAAGGATTGGTTCAATCCCTGAACATGGCTCAACAAAACCCAACCAACGGTGAACAATTTTTGAACAAAGTCCGGCTACGAAAGATCATTTTCCAGCTGTTTGATAGTTCCAGAAAGAGCATGATCTTTCCTTAGGGCCTTTTCCACCTTTCTTAGCGCATGCGATACGGTGGCATGGTTGCGCCCTCCAAAAAAGGCGCCTATTTCACCCAATGACATTCCTGTCATCTTACGAGCTATGTACATTCCGACCTGCCTGGGCAGCAAAGATTCCTTGTTTCTCTTGCGCATAACCATCGACTTTGGATTCACCGAAAAAGCCTTGCCCACCTGAATGGTGATATTTTCCATGCTGATGGCTTTACCCATAGGTCGTATTTCATGCACCAATTTTGCAAGGTCTTCGAGTGTGGGATGCCTTTTGACGCTTATGGATTCCTGCACAATGCGGTTGCAAAGGCTTTGCATGCGGCGAATGCTTCCCTCGACCTTTTGCGAAAGCCATTCCAGCATCCTTGGTTCCAATTCCAGGCCCAGACTATCCAGCCTGGCAGCAAGATAAACCTTTTTGCTTTCAAGACCCAAAGGTTCCATCTCGATAAGCAGGCTTGAATTAAGGCGACTTCGAAACGCTGTATCCAAGCGATCCAGTTTCTGTGGGTATCTGGTAGAGGAAAAAACCGTGGCCTTCCTGTGCACATTGCGTTCATCCATCAATCGTGCAAGGTACTCGGTTTCATTTTTCTTTAGCTGTTGGATATCCTCAAGAACCAGCAAATCCAAATCAACAATCTGCCTTCGCAGCGCGCTGGTTCCTTCCCTGTCGCGGATTTCCGATTCCCTCCACTGCGAAAGGATTTCCCGGGCGTTGCCCATTTGCACCGTTCTGGCGGTGGCACCATTCTTATGGCTGACGACTTTTTTAAATAGCGCCCTTAACAGCCGTGTCTTTCCACAACCGCTTGGCCCGACCAAAAGGAAGAAAGAATCATCCCTGCGAATTTTTCCACGCACCACCCGCCCAGCCAGGTAAGCCAGCGTTTGCCCGGCGATTCGCTGTTCAGGAAAATTCAATCGGGAAGAGCGCTTGGGATTCATGCACTACCCATATCAAGGCGGGTAATTCTTGTCACTTGAATATCTTAACTTCCGGGAACAAAAGGCACAATTCCAGCGTCGCTGAAAAAGCCACTTTTATGCACTCCTTCACGCAATTTTCATGTCATGCGCCGCTGTCGCCACACGATCAGCCGCTTCAGCGACATCCATTTCCGACAAAAGCGCATGAAAACTGAATCGCATGGAGGAGCCAAGTACCGCATCTTCCACAGCCATCGCCTTTAAAACCGGCGAAGGAAGCAAGGAACCACTGGAACACGCCGAACCGGTGGAACAAGCAACCCCCAGCATGTCCAGCTTCATCAGTAATAAATCCGACCTTAATCCGGGAAAGGCCAGATTCAATAGATGCGCGGAGGCACCTTGCAGGGTGCCATTTAAGATAACCCATGGAACTTTAGATTGCAGTGTTTGAAAAAACACCTGCTTCAGTGACTTCAGCCTTTGGGATTCTTGTTCCAGGTTTTGGTTTGCCAGCCTTAAAGCACAGGCCATTCCAACAATGCTTGCCACGGGTTCGGTTCCGGGCCGGACCGATTTTTCCTGACCACCCCCAAGAAACATGGGCGCCAGGTTTGAGCCCCTTCGTACCAAAAGCGCACCCACACCCTTGGGCCCATGAAACTTGTGAGCACTAAGGGAAAGGCTTTGGACACATAGCCGGTGAAAATCCACCCGCTGTTTGCCAACCGCCTGTACCGCATCGCAATGCAACCAACCTTTGCCCGCCAACTTTTGGCCCAATTCAGCCACTGGCTGGTTCATCCCTGTTTCGTGATTCACGAGCATCAGGCATGCCAAAGAAAATGCTTCGTCTTTATTCCAAGACCCAAGATCCACAATTCCATCGTGCTTTACTTTCTGCCAGACAACCAGCCTGCCATTCTGGCCAAGTTTTTCCACCGGTGTGGTGATGGAAGCGTGTTCCAGCCTTGAAAGATAAATGGGCAAAACATTTCCCAGAGTGGCGCTATAAATGGCAATATTGTTGGCCTCGGTGGCACCACTGGTAAAAACCACTTCATCGGGGAAAGCCCCCAGAATGCGCGCGATTTCTTCCCGGCTGTCTTCCAGCGCCTGCCTGGCTTTGCGACCCGCACCATGACTGCTGGAGGCATTGCCAAACCTTTCCAGCGCAAACGGTCGCATGGATTCCCACACCTCTTCCCGAAGGGGGGTGGTGGCACTGGCATCCAGGTAGATTTGTCGGTTTTCCATGATGACATCTTAGGCGACCACTTCGAAAGTTGAAATGCTGGTTGGATGAGATGGAACTAATTTTAACCCACACGGGGTTGACATCTCCCTCTTCATGGTTGAAAACCAGCCTAGGGCATTTTGGTAATTCCAAACCATCCATCAGGGGATAAGGCCTTGAAACACGATTGCAAACGATGCCCCTGGTGTGGCACCGATCCGATGTATGTGCGATATCACGACGAGGAATGGGGGGTACCCATACATGATGACCGCCTGCTTTTCGAGTTTCTTACCCTCGAGACGTTTCAGGCGGGCCTTAGCTGGATAACCGTGCTGCGCAAGCGAGAACATTTCCGCACAGCTTTTGCAAGCTTCGATGCAAACCGCGTGGCCAGGTTTAACAACGCTGACCTGGAAAGACTGATGCTTGATTCGGGTATCATCCGCAATCGGGCCAAGGTGCGCGCAGCCATCAACAACGCCCAGGCCTTTATCCGATTGCAGGATGAGAAAGGTTCGTTTGATAATTACATCTGGAATTTTGTGGATGGCAAACCGATGGTCAACCATTTCAAAAACCAGGGCGAGGTCCCTGCCAACACCGCTTTATCCGATCAAATCAGTGCCGACCTGAAAAGACGTGGCTTCCAGTTTGTGGGTAGCACGGTCATCTATTCCCACATGCAGGCCACCGGAATGGTCAATGACCATCTGGTGTTTTGCCCGCGCCATCGCGAACTGCAAGGAAGCATGGGCCAATAAACGAATGCCCCATGGAATCATTTTGCCTGTTTGGCATCAGCCTTCTTTTGTAAAGGCGTGGCCCGTGGATAGCGGATCACCTCGACATCATTTTTTTGGGGTGTGCCCGGTGTGCTGCGGCCCTTGGTGATAAGTCTTTCCAGCAGGGCTTTCATCTCTGCCACTTTTTCAGGCATCTTGCCGGCAAGGTTTTGGGTTTCTCCAAGGTCATCCGCAAGGTTGTAAAGCTGAACGGGCAGGTTGTTGTCTGGGGCAGGTTCAGGTATGTATTTCCAGGGTCCATTTCGAACAGCGGGAGTTCCACTTGCAGCCGCACCCACCGCGTTTTCCCGAATCGGTTTATCCTCGCCCTTCAGCAAAGGCATCAGACTGAAGCTGTCTTCCCCTGCGTTTTCTGGCAAGGCAACACCCCACACCTCGGAAAGTGTCCTGATCAGGTCGGCCTGATAGACCAGTTGTCCGCATGTGCTTCCCGGCTTTACCACATTGGGCCACCGCACGATAAACGGCACCCGGTGCCCGCCTTCCCAGGCGGAAGTCTTGTAACCCCGCAAGGGTCCGCTGGGGTAATGCCCCTTTTTTTCCAAATCCTTCACACCTATGTAGGCAGCGCAGCCGTTGTCGCTTGTAAAAAGCACGAATGTATTCTCGGCAGAGCCGGTTTTATCCAGCGCCTCCAGCACCCGCCCCACAATTGCATCGGTTTCCATCACAAAGTCGCCGAAGGGGCTCAGCCCGCTTTTGTTCTTCCACTCCTCGTTTACCGAAATGGGCGTGTGAGGCGAGGTGAGGGGCATATACAGCAAAAAGGGTTCCTTCCTTTGGGAGCTTTCGTTGATGAATTGAATGGCGCGATTTCCCAATGCGGGAAGGATAGCCTCCAGCTTCCAATCCTTCAGGGCGGGTCCCTGAAGACTGGCCTGATGGTTCTGAAAAAGGCCGCGTGGCAGAAACTCGGATGGAATGTCCATCGTACGGTTGTTTTCGATGAAGCAGTACGGCGGCCAGTTCGGAACATCGGTGCCAAAATAAAGGTCGAACCCCCGGGTGGTGGGGCCATCCGCAATTGGTTTGGAAAAAATATCCCGCCAGGCATCCACCTGTTGTTTGCTGGCGATAGCGTTCGTTGTTGCCGCCTTTTTAAGTGCCTTGGTATTGGCATCACCCGGTGGCGCTGAAGGCGCAAGCAAGGGTTGCTGATCCTTGCTGATGGGCCAGTTCCAGCCAAGATGCCACTTGCCAATGCATGCGGTGCGGTAGCCCTGCTTCTTTGCAAGCGAGCCAATGGTCATGCGGTCTGGTGCTATCAGGGGACTGCCAAACAGGCTTACAATTCCGCTCTGCAGCCTGGTTCGCCAATGATACCGACCTGTAAGCAGTGTGTAGCGGGAAGGCGAACAGACACCGGAAGAGGAATGCCCATCTGTAAAGCGCATGCCCTGGGCCGCCAGCGTGTCGATGTTTGGCGTGGGTATTTTTCCCCGATCCTTGTTATAGCACTGCACATCACCATACCCCAGGTCATCCGCAAGAATGACTACGATGTTTGGCTTTCGTGGGGTGGAATCGCTGGCTTGCACTGTTGCTTTGGGCAAAGCCAAAAAGGTTGCAACAATCGCCAGTGTGTGGGAAATGGTCATGGTGGTTCTTGGCGACAGGGTCATTATTTGGTGCCATTTTTGGGAGGCGCTGGAACAATAGGTGTTTTTATTTCCGAGAAGGGAACCACAATGAAGGCAACTTCATCGTATCGTTCAGATTTTTTACTGGCGTCTTCCAGGTCGCCTCTTTCATGAAGAATCCCAATGCTGCCATCTGCCATCAATGCGATGTCTGAATAACCAGTAAAGTTGGGAGCGGGTTTTTTCGCATAGCGAAAGCTTTTTGTCCAGGTAAGGCCATCATCCTCGCTGAGTTTCAGGGTGCCATCAGCGCGGATTGTGGGGTTGGAAGGGTTCGAGAAAAGGATGTTGCCTTTGCCAGTGGACGAGTTCATGGAATGGAAAAGAAGGCTGCCCTGACAGCCTCGGGGTTCCACAAGCTGGTTTTCCAACCATACCTTGGAAAAGGTTTTTCCCCCATCGGTGCTGATGGATGCCACCCTGCAGTCTTCCTTGCCATTTTGGTTGCGGCTGTTGAGCATCAGGTCGCCATTGGCAAGCTCCACGATGGTGCATTCCGATGTCTTTGGCCTGGGCACATGAGCCCCTATGTGCCAGGTTTCACCACCATCATCCGAATAGATCACATGAGAAACCATTTGATCCTGTTTGGTGTTGTGGCGCGCTGGCACTACGATCCTTCCCTTGTTGGGTTCGCTTCTCTTCACAATGGCATGGCACGGCCCTGTGCCATACCATTTCCAGCCGGGTTGGTAAACCGAATCAGATATTTTCCGGGGCTTCGACCATGATAGCCCATCATCATCCGAATGCATGATGTACACCTCGCGTGTCTCACGATCCTTCTTGGATGCAATCCACTTGTTCCAAAGCCATACCAGCAGGATCCTGCCCGAAGGAAGAACTACCGGGCACTGACATTTGCAGGGATTTCGATCATCGTTTACCAGCACCTGAAGCTGTCCCCAGGTCTTGCCTCCATCAGTAGATCGTTTCAGGACGATGTCCATGTCGTCCTCATCCTTGTGGTTGTTGACGCGCCCCTCACAAAAAGCCAGGACTGTGCCCTTGTTGCTTACCGCCAGGGTGGGGCAGCGATACACCTTGTAACCTTCCTTGCCTGCCACAAAGGGAACAGACTCCCTAATCTTGCTGTCCTGCGATTGATTTCCAAACGCAGGTCGAGCCATCGCCATGCAAAACAGCATGGCAAACAGGGTCATGCATGGATGGATGGAACGGGAAAGGGCTGTTGTTTTCATGGTGCTTTTCCTGCTCCCGGGAATTTTGGCAAGCCTTATGCATCAAAAGGGCCGCACTGAAAAACCCACCCGCTGGCAGCGAAAGCGGCGGCAATGGTCATTTTATGTGCGGCAAAACCATTAGGCGCAACTGCTATGCAGCCGCACCATGGAAGTGATTCAGCATAAGGCACATCCTTGAACGTTATCAAGGATTTTTGAACCAAGGCACGGTTCATGGGTAACCCGGTCACAAAGTGATCTATGATAATAGTGGGTTTTCCATGAGAGCTTATTTTTATGATTCAGGACAGCACTGCAGGTTACCAACGCTGGTCGGATTTGACCTTTCTGCACTGGCGGGTGCCAGTGGATGCCATACAGGTTCATCTTCCGCGCGGTCTTACCGTTGAAACCTTTGATGGTTCCGCATGGATAGGGCTGGTGCCTTTTTCCATGGAAAGGGTGCGCCCCTGGTGGTCACCCCCGGTGCCGGGCATCTCCTGGTTTTTGGAAACCAACATACGCACCTATGTGCGAACGGAAGATGGGCAGAGCGGGGTGTGGTTCTTCAGCCTGGATGCCAACAGCAGGCTGGCAGTGGCCATCGCCAGGAAATTCTGGAACCTGCCCTACCTTGGAGCCAGGTTGTCTTTGAGCAGGCAAGCCACAACAAATCAGGGCATTCACATCTGCTATGCAGGCCGGCGAAGGGATGAACCCCCGGCAAGCTATGAAATAAAAGTAAACATCCCTTCTGAAAAACCAATCGCAGCAGCTTTGGGCACCCTGGAGCATTTTCTGGTGGAGCGCTACACGCTGTTTTGTGTGGATGTCTATGGACGGATGCATGCGGGACAGGTTCACCATGCCCCCTATAAGATCCAGTCTGTCATGGATATCCAAGTGCGGCAGACTTTGATGGATGCCATCATTCCGCATGGCGTTCTGCAAAAGCTTCCAGATCACGCTGCTTTCTCGCCCGGGGTGGATGTTCGCGTTTCGCCAATCCGTAGGATTTAATTCCCCATTCAAATCAAGCAGCCATGATCTGCCATTTTTGAAGGCTTTCCATTCCCCCATGGATAAGTTAATCTAATCAATGTTTTGGGTGTTATCCCACGGCCTTGTGAGTGTTAGCCATGTGGCGCAGCATTTGTTCGACGCTTATCTTTCTCTTGTCGATCTCTTTTGCAACAGGGCAGGAAAGAAAACCTGTGCGTGTGGCATTATATGCCGACAAGGGAACCAGCAGCAGTTCAGACCAGCTTTTGAAGGTGCTCAACTCCTACAAGGATATGGAAGTTCGTACCGTGAATGCAGCGGAGATTGGCGAGGGAAAACTTTCCGGTTTTGATCTTTTGATTCACCCGGGTGGTTCTGGTGGTTCGCAGGGAAAAGCGCTGGGGGAAACCGGCAGGGAAAAGATCCGAAATTTTGTTTCACAGGGGGGTGGCTACCTGGGGATCTGCGCGGGCGCTTATTTGGCCAGTTGCGATTACGAATGGTCGCTGAACATTCTGGATGCGAAGGTTTTGGACAAGAAGCATTGGGCTAGGGGTTTTGGGCCTGTGGACATCAAAATGACAACCGATGGCAGAAAATACCTGGGTGTGCAGTCAGATAAGGAAACTATCTACTACCATCAGGGCCCGCTGCTTGCGCCCGCCAACAACCCGGACATTCCGGACTATAAGACTTTGGCAACTTTTGATTCAGAAATCACAAAAAATGGGGCGCCAGAAGGTGTCATGAAAGGAACCACTGCAATTGCCTGTGGAAACTATGGCAAAGGCCGCGTTTTTTGTTTTAGCCCACACCCTGAAAAAACAGAGGGGCTTCATGAATTTGTCCACCGCGCCATTCTCTGGGCCTCCACCCGAACAGAGTAGTTTGAAACATGATGCAGCCCAAACGGCTAGTTCATTACCAATCGCTTTTTTATTGGTGTCCCCCTGTTTTCGGTTTACGATGGCATTAGTAAACGTTTGAAAAGTACCTTTTCAAGGAACCTCTCTCATGAAAAATTTTGTGGCGGCGTTTGCCGTAGCCATTGGTTTGATTTCCAGCCTTTCCGCGCAGGAGGGTAAAAAGACCCCAAAAATTCTGGTTATCACAGAATCCAAGGGTTTTGTTCATTCCGTGGTAAAGCGCCCGAAGCCCGAGGAACTTTGCACGGTGGAAAAAGCACTGATCGAACTCGGCAAAAAGACAGGTGCTTTTGAGGCTGTGGTAACTCAGGATTCCCGAAACGCCATCAATGAGGAAAACCTGAAAAAGTTCGCGGCGGTCTACTTTTATACCACCGGCGAGCTGCCATTATCCGACACCCAGAAGGCCGACCTGTTGGGGTTCATCCGTTCTGGCGGTGGTTTTGCTGGTAATCATTGTGCCACCGATACTTTTTACAAATGGGCCGAGTATGGCAACATGATCGGTGGCTATTTTGATGGCCACCCCTGGCATGAAAAAATCAAGGTGATCGTGGAAGACAAGAACCATCCCGCCAGCAAGCCCTTTGGCGATACCTTCGAAATTACCGATGAGATTTACCAATTCAAAGGCCCCTATGACCGTACCAAGTTGCATGTGTTGATGAAAATGGACACCAATTCCGTCAAAAAAGAAGGCAAAAGGCAGGACAAGGATTACGCGCTTGCCTGGACGAAGGATTATGGCAAGGGTCGGGTGTTTTACA
>JBEGQX010000099.1:0-5153 GCA_041180805.1 Planctomycetota bacterium
GAAGTATCAGATCCCTGTGTTTCTGCAATCGGGCTTAAGCCCGGTGCCAAGGATGTAGTCGGTATACCCAGATTAGGTGCACCACTGCTGGCAGGTGGAAGTTCTGGTACGCCGGAAGGTGGCTGTGGTGCTGGAATTTCATGAACCTTCTGGCTTGTTTTTTCTTGGTTGAATTTAGTCTGGGTTATTTCGGTAACGGGATTGCTTGTTGCAATTGGCGCCGGCAAGTTCGTTGCCTTGGGCGTATTGGAAACGCTTATAGCCTGCCCTTCCAGAGGGTTTTCAGTTATAGAAACCGCACCCGCTCCACTTATCACAGCCTTGTTTGCGTTACCGGAAGGAGCTTCAAGTTTGTTCAGTGAATAAGTTGGTTTGGGTGAGAATTTCTGGTCATCCTTGGTGCACATGGGGCACCATTCAAAGCAGCCTGCCGAGAATAAACTGGCTACGGCCAAAGATTGAATGCCTGCTTTGAATATTTTATTTTTCATGGGATCATTTCCCTAAATCGCTTTTGCCATCGAATCAACTTGATTCGATTAGTTCAGGCATTGCGAAAAGTGGAGGTTGGATAATCCCAATTTTAATTACTGTCAATAACAAATGGAGCACCACAGGCGATTGATTTCAATCACCTGTGGATAAATTTGGGAAGATTGGGGTACTTGTTATTTGTTTGGCATTCCACCAGGTCCTGGCAATGGGGCTGGCAAGGATTGTGCAGGGCCTGCGGTACTAGATTGATTGGTGCTTCCTTCCATGGAGGCAAGTTCCTTGGAAAGTGGGAAAACAGGTGAAGGAGGAACATATTGTGGTGGATGTTCCAGATAATGACCGCTAGGAAGGGTCATGCCGGCAACATGTGTTTGACAACCACTAATGGCGCTAAGAAACAAAGTTGAAAGCGCAAAGCTCAACCCCATCCATTGAATTCGCTTTTTCATTTCCCAATCTCCCCTAGATTTACCAATTTCATGACAATCCATGCTCCTTGGAGTGTCTCACCATTCTTATCGGCTGGAAAACTGTCCAGAATTTACTGGAAATACCAAAAATATCAGTTCATCCTTTAGTAGCGGTTGCAATGAGGTGACCGATTAGTTCGGGTTTAAGGGAGCGGTTATCCGCTTATTTGCATGAGGCACTACCATACCACCTTGAGCTGGGAATCGGCTGGAAAGCCGGTTCCTCAAGTAAGTTTTGGAACCAAAAAACACATTCTTCCAAATAAAGTTGGATATCAGGCACCACCGTGGATTGAAACAGGGCCAACAGTCGTGCCATTTGATTTTTCCAAAAGCATGTTGGATTTGATTGTGGACATATCCAATGTAAGTCCGCACTTTTATCACCTCGATCCCCAAAAGATCCTCGTGACAATAATCAGGGCCCGTAACCAACAGAGGCATGGTCTTCAAGCAAGAGTTACCCCGATGCGATTTGAAGGTGGTAACCTGCAATGTAGACGAAGAAACCGGTTGTACGAGGTGCAGCGATATTTTGTGGATGGGCGCGAGATTTTCTACATTGTCACTTTCTGCCTGCCCAGGTTTCAAAATCAGAGCCTTGAAGGCAAACTTGTCACTGTTTTTCACGAGTTGTTTCACATCAGTCCTTTTTTTGATGGCGACTTGCGAAGACACCCCGGAAGGTGTTCCTGGCATTCCAGCGATAAAAAAGAATATGATGCCCAAATGCTAGTGTTTGCCAGAGAATATCTGGCTACCACCCAAAATCCCAAATTGCATGATTTTCTAAGACTTGATTTTTCCCAATTGATAGCCAGACACCAGGGTCTTAACGGGTTGTTTGTGCCTGTCCCCAGGCTCTTGCCGCTGAGACAACCAGCCCAAATTTTACCCGCAGAAGATTGAAAGAACCTGCATGAACGCCGATGAACTTTCCCTGGATGAAATATTTCAGTCTGGTGAGCATGTTGCCAAAATTAACACCAAGGCAGCGGGGCCATCTGGTTCACTGCCCTTAACTGAAGAATTACTTTTAAAGGCCCCAAGTGGTGACCTGTTTGGGTGGTCTCTCAATGTTGGTATGGGTTGGAAACCTGAGGAGATGGGAAGCCCCGAGTTTCTAATTCTTAGCACTGCCGGCGGGTTGAGAAATCCAGATGGAACTCCTCTTGCGTTGGGATATCACACCGGGCACTGGGAGGTATCGCTTCTGGTGGAGGAAGCTTCCAGGCAATTACGGAAGCTGGGTGCCATTCCATTTGCAGGTGCGGTAACAGATCCGTGCGATGGAAGATCCCAGGGAACGACCGGGATGATGGATAGTCTTCCCTATCGTAATGATGCGGCAATGGTTCTCCGCCGGCTGGCCAGATCGTTACCCACAAGAAAGGGCGTCATCGGTATCGCAACCTGTGATAAAGGGTTGCCCGCAATGATGATGGCACTTGCAGGGTTGCGAGGTTTGCCCGCGGTGATTGTGCCTGGCGGTGTGACCCTACCGCCCGAAAATGGCGAAGATGCCGGCAAAGTTCAAACGATTGGTGCCAGGTTCTCCCACCAGCAAATCACCTTGGAGGAGGCAGCCATGGCAGGTTGTAGGGCCTGTGCTTCCCCTGGAGGTGGCTGCCAGTTTCTTGGTACTGCGGCAACATCACAAGTCGTTGCCGAGGCGCTTGGGCTATGTATTCCCCATTCAGCGCTTGCGCCATCTGGCCAGGCTGTTTGGCTAAAGATGGGAAGTGATTCTGCCCGATCGGTTCATCATCTTTCCAAAATAGGTGTGGGGATAAGGGATATTCTTACAGATGCCGCCATTCGAAACGCCATGGTGGTTCATGCGGCTTTTGGTGGTTCCACGAATTTGTTGCTTCATGTGCCAGCCATAGCTCATGCCGCTGGTTTAAGAAGGCCAACCGCTGAAGATTGGAGCGAGGTAAATCGTAAGGTTCCGCGCTTGGTGGACGCGCTGCCAAATGGGCCGGTCGGGCATTCTACAGTTAGGGTCTTTCTGGCAGGCGGAGTTCCCGAGGTGATGCTTCATTTGGCCGGACTGGGCTTGCTGGATACCTCGGTTTTTACGGTTACCGGAAAACGTTTGAGTGAAATTCTAGATGCTTGGGAAAAATCTCCACGCAGAAAGATCTGCAAAGAAATCCTTCGAGACAAAGATGGAGTTGATGCATCCGAAGTGATCTACGCGCCTTCCCAAGCCAAGGCCAGGGGCCTAACCTCGACGGTTTGTTTTCCCAAGGGAAATATTGCACCTGAGGGTTCCGTTATAAAAGCGACTGCGATCGATCCCGCAGTGGTTGGCAAGGATGGAGTTTACCGGCACCGTGGGCCAGCCCGGGTTTTTCTTTCCGAAAGAGATGCGATTCAAGCCGTTAAGGATAAGAAAATTCAGGCGGGTGATGTGATGGTTCTCATGTGCCGTGGCCCCATGGGAAGTGGCATGGAGGAGACCTACCAGATAACATCTGCGTTGAAACACCTGCCTTTTGGAAAACAGGTTGCTTTGGTGACGGATGCCAGGTTTTCCGGGGTTTCAACGGGTGCCTGTATTGGCCATGTGGGCCCCGAGGCTCTCGCAGGAGGTCCGATAGGGAAATTGAAGGAAGGCGATTTGTTGGACATTGAAATTGACCGGGGCAAATTGGAAGGTTCAGTCAACCTAGTTGGAGAAAATGGTCAATTTCTTGGTGTTGAATGGGGGAATAGCCAGATTCAAAAAAGGCAACTAAGAAGTGATCTTCATGCCGATGAAAATTTGCCAGATGACACAAGATTATGGGCAAATCTTCAGGCGTTATCTGGGGGGACTTGGGGCGGATGTGTTTATGATGCGGATTGCCTTGAGAAGGCCATCAAGTTAGTTCGAGGGAATAATTAGCTTATTTTCAGACTGTTGATTGAAATTCGACCCGACATCAATCATAGTAGGGCTTTCCAAGGTCGGAAGCTGAATTAATAAATGAAAGGCGAGCAAAATGTCAGTCAGGCTAAAACTGTTTGTTATGATGGTACTGGAATTTTTTATTTGGGGGGCTTGGTTGCCACTCATCTTTGGTTATCTGCCCAGCCTTGGGTTTTCCGCAACCGAACAATCCTTGATTTTAAATGCGTTTCCGATCGCTGCGATTGTTGGAATGTTCTTCTCCAATCAATTTGCGGATCGTACCTTCGCTGCTGAAAAATTCCTTGCCTTCAGTCATCTGGTTGGAGGTCTGGCGATTTTGGGGTGTGCCTTTACCCGCGAATTTTGGCCTTTCTTTCTTCTCATGCTTGTTCATTGCCTTCTTTATGTCCCGACTATTTCCATCACTAATTCAATTGCCTTTGCGAACATGAAGGATGCTCAAAATGAATTTGGTATTGTTCGCATGGGTGGAACCATTGGCTGGATTTTGGCTGCCTGGCCATTTACCTTCATTCTTGTTGATTGGGATAAGGTAAACGCTGCAAATGCCCAGGGGTTTGTGGCATGGTTGGGAGCTGTTCTGGGTAATGGACTTACAGGGGATGCTTTGAAAGATGCCACCAAGTGGACTTACATTGTTTCAGGTGCGGCTTCAGTTATACTCGCTCTATTCAGCCTTGGTTTGCCTCATACGCCTCCTAAAAAGCCGGAAGCCGGCTCTCAGGACAACCTCGCCTGGCTGGAAGCTTTGAAATTGCTGAAGCATCCTTTTGTCTTGGTTCTTTGGGTAGTCACCTTTATCGATGCGTTTGTTCATAACTGTTATTTCAACTGGACGGGAGCTTTTCTTGGCAGTGAAAAGGTTGGTATTCCCGGCAACTGGATCATGCCAGTCATGAGTATTGGTCAGGTTGCTGAAATTCTGACTATGGTAATTCTTGGTGTAACCCTGAAAAAGCTTGGCTGGAAAGCCACCATGGTGGTTGGAATTCTTGGCCACGCCATTCGGTTTGCCACTTATGCATATCTGCCGGAGTACAAGGGACTCATTATTCTTGTGCAGGTGGTGCATGGTATTTGTTACGCGTTCTTCTTTGCCACAGTTTATATCTTTGTGGATGAATTCTTCCCCAAGGATATTCGCTCCAGCGCACAAGGTTTGTTTAATGTGATGATTCTTGGCGTTGGTGCCTTGGTGGCAAATTCTGTGTGCCCATATCTGATTCAGGAAGTGTTTACCAAAAATAAGGTGACGGATTTTCAAAGTT
>JBEGQX010000100.1:0-8802 GCA_041180805.1 Planctomycetota bacterium
TGGGTGCAGGGGTTAACTGGGAATATGGACGATGGTACCGCCCTTTTTGCTCCATCGCCAAACCCAGGCGTTTTCATCCGCGTGTTTAAGGATGTAAGCATGGGTGTTCTTGAGGTGTTGATAGTCTTTGATGTGCTGGTATTTTCCACGTTTTGCCCACAATTTCAAATTCAACCCCAGCTCACAAAGCCTGAACCATGCATTCCTTTTTGCTTTTCCACAAAGGATTCGAACACGTGCAGATTCAAATTCCCCTTGCAGATGCAAGTGTGTTGAATGGACAGCAATGGCCAACACCGGAACGACGCACATATTGAAGGTTTCAAGAAAAGCATTTCCAACAACCATTTGCTCTTGGGCAGAAAGAACAACCCTGGGTTGTTTCAAGGAATCCTGGCTGGATTGATAGAGGCCTTCATAAAGACCCTTTGGGGGTGGATTCTTGTAATCTCCCTCCACATGAGTTTTATGATGGCGGGTTCTAAAACCCCTAGGGTCACCTGGTAACCAGTTTCCGTAATAGGTAAGAATGACATGGAACCAGGATCTTTTGGGCATTTTGTAGATCCAAATGAACACAGGGATCATCTGAAAATAATCAAAAAGCCCACGGATTGCAATCCGTGGGCTTATGATCAATAAATTCAATGTTAATAATCCTCACTGTTCACCACTTCGCCGTCCATGCGGTTGGCCAGCTTGCGGATGGAATCCGCGGAAATAGAGACCTTGATGGAACGTACACTGCCGTCGCAAAGGCTGAACTGGCAAACGCCGGGGTGGGCGCTGCCAAAGCGGTTGGTCACCTGCTCGGTGTTGAACTTGGCCAAAAGCACAGTGGTACCGGCACCCGCGGGAGTAGAAGAACCCACCTGCCTGCGCGCACCCGTTTTGTCTCCGTTGTAAATGGAGCTATCGTAATTGATCAGGCCAAACTGGTCGGGTGGAACATGCTTTTCCCCCACCAGCAAGGTGTTGGAAAGGCCATCGGTAATGTCGCTGATTTTCATATAGCGGGTGCCCTTGTTGGTTTCCCAGTCATTGTCAATGATGCCAACGCCATTGCATGCGGCCTTGGTTTGTGTGGGACTGGGCGCCCACCAGTATTCCGCGGTGGAACCTGGGTCGCCCGCGTTGATGGCATAGTCACCCAATGCGCCGGGCACATGAGTGGTGCCATAGGTTGCGGAATCTGGAATATCGCCGGACTTGCTAAGGCCAGCAGTAGAAGGCGACCTTCGGCCGGGGCAAATATAAGCCTTCACGGTGGTTTCGCGGCCAACCTTGTTTGCTGCGTCATAAAAGGCCTTGGTGAAATCCCAAAGCCTGTGTGTTGCATCACCCTCCATGAAAGGAAGAATGAAAACAGCCCAGGTGGCCCTGGGGTCATTTCTGCTGGGTGGAAAGAAGCTGTAGGTGCCGTGGTAATTCTGGAAGGCCAGGCCGATCTGCTTAAGATTGTTGGAACAACTCATGCGGGCAGCGGCCTCGCGAACCTTTTGCACGGCCGGCAAAAGCAAACCAATCAGAATGGCGATGATCGCAATCACCACCAGAAGTTCAATCAGGGTGAAACCCCTGCGACGAAAAAGATTCATGTGAAAACTCCGTAAGAAGAAATGATGAAAAGTTATTATAAGCAAAAAGCCCGGGGGTCGCGACCCCCGGGCTTGGGTAAATTATAAATATCATACCCCTTACACCTTGATGATATCCTTCACGGTCATGCCGGATGGAATCATCGGAAGCACATGTTCCTGGAAGGGCGTCATTACATCCAGAACATAGGGGCCCTTGCTTTCAATCATCTCGATCAGGGCGCTATCGAGGTCTGCCGGGTCGGAAATGCGCTTTGCGCCAACTCGGAAACCCTTGGCGATGGTCACAAAATCCGGGTAAGGCGCTTCGCTGAAACCTGCGCCAAGGTAAGTATGCGCGCGATTTCCTTCAAAGAAGCGGTCTTCCCACTGCACCACCATTCCCAGGTGCTGGTTGTTTAGCAGAAGAACCTTCACAGGGATTTTTTCGGTGAAGCAGGTGGCAAGTTCCTGAATGTTCATCAGGAAGCTGCCGTCGCCATCGATGTCGATGACCGTCTTCAGAGGGTGTGCAACCTGCGCGCCCATGGCGGAAGGAAGGCCAAAACCCATGCTGCCCAGCCCACCGCTGGTCACCCAGGTGCGTGGCTTGTTGAACTTGAAGAACTGTGCCGCAAACATCTGGTGCTGACCCACGCCGGTGGAGACGATGGTATCGTCCAGCATGTTGCGTTCTTTCAAGATCTGGTAAAGACGCCTGATGGCATATTGGGGAATAATGGCATCTTCGCGAGGTTCGCAGCGCAGCGGTTCCTCATCGCGCCATTTTTCCACCTGACGAATCCATTCCTGGTGGCCTGCGGTAAGCGGGGGTGCACTGGAAGGCCTGGAATCGATCATGCGATTCAGATCCTGCAAAGCCTGGCAAATGTCACCATGGATCGGCAGATGTGCCTTCTTGTTCTTGTTCAATTCGGAAGGATCAATGTCAATATGGACGATTTTGCCATGCTTGGCAAACTCGCTTACCTTGCCGGTAACGCGGTCATCGAAGCGCACGCCCAATGCCAAAAGCAAGTCTGCCTCGTTAATGGCATAGTTACTGTACACCGTGCCGTGCATGCCCAGCATATCCAGGGAAAGGAAATGCTCTGCTGGGAAACCGCCCAGGCCAAGCAAGGTCATGGCAACGGGGATTCCTGTCTTCTCGGCAAAGGCGCGAAGATGTTCCGATGCATTGCTGCTGACGATACCGCCACCCGCATAGATGATGGGGCGCTTGGATTGCCTGAGCATTTCCAGCACTTTTTCAAGTTCCTCGCGGGTTGCCTTGCGTTCGGGCTTGTAGCCTGCGAGATTCATCGGAGGATCATAATCTGCGACGATCATCCTGGTTTGAACATCTTTTGGCACATCCACAATAATTGGACCAGGGCGACCCGTGGTTGCAATGTGGAAGGCTTCCTTCATCACGCGGGTAATATCTTCGGTTCGCTGGATCAGGTAATGATGCTTGGTGACAGCGCGGCAAACCTCAACAATGGGGGTTTCCTGAAATGCATCGGTACCAATCACAGGGGTGGAAACCTGGCCCGTAATGCACATGATGGGGGTGGAATCCAGCTTGGCATCCGCAAGCGAGGTAACAAAGTTAGTGGCACCCGGGCCAGAGGTGGACATGCACACGCCCATCTTGCCGGTGGTGCGGGCATAACCCTCTGCGGCGAATGCGCCACCCTGTTCATGGCGGGGCAGAATGGTCCTTAGTTTGTTGGTTACCTTGGTAAGCGATTGGTGCAGTGGCATGCTGGCACCACCCGGATACGCAAAAATCGTATCCACACCATGGTTGATCAGGCACTGAACCAATATATCCGCACCAGACTGAGGTATTCCCTTGGCATTGCTCATGGTAACAACCTTTCAAAAAAGGCTCCTAATTAGAGCTTTTATCTTATCAGGTAACAATATTTATGTAAGGGGAGCAGGAAGAGAAGCTCCCCTATTTATTATAGCAGGGACGCTACATCCGGAATATGGGGGACAAAATTACACAAATTCGACATTTACCGGGTTGGGAATGATGCCCGCCCTGTGCCCCTCTGCCAAAAGCAGCTTTACCGCCTGCCGGCCCCTGTCCCCATAATCTACTGTCCAATCGTTCACATACATTCCCACAAACTTGTCCGCAAGGGCATGATCCAAGTCTCTGCCATACTTCAGGGCATACTCCAGGGCTTCCTTGCGGTGTTGTAAACCGTAGTGAATGCTCTCGCGGATCAGCCTGCTAACATTCTGAATCATGGCGGGTCCAAGATCCTTCCGGACCACATTGCCCCCCAGCGGAAGGGGCAGGCCTGTCTTGTCGTTCCACCACACCCCAAGATCCACCACCAGGTGCAGGCCCTGGTTCTGGAAGGTCAGTTGTCCTTCATGGATGATCAGGCCTGCATCCACCCGGCCATTGGCAACCGCATCCAGAATCTGGTCGAATGGGATCACTTCGTAGGAAAAGCCCTTGCCCAAAAGCAGGCTCAGGGAAAGGAACGCCGTGGTCATGGTTCCGGGGACAGCGATTTTCAAAGCCCTCAGTTCATCGACCTTGAATGGCTTTCTAGCCACCACCATGGGGCCGTAACGGTCTCCCATGCTGCAACCCGAGGAAAGCAGGGCATAGGTATCGGTAAGGTGTGCGAATGCATGCAGGCTGACGGCGGAGATTTCCAGCTCGGCCTTCAGGCAGCGGCGGTTTAAAGTCTCTATATCCTGCAATTCATGGCGGAATGCCAGGTCGCCTGTTTCAATCTTGTCGTGCGCCAGGGCATAAAACATGAATGCATCATCTGGGTCGGGGCTGTGGCCCACGGTAAGAACTCGCTTGGTCATGAATCACTCCGCACTATTAGGTTCCATCCTTAGTATAAGAACCAAAATGGCGCGCCGACCATAAACCTAGCGCTGACCCACTTTTGCAGTGCGACCAAACACCCTTCCGTTTTCTTCTTTGCGCCATTGGATGCGCATATTGTCGTCCGTGGTAAGGCCAATGAACATGAAACACATTTCATTGGTGGTCTGCTCGCCGAAGCGAACCCAGGATGGCGGACTGCTGGGGTTGTTGGGATTCGTCGCAGAGTTGTCAAAAACCGCCTCGATATCAATTCGTGTGCCTGCCTTCAGCCTTTTGGGCTGGTTCAGGAAATAAATCTCCTGCCAGTTGTAATCCCAATCGTCAATGCGAATCACCTCGTGCTTTTCGCCACCCGGTTCGGTAATGTGCATGACAAATTTCCTGCCCAAAAGATGCATATGGGGGTCCACCGAATGCATAAGGGCATCCTTTGCCAGCCAGACGGAGTTCTTCACGGTAAAGTCAGACTTGTTGGGTGGGATCAACAGGAAATTACCCGGGACAATAAGGGGCTGAACAAATCGGTTGACAGGCTGCCTGGCAAAGTAAAGGCCCACCCTGGTGCGATCGCGTTCCTCCTTGCCCGTGCGATGGTAGTGAATCTGCAAGATGAAATCGGAACCCTTGGGAAGAATGTAGGCTGTATCATTGGGCAGAAACTTGGGTGAAATGCCCGGGGCCCAGCCGCCCATCTCGCCGCTGGGCGCAAAACCAACCCCCATGGAAACTGTATACCCAGGACCGCTGTCGCCCGGCTTGTCCTTCGGGTTGGCCTTCCAATCGGCCGAAAGCTTCCTGCCCCTGCCCTCAAAGTCCAGAAAATGCAGGGTGTGATGCACCACCCGGCGGTTTCCGGGCCTTAGCTCGTAGGCAACCACATATTTATCCTCGGGAAGGTTGGTTGGCAGCGCAAAGCAGCGGAACAGATCCTTGCCATCCGGGCCAATGACCATGTCCTGGGGCAATTCCAAGATCAGGTCCGGCTCTCCCAGTTGCCAGCCTTCCGCGAATTGTTTTGGCAGCGGCGCCTCGGCAAAGTCCCCCTCGGCGCAACCCTCTTTTACCCATTGGCGGATCTTCTGTATCTCTTCTTCTGAAAGCCTTCGCTCCCCGCGGAAATGATATCCACCGCTTGGCAGCCAGGGGGGCATCTGTTTCTTCTCCACCACCTCCACCAGAAGATCCCTCCAGCGCAGGGCCTGCTGGTAACTGGTAAGGGAAAAAGGCGCGACTTCGCCCGGCCGATGGCAGGCCTGGCATTTTTCCTGAAGGATCGGCGCGATGTCACGGTGATAGGTCACCTTGGAATCACCGGCCTTTTTCTGCAGGCGCTCGATCGGGCAACCCACCGCGTCGGTGCGTGTTACCAGAATGGGCTTTTGAGCCAGCATGGCGTCCAGCGCAGCCACCAGATCGTTGCTTTTGGGGGAGGGATTGCGCCGCATCCGCGCTGTCCAGGAATCATCGATCCTGCCGGAGTACAGGGTTTTTCCCTGCTTATCCAAAAGGAACACCTCCGGGGTTGTCTTTGCGCCCAGGCCATCTGCCAGCGCAAACCCGGCATCGTGAAGGATCGGGAATTTCAACCCAAACTCGGCTGCGCGTTTTTGCAATTCCGCGCGATCCTGCTGGTCTGCCATCACCCCGACAAATTGCAAGCCTTTGGCTTTGTATTGCTTTTCCAGGCGGATCAACTGCGCTGAGTACTCCGCGCTAATCGGACAATCAAACTGCAAAAACATCACCACGGTTCCCTTTTCCCCGGCGAGTTTGCCCAAGGCAGACCGTTCGCCCGAAAGTGTGGGCACTTCCAGTTCCAGGGGATTTGCCCCCGCGATCAGCAGTGTGGTAATCCATGTCAGCATGATGGTTCCTCCTGAAGATGTGTGCATGAAAACAACACACCCGGTGAAGGCATCTTACAGGAAATGGATCACGATTTTGGGGTGGATTCTTTTTCCGACTTGGACTTGGTGATGGGAATAACCTTGCGGGCATTGGTCACCCGCACTCCACCGGTGGGAATATCCAGCCCGACCTCCAGGATGGCCCGGGTTGCGCCTTCGGGAATTTCCACGGCTTCGACCGAAGCCAGGAAAGGTTCTGTTTTCTGAGTTCAGCAATCCGCCTTGAACTGATACACCTTGGTGCGGGAATCGAATGGCTCATCACCCTGGTAGGTGACAGCCAAGGACATCTCACCCAGGTAAAGACCTTCAGGGCCGGTAAGGAAACGCTCGCTGGGTCCGCGGGTGCGAAACGCCCTGAACTGCACAGTGGGCGCAAGGGTGTTTTCCCAGCTTTCCGGGGTGATGATATCCACACGGATAACATCGCCGTCACGCAGCACAGGCGCCTGCGAACATCCCACCAAAAGCAAACCAATTAGAAGCATTCTTTTCATAAGAGCATTGTACCAAAAAAGAAGCCCACAGGTTTTTAGCCTGCGGGCCTGAAAAACAATCGATCGGCTACGGAATCTGAGGGTCGTTAGGAACCTCGCCACCCTGAGGGGTTTCCGAGAAGTAAAAATTCTCGCTGCTAATGCTGGAATTAAAGGTAACCACGCTACCATCCGCCATGCACATATTGATGCTGGAACCCATACCATGAAGCTTCAGGGGATGGGCACCATCATTTTCCCAACGGAGATTGAATTGGGGTGCCATATGGCACTGGCAGTTCCAATTCTGGGTTTGCAGGGCGGGGTTGGTTGTCCAGCCAGCATTTGCCCCGACCAAATTCACATAACCGTAGCGTGCCCAATACCCACTGGAATAAGGGGAGTTTGCCAGCGTGGTCTGGCTTGCTGCAACCGTGTAATCCGTTACTGGGCTGGGCAGGCCATATGCCCACAAAGCTGCACCCTCCAGTGGCAATCCGGTGGCTCGCTTGGCAACGGAATACTTTTCCCCAAAGACCGAGGTATGGGAAAGACCATCCGAAATGCTGGTGAACCTTATGCCAGCATCGCCAAATACCTGCCAGTTGGCAGCGTAGCTGGAAAGCCCCCATTTGGTGCCGGATGTTGCATTGGCCTGGGTTGCCCAGGTTGGCCAGGGATTGGTGGCGCTTCCACCCGATGCCCACGCTGGTACCGAAGCAGGCAGGGTGAACACACCGCTGTTCATGCTCCAGGTTGGATCCAGCGGGTTGTTAAACTGCTTGATGGCAGAGCTGCGCGCAGCATCCTTGCCCAGCCTGAACAAGGCTTCCTGTTCCAGATAGGGAAGCAGATTGTAAAAGAGGGAATTCTGGTTTGCGATGGGTGCACCCGGCTGGCCAATGGCACCAAACATGGCCGGGGTGATATGGTACTGGTCATGGCAGTTGTGCAGGGCCAGACCCAGTTGCTTGAGGTTGTTCTTCGATTGCGTGCGGGCGGAAGCCTCGCGCACCTTCTGCACCGCGGGCAAAAGCAAACCTATAAGAATGGCAATGATCGCAATCACCACCAGAAGCTCGATCAGGGTAAATGCCTTGCGGCCTGTATTTTTGAATATGTCTGTCACGGATCAACTCCGGTATAAAATGGTTCCTGATATCAAATGCATGATAAAAAACGGATTGGCAGAAGCTCTTCGCAGGTTGCCCGCCCTGTGGGCGGTTCACGAAGCGCCGGTCACGCCGGTCGATGGGATGTTAAATTCAGGAAAAGCCCTGACCAAACGCAACAGGGTCGCAGGCCAGGGGCCTGGCTGCAAAGTGATTTCGAAAGTGGGATAAATAATCGTACACGGTTTAGTAAATTCTCAAACTGTTAACAACATTAATATTAGTGGGCATTGGGCTATTTGCAAGCAAATTCATGGAATCAGGAAGAACCCCTGGCAAGCTTCTTCAGCTTGTTGCCAACACGGCACAGGGCCTTTTTCAGCCATCCCGGTTCCACGCATTCCCGCTGGGTGGCTTGGTTCAGTTCCAGCCGTGAAACCCCCGGCCCTTGGCCAGACCTACCCAACAGCACCGTAAACTCGCAACCCTCGGTGGGGTAAAACGCCACTTCCCTAAGTTGGGTGTAACCCAGCAGATACAGGTCGTTCATCAGTAAGCGGAACGAACTGGGCACAAAACACCACGCATGCAGATCCATGAACAGCTTTTCCCCCGCTATCGCGCCCATGGCCTTCAGGGCCTCTTCACTCGTGTGAATATGCGCGAATGGCTGTGTACTGAATGATTGCCAGTCGTTCTGGCCGCCACGCGAAACCACCTGCATGAAATACTCGGCTGCTGTTCCCTCGCTATGAATCCGGTTCTGGTTCGCATGGCTGTCCACGATTCGGGCCAAACCCGTAAGTGGACGAAAATGATCAAAACAATATCGCTTGTCGGGCACCACCAGCGCCAATA
>JBEGQX010000101.1:0-16843 GCA_041180805.1 Planctomycetota bacterium
TAATGAAAATGATTGACCTCGCAATCATGCCCCACGCCCCCCTACCAAAGGCATTGAAATGCACCCCAAAGTTAGCTCCTTAAGAAAGAAAAGTAGTTCCACTTCGCTTCATCAGGCTTCACTACTCAGACACCTGAACACCAGGGTGGTTTTGGAAGCTTTGCAAAAGTATGGTGCTCTTTCCCGCGCTGACATTTCACGGATTACAGGCATCAGCGGTCCCACGATTACCAGAACTGTCAAAGACCTTCTGGATGACAGGTTGGTTGAAGAAGGTGAACCCATTCGCAACCAGTTGGGAAGACCCGGGAAAGTGATTCGCATGGCCTCCTCCAAGGTGATTGTGGTTGGGGTGGTTTTGGAGAAAGGTCTGGCGCAAATATGTTCAGCAGGCCTTAATGGTGAAGCATCGTCCGAAATAGAGTCCTTTTCGATCCCTCAAAACTATGACGAATTGATCAGCCAGCTTTCCAGCGCCATCAAGGGTAGGAAATCCAGGGCTGGTCAGCGTATCTTGGGTGTTGGTGTTATTTTAAATGCCCTGGTTCATAGCAAGGATCAAAGTGTCCTTTCGTGTCCGGAGTTGCCTTTCCTGGAAAATCGCAAATTCGCCAAAGACCTTTCCTCGGCCACCGGCTTGGAGATGGTCCTTTGCAAACCTGCCATGGGACTTTGCCTGGCTGAACGACTTCTCAGGGAAATGCCCGACCTGCTCAACTTTGCGGTTGTGGATATTCGTAATGGCTTTGATGTTGGTGTGATCGCGGATGGCAAACCTTTGGAAGGTCACGCAGGCCTGGCGCTTAACTTCCATCCGGATGGATTCTCGGGTGAAGCCTCTTACGCCTCCGAAATGGCGACCAACCCTAACATTTTATTGGAGCATCTGGCGAACAGGTTGGAGCAGGTTCTTCGAATATTTAACCCGGAAAAGCTTTACCTGACTTCCGATCTTCTACCGGACAGGCCCGAAGTAATAAATCATCTGGCCGACTTGCTAAAGCAAAAAGAGCTGCCGGAAGTCTATCATTCTTGCGAGATAATGCTCGCCATGGCCAAGCCAAATCAGGCATCCATAGCAGCCATCATCACCGCGCTTACAACCGGAAGAAAACACACCATTCGCTAGGTTACATTCACGATGGCCTTGATGACCTTGCTTTCAGGGTTCATCCAACCAGGAAAGGCATCGATCATTCCGTCCAGTGGGGCGTGGTGCGTAATCCAAGGACGAGTGTCTATTTTCCCATCTTCAATAAGCTGAATGATCCGCACAAAGTCACCCGGCAGGGCATTTCTACTTGCCAGGAAAGTCATCTCATGGCGGTGCATCAGGGTTTGGGTAAAGCTAATCACATCCAGTGTAATTCCCACCCATACCAATCTGCCCCCAAATGCAACATAGTTATAGGCATGGCTCATGGATTTATTACTGCCGGTGGCATCAACTACCACATGGGCAAGTCTGCCGTTGGTCATTTCCTTGAGGGTTTGGAGTTCCTTGCCATCACCCTTCGAAAGAATGACATCGTTCACTCCCATGCGAGTGCGGACAAAGTCCAGCCTTTGCTCGTTCATATCCATGACGATCGGGCGCGCACCGGAAAGCTTGACAAATTCCAAGGTGGAAAGGCCAATGGGGCCGGCGCCAATGATCAGGGCATTTTCCCCGGGCATGGCCTTGGAGCGATTTACCGCATGAGCACCGATGGCCAGGGTTTCCACTAACGCGAGTTGCTCAAAGGTTAGTTTTTTAGAAGGGAAAAGCTTGCGAGCCGGGAGTATGAAATAGGGGCGAAGGCCGCCATCTGCATGAACACCCAGGGTTTGGTTGTGTTCACAGGCGTTGGTGAAACCCCGTTCGCAACTATGGCACTTCAGACAGTTCATGTAGGGTTCCACACAGCAATGGTCGCCAGCCTTGATGTGTGTGACATTGTTGCCGACCTCTACCACTTCAACCCCCAGTTCATGGCCGGGTATGCGTGGATAACTGTAAAAAGGCATCTTTCCCAGATAGCCGCTGTAATCACTTCCGCAAATGCCAACCCGGTGAACCTTCAGAAGGGCCTCATCCGGACCCGGCTTACCGGGTTCCGCGATATCGATCATTTTGAAGTTCTTGGGTTGTTCCAGCAGGATTGCCTTCATGGTTGTTTGGCCCTTAGTTATGTATGGCTATCAAGGTTCCGAATGGAGAATATCATAGCGGTGGGCCGCATGCGGGGTGAAGAAAAATGCCTTGTTCAGGAGTTGTTATTTAACTGCCTGAGTTTCTTTCACCTTGTTTTGCGGAAATATTGGTCGTAAGATTCACCGCTGAAGTCGGTGCCTTTCCACTAATTGGAAACACCGGTCGAGTCATTAAAGTTATTCAAAAAGAAAGGGTCTTAACATGGCGCGCACCTCCAAAAGAAAGAATCGGAAAAAGAGACTTAATATCAAGAGGAAGTGGAAGCGCAATCTGCGTTAATACCACTATTGCTTCAGGGCTTGCATCATGAAAAGAACGCTGATTCCCTGGCTGCTGTTTGTCAGCTTGATGGGAATTGGAGGGGTTGTTGGTGCAAGCCTGCTGAAGCCGGCCCACAGACCTGGACTGCAAGCGAAAGCATCTTTATCAGCCATTCAGGCAGTTCAAATTAAGTCCCATCTGCAGCCCGGCGATTGGCCCCAGTTTCGCGGGCCCGATTCCAACGGTATAAGTGATTCCAAAAACCCACCTTTGAAATGGTCCTCCAGTGAGAACCTGCGCTGGACTACCAAACTGCCGGGCCCGGGATCCTCTTCTCCGATTGTTTTGGGAAACAAGGTTTTTGTGACCTGCTATTCCGGTTACGGGGATGGTTCCAATGGCACCAAAGAAAACCTTCTAAGGCATCTGATTTGCCTGAACCGCAAGGATGGATCCACCCTTTGGGAAAAGAAAATTAAATCGGAAGGGCCCGAAGACACTTTCTCTGGTTACATTTCCGAGCATGGCTACGCCAGTTCCACTCCGGTTACCGATGGCAAGGCAATCTATTGCTTTTTCGGCAAAGCGGGCGTTTATGCCTTCGATCTGGAAGGCAGGGAATTATGGAAGGCACCCGTTGGCACCATGTCTTCCAACAGGCGCTGGGGTTCTGCCAGCAGCCCAATATTGATCGATGACAAACTGATTGTGAACGCATCCGAGGAAGCCCGCGCTTTGCTTGCCTTCGATAAAAACACAGGCAAGCAGCTTTGGAAGGCTGAGGGAGCAAAACTGGAATTGTGCTATGGTACTCCCGCGGTGTTCAACACCCCCCAAGGTCGCAAGGAACTTGTGCTGGCCCTGCCTGGCGAATTTTGGGGTATTAATCCAAACACAGGAAAGCTTTTCTGGCTGGCACAATCCTCCCTTACCGGTAATGTCTCTCCCAGCGTGGTAATGGCTGATGATATTGCCATAGGATTCGGTGGTTTCCCTCGCACGGGGGCAGTCGCTATTCGCGCTGGAGGTTCTGGTGATGTCACATCAACAAATGTAATTTGGGAAACTTCCAAGGGATCTTACGTGCCCTGTGGTGTGGTGCATGAAGGCAACATTTTCTGGATGGACGACCGTGGGCTGGCGTACTGTGCAGAAACAAAAACAGGGGCCCTGGTGTTTCAGGAACGCACGGGAATCGAGGGTGGTAGTGGCGCTTCACGGGCAGTCTATTCAAGCACGGTAATGGCTGGCAGCCATTTTTTCAGCGTTACCCGCAGGCAGGGAACCGTGGTCTGGAAAGCATCCAAAACATTTGAAAAGGTTGCTATTAATCGATTCGAAGGTGATACCACCGACTTTAATGCCAGCCCGGCCATCGCGGGTGACCAGATCTTCCTCAGATCCAACCAAGCCATCTATTGCGTGGGTAATTAGCTTACTTCGTCTTCACATCGATAAGGTATTTTCCATCCGCACTGGGAACGGTGATGGAAAGTGGAGAATCTTGCGCACTGTTAAATCTCTCGGGTATTTCCGACTTGGGAATGGCATCGAAGTTTCCTTTGCGGCCTTCATCATCCTGAATCTTGGAATTCTTCTTCGGAGTTGCAAACTTTTGCAGGGTGACTTTATAAGTTCCAGCACGAACCCCCGATTTATTGTTGGTTTCCAGGGAAAATTCACCCTGCTCGTTCGTTCCACCATAGGCGGGAGACCCACCACTGGCAGGTACTATCGTAATCGATCCATTGTCTAAAGGTTTGCCATCAATGGTTACTATTCCCGAAACGGAATGAAACTTCTCGGCACAACCCAGGAAGGCTATAAATGGAACTAAAACCAGTAAATTCTTATGGCAATGTAACAGCCTGACCATCGGCCTTGGCTCCTAATCTTTGAAACATGGTATGGTCCACACTCTCTGTCAAAAATCTAACAGCGCCATCCCCAAAGAGAAAATTTGCCCCGCCGACATGCATCGATTTGAAACCAAGTTCCGTGGACCAGTTGCATGGCCTCTTGCAACCATCTGTATCGGCATTGTTACAAGAAAAAAAGTTAATCGGGTAAATGGTGGAAGCAAGCCCCTGGCCTCCATTGGCGGCCCCCCAGCCGGAATTTGCATGGTTGGAGCAACTTGGTCTGGTTTCACCAAATAAAATCGTATTACTTAATCCATCGGTAATGTCGGCGATCCTGGCTTGATAGCCTCGGCGACTATAAACACCATTGGGATTTGCTGTTGCGGAGGGATCATAAGGTCCCAATGCATATGTATTGAAATTGGCACTGGTACAACTGCAATTTGGATTATTGATCTGGGCACCCGAACCACCACTTGCCACATAGTTGGACTTTGCCATTCCATTGGTTGAATTTGTGGCAGGATCGGTATCTGAAGGGCAGATATAAGTTTGAACCACCGTAGATCCAAGCAGTTTAGTGGTGCCTGGAAAAACCTGTGCATTTGGCGGAGCGTTAAGATCGTACAACTTGAAAAGACTTTCCATTTCCACGAATGGAAGAATATCCACCAGCCCGCCGGGACGGTCTAATGCTGCGCTGGTACCAAAACGATTTCCTGCAGGGAACTTTCCATATACGCCTTCGTAATTCAACTGTCCCAGGCCAATTTGTTTAAGGTTGTTGCCACATCGCATTCTGGCGGCAGCTTCCCTAACTTTCTGAACGGCCGGAAGCAGTAAACCAATCAAAATTGCAATGATTGCGATAACCACCAATAACTCAATCAGGGTAAAACCTTTGGGGCTTCTCTTGGCTGCGTGGGTCTTCATAAAAACAGTCCTCATCGTAAAAAAGAATAATAATGGCGGGAAATCGATGAAGATACCTTGTTCAAAATAGTATCGGCATTTTCAATTCTAGACAATTAATCTTGCCTACTCAATCAGCACAATATTGAAAATTTTAACGATTTTAACGATTACTGTTTCGCCGATAGCTAAGCCTTTCAATGTTGAAAATCTTATTTGAATACGCTGCTTTGACCTGAAAGAACTTTTCTGATCCGTGCCTAAAGATTATGATGAAATCTTATAAGGTTGGTTTTCCCACCCGTATTAGAGAAGCTTATCATCATGCCAAGATTTGCATTTACCATGGTTCCGGCGTGGATGTTTGTTTTTGCCCTTCAGGCGGCAGAAAAGCCAATCGAATTCAACCGCGACATTAGACCCATACTTTCTGAAAACTGTTTCGCCTGCCATGGGCCGGACTCCGGCACCCGCAAGGCGGGACTCCGCCTGGATACCGAGGAAGGTGCAAAGGGAAAAAGCAAGGGTGATGCTGCCATTATTCCTGGCAATGCCAATGCCAGTGAAGTTTACAAACGGTTGGTAACGCATGATGCCAAAGAGCTTATGCCGCCTGCCAAATCAAACAAAAAACTGGATGAAAAGCAGAAGCAACTGATCCGCGACTGGATCAATCAAGGTGCAAAGTGGGAGGGTCACTGGGCTTTCCTACCCCTGAAGAAACCCTCATTGCCTGCCCTTCAAAAAACAAGCAATTCCGTGGCAAACCCCATTGATGCCTTTGTTCTGGAAAAGCTTGCGGAATTGGGAATGCAACCCAGTCCCCAGGCGGACAAAGTAACCCTGTTGCGAAGGCTTGCTTTCGACCTGAAAGGACTTCCCCCCACACCCGAGGAAGTCAAAGCTTTTCTGGATGACAAAAGTGAAAAGGCCTATGAAAAGCAGGTGGATCGTTTACTGGCTTCCCCGCACTATGGGGAACGCATGGCTGTATTCTGGCTGGACCTTGTGAGATACGCTGACAGCGTTGGTTATCATGGCGATCAGCCGGTAAGTGTTTGGCCATATCGTGATTGGGTGATCAATTCCTTTAACAAGAATTTACCTTTCGATCGTTTCACATTTGAGCAGCTTGCAGGAGACTTGATCCCCAACCCCAGCATGGAACAGAAGATTGCCAGTGGTTACAACCGCCTGGGTATGATGAGTGCCGAGGGTGGAGTGCAGGATCGTGAATACCTGGCAAAGTATGCCGCTGAAAGGGTTCGCAATATCGGTGGTGCGTGGCTTGGAACAACCATTGGCTGCGCGGAATGCCACGACCACAAGTTTGATCCCTTTTCCATGAAGGATTTCTACAGCATGGAAGCCTTCTTCGCAGACATTACCGAAAAGGGCCTTTATGGTGGCAGCGATTTCGGCCCACGAATGACCATACCCAACGCACAGCAAAAAGCGGAGTTGGATTCCCTGGATGCAAAGATAGCCGGCATTCGCAAAAACCTGGATACCCAGACCATGGAACTGGACAAGGAACAGGCAGCTTGGGAATCTTCCTTCAAACAAGCTTCCAAGTGGACCATCCTGAAACCTTCCAGGGCTGTTTCCAAGGGTGGAGCCAAGCTTGATATTCAAGCGGATGGCGCGGTGCTTGCCTCGGGCAGAAAGCCCGACAAGGACACTTACACTCTGAACTTAAAACTTCCCAAGGGAACCTTCACCGCCATGAAGATCGAGGCACTACCGCACGGATCGCTTCCGGCGGGTGGTTCCGGTCGTGCAGGTAATGGGAACTTTGTTCTTTCGGAATGGAAAGTCAGTTTGGAAAACAGCAAAGACAAGTCTTTCAATCCCATTGCGTTTGAGAATGCCAGCGCCACCTTTGAACAGACTATTGCCGGGGAAAGCAATCCCTACAAAAAATGGACAGCCAGTTCAGCCATCGATGGCGATGCGAAAGGCGACGGTTGGGGATGGGCAATTTTGCCTGAGGTTGCCAAACCTCAGCAGGCTGTCTTCCAAGCCAGGGAGAATCTGCAGGGTGATTCCAATCTGGTGGTTACGCTCGAGCAGAATCATGGCAAAGGCAGCCACACGTTGGGCCATTTCCGTATTTCGATCACCGATGCCGCCAAGCCTGTGAAAGCGGGTGAGGGCAACTCGGTTCCGGCGGATGTCCTGGCGATTTTAAACACAGATGCCTTGAAGCGAAACGATGCCCAGAAGCAAAAGCTTGCTTCCTTCCATCGTGGCATAGCCAGGAGTCTGGAAAAGGATCGCGCCGAACTAGCACAGACACAGGCCAGGCGCGATGCACTTGAGAAATCGCTTCCCACCATGTTGGCAACCATTTCCCGTACGCCCCGCACGATCAAGGTGCTGGCACGCGGCAATTGGATGGACGACAGCGGTGCCGTGGTGCAGCCTGCCACTCCCTCGTTTCTTCCGCAGACAAATAACTCCACCAAACAAAGGCCGGACCGACAAGACCTCGCACAATGGCTTGTGAGCAGGGACAACCCCCTTACCGCCAGGGTGCTTGCAAACCGGCTTTGGAAAATCTGCTTTGGCCAGGGCCTTAGTCGGAAGCTGGAAGATGTTGGCTCGCAGGGTGAATGGCCCAGCCACCCGGAACTTCTGGATTGGCTTGCTAACCAGCTTTACGAAGACAATTGGGACATTAAAAAGTTCATGAAGCGACTGGTCATGAGCGCCACCTATCAACAGTCATCGGTTCCAACCAAAGAGGGGATGGAAAAAGATCCGTTCAATCGCTGGCTTGGCAGGCAGGGACGCCAGCGCATCGAGGCGGAGTTCATTCGAGATGTCTACCTTCAGGTGAGTGGGCTTTTGGTGGACAAGCAGGGAGGTGCCAGCGTAAAACCCTTCCAACCCCGGGGCTACTGGGCCTACCTGAATTTCCCCACCCGGGAATGGCAGAAAGACGCCGGTGAATCCGTCTATCGTCGGGGTTTGTATACCCACTGGCAAAGGCAATACCTGCACCCCGCCATGCTGGCATTTGACGCATCCTGCAGGGAGGAATGCTCCGCCGACCGGGTGCGTTCCAACACGCCATTGCAGGCTTTGGCGCTGCTGAATGACCCATGTGCGGTCGAAGCAGCACGGGTGTTTGCGGAAAAGATCCTCAAGGAAGGCGGCAACGCTGATGAAAGCAAAATTGTGTTCGCGTTCCAAAGGGCGCTTTCACGCCAGCCCCGTGAAAAAGAAAGGGATGTTCTGCTGAATCTGTTAAAGGGAAGCAGAGAATCACTGGGTAAAGACCCTGGCGCCGTCAAGGAACTGCTGGTGGTTGGTGACCGTCCAGCGGACAAAGATTTACCAGCCGTTGAACTTGCAGCCTGGACCAGTATTGCCCGGGCATTATTCAACCTGCATGAAACCATCTCCCGAAACTAGGAAGCACGCCATGAATCATCTCAATTTTCAAAATCAGCGCAGGGCCTTCCTTCGCAAGTCGGCAGGTGGCCTCGGTTCTCTGGCGCTTGCTTCCATGCTGGATCCATCGATGCTTCATGCCGCGCCCTCGCGGGGCGTTGTCAACCCCATTCATCATCCTGCAAAAGTGAAAAGGGTCATCTACCTTTACATGGCAGGAGGTATGACCCATTTGGAAACCTGGGATCCAAAGCCCACCCTGGCCAAGTTGAACGGCCAGCCGATGCCAGAATCGGTCACCAAGGGGCAACAGATCGCCCAGCTTCAGGGAGCAAAGCTGAATTGTCTGGGCCCCCAGCACCCCTTTCAGAAATATGGCAAAAGCGGGCTTGAATTTAGCAGTATCTTTCCAGAGATTGGCGCCCGCGCTGCCGATCATCTTTGCATTATCCGGTCGCTGCATACCGAGGCGATCAACCATGACCCCGCTCATACTTTCATGAACACAGGCACCATGGTTCCGGGCAAACCTTCGATGGGTTCCTGGTTGTGGTATGGCCTGGGGGCTGAAACCGAAAACCTTCCTGGCTTCGTGGTCATGGTTTCCACAGGAAAGTTTGGCCAAAGCCAGCCCATCGCCGCGCGGCAATGGCACTCCGGCTTTTTGCCCAGCAGGTTCCAGGGGGTGCAGTTCCGTGGCACGGGCGAACCCGTGCTCTACATCAACAACCCGAACGGAGTCGATAATGCCCGCCAGCAGTCGCTTGTGCGGTCTGTTCAGGAACTGGATCGCCTGGAAAATGAAGTTGTGTCAGACCCGGAAATTGATGCCCGCATCGCGCAATATGAAATGGCGTTTCGCATGCAGGCCAGTGTGCCGGAACTTATGGACGTTTCCAAGGAACCCAAGCGAATTCTGGAGTTATACGGTGCCAACCCGGGTGATGGCTCGTTTGCCAGCAACTGCCTGCTGGCACGCAGGCTGGCTGAGCGAGGCGTGCGATTTATCCAGCTTTACCACCGGGATTGGGATCACCATGGGGCAGTGAAGGATCATTCCATGGGTACGGCCAGGGAAGTGGATCGAGGCACAGCGGCACTCATCGAGGATCTGCGCCAGCGGGGAATGCTGGATGAAACCCTTATTGTTTTTGGAACCGAGTTTGGCCGCACACCCATGGCCCAAGGCAGCGGCCGTGACCACCACATGAAGGGCTTTTCCATGTGGATGGCGGGCGGTGGCATCAAGGGTGGTATCAGTTACGGTAACACGGATGAGTTCGGTTACAACGCCGTTGAAAAGCCTGTTCCAGTCCATGATATCCACGCCACCATGCTGCACCTGATGGGTATCGATCACAAACGGCTTAACTTCCGCTTCCAAGGGCGGGACTTCCGCCTGACGGATGTCTTTGGCAACGTGATCAGGGATATTCTTGCTTAGTCCGGGCATTTCGGTTGACATGCCTGCCACACCCATTTAATTTGCACCCTGAAGGTATGCAAATCATCTCTTATTGCGCGCAACTGTCAGAGGCAACTCATGATTCTTCAAAGATTCATTCCAGCGGTTTTTGCTGTTCTGTTTTATTCTTGCATTGCGACCGCAGGGCCGGAAGTTGCGTTTGTTCCAGACAATTCCATCATGGTTGTAAGGGTGAATGCCAAAAAGTTATGGGGTTCAGATTATGGCAAAGCCATGCTGGATCTCATGAAAAAGGCAGGGCCGAAGGCCATGGAGGAAATGAAGGCACGTTTTGTTCCAGACCCAACCACCGTCGAATCAGCCACTCTGTTTTACATTCTGCCAGCCCAGCCGGGAAGGGAACCGGACTTTGCGGTATTGGTGCACCTTGGCAAAGCGGTGGGGGAAAAGGAATTCTTCAAATCCATTCCCGAGGGGGAAGTTGTAAAAAGTGGTAATGGCAACATGCTTGTGGTGAACGGGCTTGCCTTCCGCTTGCTATCCGAAGGCAAGGTGATTGCCGGTGGGGCGCCCGAGTTGGTGATGAAGTTAGGTACCAACCTACCTGCCGCCAAAGGGGACTTGGAAACTTATCTCAAGACAGAACCCGTGGAAACAGTCAGCCTAATGGTGAATTACACAATTGCTCCCAAGGAAATCGGCCAGTTTGCGCCACCTCCTTTCCTGCCCTTGATAAGTGGTTTGAAGAACTTGCAGGCGGGGTTCACCATGGAAAAAAGCATGCATGTGAAACTACAGGTTATGTATGAGAACGAGACTCAGGCCAAAGGTTCGCTGGATGCGATTAAAACATTTGCAAACATGGGACTTGCACAGGTTCAGCAGCAGCGCAAGGAATTTGAAAAAATGGTGTTCAGTAAAAAAGAGGGGTCGCTGCCATCGTGGATGGATTTTCCCGAATTCATGGCGGGTGTCATGGGTTTGGGTTTTTCAAATGAAGTGGAAAGTCTGCTGAAGAATCCACCCATTCAAGCGAATGGCACAAAACTCACCATGAATTACAACACACCGGAGATTTCCAACAACATGGCGGTGCCAGTTCTGGTTAGCTTGCTATTGCCTGCTGTACAGAATGCCCGTGGCGCAGCCCAAAGGATGAGTTCCGTTAACAATTTGAAAATGATTGGCCTGGCTATGCACAATTACGAGGCAACTTATAACACGGGTTTTCCCCCAGTGGCGATAAGTGACAAGAAAACCGGCAAGCCGCTTCTTAGCTGGAGGGTGGCTCTACTTCCCTACCTGGAAGAAGATAATCTCTACAGACAATTCAAACTGGATGAACCCTGGGATAGCGAACACAACATAAAACTTGCTGCAAAAATGCCCAAGGTCTACACGCACCCCACCAAAAATAAACCAGGGGATAACAAAACGCATTACCGGGTCTTTTATGGCAATGGTGCAGTCTTTGATATGAACAAGCCTTGCAGTTTTAGGGATATTACCGATGGGACATCGAATACTGTTTTGACCGTGGAGTCCGAGGCACCTGTATTTTGGACCAAACCAGAGGAATTACCTTTTGACCCAAAAATGGATTTGCCAAAGCTTTTGATCATCAATGGAAGAACCAACATGGGCTTTTGCGATGGTAGTGTGCGTTCCATTTCAGGTGGAATCAAACCGGAGACGCTGAAACTTTTGATCCAGCGGAATGATGGGACTCCCATCCCCCCGCTGGATTAGATTCATTCAAATTTACGATGCATAATGCCGGGTGATCAGGTCATTTTGAAGCCAAATCAGCTTGTTGAATGCGCGCAGAGTCTTGACCTCGGTTTCGCGGGGAAGCTTCAGGTTGCAAATGGTTGCAGTCACCGCATCTGAAACAAAACCCATCAGGGCGTTCATCTGCACCAAGGGCACTTGAATTTCCCTGGAGCCAGCCTTATCGGTGTGAATCTTCCCGACCATGTCCAAATACTGTGCAAACTTGGTGTCGAAAGGTTTGGTCACCAAGTTCACCAGGTAATTTCTGAGATGCTGCTTGCGAAACTGAATTTGTGGATGAGAGACATCCAATTGTTCGATTTTTGTGGGGATTGGCCCATCGTAGCCATGCTGTCGAGGCAAAAAGTGCCTACTATTGGCGTTGTACTAGTGCAATTTTTCATAAACAGCATCCACGAGGCCGGGCACTAAAGGAGCCAATAAAGAGGCCGAATCGTGAATTAATTGGATATCTGATTGCTCAAAGCCCATAAATTTGCAAAGATAGTCGATCCTGCAGGAAAGGTCAGACTCCAGCTTGGGTTCGTCAACAAGAAGCATGATCACCTCGGGAAAGAGAGTCGAAGGAACATTGCCAAAGTGGATTGCAAATAACATTTAAAAGATGTCAATATCTAATATGGTGAATTGAATGTTTTCCCAGACGGTTGAATACGCCCTTAGAGCTGTAGTTTATCTGGCTGGAAAATCTCCCAGTCCTGCCATTTGCGAGGAAATCGCCGCAGCCACCAAGGTGCCTAGGCCCTACATGGCCAAGGTGCTTTTGGGCTTGGTGCGTTCCAAGGTGTTGCATTCACAGCGGGGCTTGGGCGGTGGAGTTTCTTTACAGCGTAATCCCAGAGAAGTGACCATTCTTGAAGTGGTCAACGCGGTGGACCCCATCTTAAGAATCACGAAGTGCCCTCTCGATTTGGCAAGTCATGGTGTAAACCTTTGCCCACTTCATAAACGCATGGATGAGGCGCTTGCAAAAATTGAGGAAACTTTCCAGAAAACCACCCTTGATGAAGTTTTGGCCAAGCCTGGCGAAAGCATTCCATTATGTGATTTTCCATCCGTTACCAAGCGTCAGTCACTGGCGATGGTTTCCACAGAAACTAAAAGAAGGCGCGCAAAAAGTTCTTAAAAACCCCCTTTTGCCCTGCCACCTCTACCAGTTGCTTAAATGATTAGGTTCATTTCCACGCGCTGGAAAATATCAAGGCTTTTATTTTGGCCTTTGCATGATGGCTTAATATTAGGATAAAAGCATAAAGATTTACGGAGTCTTCGAACATGGTCACCGATATTGCCAAGAAAACACTTACCACTCTTATCCAGTACAATCCTTTTCGCTGGGGTAAGGTACCGGAATCTGATACCTCACAGACCAGCAAATTCCTGCAAGGTCCGCAAAAGCGTGGTTACGAACTTTGGCGCGCCATCAAGATTTTCTTCGAAACCATGAGTGGTTTTCGCGCCCTGCACTTCGTGGGGCCCTGTGTGACTGTATTTGGTTCCGCCAGATTTGGTGAAGACCATCGCTATTACAAGCTGGCCAGACAGGTTGGCGAAGAACTGGCCAAGGTTGGCTTCACCGTGATGACAGGCGGTGGCCCAGGTATCATGGAGGCCGCAAATCGCGGTGCCAAGGATGCCAAGGGTGTCTCCATTGGCTGCAACATCCAGCTTCCCATGGAACAAAAACACAACCCATATCTCGATAAGTGGGTTACCTTCCGCTATTTCTTCATCCGCAAGATGATGCTCGTCAAATATTCCTATGCATTCATCGCAATGCCCGGCGGCTTTGGGACCATGGACGAAGTTTTTGAATGCCTAACCCTGATTCAAACTGGCAAGATCAAGGATTTTCCCTTGGTCTTCATGGGCAAGGATTACTGGGAGCCATTGCTCGGTTTCATCAAGGATACTCTTTTGAAAGAGCAAACCATCGACAAGGACGATTTCGACAAACTAATTGTCAGCGACTCCCCCGAGGAAGTGGTCGAGAAAATCCGTGATGTTGCCATGAAACGCTTCGGGGTCAGCTATGGCAAGAAATACAAACCAAGGTGGTACCTTGGCGAATGGGGTTAATAATCGTTTTTTAAGCGGGGGCTTTACCCCCGCTGGTAACACATCGCATCTTTTTCTTAGTAGGTGGCACGGCCTCCACTCAGGTCAAAGGTGGAACCTGTGGTGAAGGAACAATCGTCGCTGGCAAGCCAGGCCACCATGGCGGCGGCCTCCTCTTTTTTGCCGAACCTACCCATGGGAATCTTCGAAAGCATGTAATCGATGTGCTGTTGGGTAACCTGCTTGAGAATATCCGTCTCTATAACCGCAGGGGTTACACAGTTGACCAAAATATTTGATTGTGCCAATTCTTTGCCCAGAGATTTGGTCAGTGCGATGACACCAGCCTTGGCAGCACTGTAATGGGAGGCGTTGGGGTTGCCTTCCTTGCCTGCAACACTGGCAATGTTTACGATTCGGCCGTATTTTTTCTCCAGCATGTGCGGTACCACAGATCGGCAGCAGTGAAAGACACCGATCAGATCGATTTCCACAACCTGTTTCCATTCCTCGGGTGCAAGTTCCCAGAGTTTCTTGGTGGAACCCGCAATGCCCGCGTTGTTCACCAGGATGTCAATTTTGCCGAACCGTTCAATGGTGGCTTTTGCGCCATGATCGACGGATTCGGCTCGGGTAATGTCCACTTGCACGCCATGGGTTTGACCCTTTGTGGCCAGTTGGGGGATGATTTGATCCAGTGCGGCAAGGTCCCGATCCCAAAGACAGCAGCTTGCACCACTGGCAAGCAGCCTTTCCACAATCGCTAGACCAATACCACGCGCCCCGCCAGTTACTACCGCCACTTTTCCTGCCAGATCTATCTTGTTCATTCCCTTTTACTCCTTAATTCTCATTTTTAGACAAGCTAGAAGACAAAGTGTAACGAATCAAGAACGAAATGATTTGATGAACTTTTACACATCCATGTGCGTAGAATTACCATGTAAATGTCATGGAGATAACAGTTTTACTTTTCCCGGGTTGTTTTACCTGATAACTTGAAAAGAAGATTTTGGTATCAAAGTTGCTTTCATAAAGGGTTGCATCATGAACAAGTGGAAGAAATGGACTCTTGCAGGCATGGTTGGTTTGGCCATTTGGGGAAGCCCTGCCTTTGGACAAGTGGAAGATCTGGCCAAGAAGCTGAAAAGTGACGATGTTGCAACCCGTAAATCAGCGGCATATTCGCTGGGAAGAATGGGGCCACAGGCAAGAACTGCGGTGGGAGCGCTGGCAGATGCCCTTGCCGACCAGGATGCGAATGTGCGTAGGTCTGCAGCGATTGCCTTGGGCAACATAGGCCCGGCAGCAAAGCCCGCAGTTCCAAAATTAATTGCTGCATTCAAGAATAGTGATGCGCGTGTGAAAAGGGCGGTGGCTTTTGCCCTGAGCAGCATGGGTCCCATGGCGCGAGAAGCTGCAGGTGCTTTGGCAAATGCAGCCGACGATGCAGATGTGGGTGTAAGAACCTCGGTGGCAGCCGCCATGGCTTCATTTGGCCCCGGTGCCAAGGAAGTGGTTCCAACCTTGCAGAAGATGTTGAAGGATGGCGACCTGATGGTTCGCCAGACGGCAGTCATGGGGTTGGGAAAGCTGGGTGCCAATGCCGGAACCACGGTGATGGACATGGCGGCACTTCTGAATGACCCTGACGCCACCCTTCGTTCGCAGGTGGCAACGTCGCTTGGCATGCTGGGAGTTTCCAGCAGGAGTGCGGTAGCCGCGCTGGCCAAAGCTACCGAAGATACCGAGGAAATGGTTCGCCAGTCGGCGATTTTGTCGCTGGGTAAAATGGGCCCAAGCGCCCGTGCCGCGGTTCCCGCAATCGGCAAGTTGCTGAAGGATCCAAACCCTGAAATTCGTTATTCTGCAGCCTATTCCCTTGCCGAAATCGGGCCGGATGCCAAGCTTGCTGTGGGTGCATTGGTTGAAGCGCTGGATGATTCCGACCTTCAGGTGGTAAGGGAAAGCATTTATGCTCTGGGTGAAATAGGCGTTGATGCCAAGGCTGCCCTGCCTGACCTGGCGAAGTTTTTCAAGCACCCCAACCCTGATGTTCGTAAGGATGCCATCGATGCGATTAGCGTGATGGGGCCTTCCGCCAGTGGTTTGGTCATGCCTTTGGCACAGGTTCTGGTGGGGGATAAGAGCGATCATGTGCGTTTGGCAGCAGCTTATGCCATCAATGAAATGGGACCTGCAGGTAAACCCGCGGTCGGAGCCTTGGTTACTGCTTTAAAGAACGATACCTACATGGGCGTGCGCGAGGAATGTGCACATGCTCTTGCGGCGGTTCGCGTGGGTGGCCCAACAGTGATGAACGCATTGAAGGAAGCCGCGGACAATGATGACCCTGCACTTAGTCAGGCTGCCAAGCTTGCCTTGGAAGACCTGAAAGCTGCCTCTGGTGGTGATAACTAAACCTGTCCATCGGAGGAAAAAAGTGATGTATACCAGCAAATTCTTTCAAAAGGCGACTCTTGCAATGGCGTTTGCCTCGGTCTTTTCCATGACCCTTTTTGCAAAGGGTGGTGGTGGAGGCGGTGGTGGTCATGGCGGCGGCGGAGGTGGCGGTCATCCCTCAGGTGGAGGTGGATATCATCCTTCAGGTGGAGGCGGTGGTGGCTATCATCCCTCTGGCGGCGGTGGTGCTGGCGCAGGTTATCATCCATCGGGTGGTGGAGTATCACACCCCTCAAGCGGGGGGCAAGCTTCCGGTGGCTATCATCCCTCGGGTGGCATTCCCCATGCTGGAGGAACATCGCACCCCGGTGCCACCACCCATTCCACGCACCCCGGCCAGTCGACCAATCGCAATGGTGGATTCCACACCAATGGTGCTAATAGCCGCCATGGGACAAGTGGTGCCAACAATCACCATGGACCCAGTGGCCAGAACCATACCAATTCGGCCGCGAACAGGCATAATTCCAATTC
>JBEGQX010000102.1:0-9026 GCA_041180805.1 Planctomycetota bacterium
ACCGGGGGAAACAATCACCACATTTTCCTGAGTACAGCTCTTCTTTTCCAAAAGTTTGAACTCCGCGGAACCCGTGGTCTGGCTAAGGTGGTCCCTGCGGGCGCTTCCAGGCTTCCAGTTGCTGCAAAGTTTCTCCACCTGGTTGGAGAACTTTTTCCAAGAGTAATTACCCGAAGCCACCACAGTGATATTAGAGGCGACATACCGCTTGTGGAAATAATCCACCATGGTGTCACGCTTGAGGTCTGTGATGCTTTGAACCGAGCCCAGGACACTATTTCCCAAGGGGTGGTTGCCAAAAAATTCCCTGCGGGCATGGTCAAAGACCATCCAGCCGGGGTTGTCCTCGTACATGCCAATCTCTTCCAGAATGACCTTCTTTTCCATGTCGAAGTCGGCACTGCGAAGAGATGGACGCAAAATGTCCGCCAGGATTTCCGTGGCTTGGGCATGGTATTCCGGCAGGGTTGCGGCGTAATAAACCGTGTTTTCCTCGCTGGTGAAAGCGTTGTAATTGGCACCGATCTTGTCGAAATCCTTGTTGACCTGCATGGCATCGCGGTTGCGCGATCCCTTGAACACCATATGTTCCAGAAAATGACTGACTCCGGATTCTTCCGTTGTTTCGTCACGCGAGCCTGTCCGAACAAAAAAGCCCACGGCTGCGCTGCGTGCCTGGTCATTGACCTCACCGATGATGGTCAGGCCGTTGGAACACTGCATTTGATGAAATTCGCTCATGGATCAATCCGTATTCTGCCCGTTTTTACGGGGTAACAAGTTTGTTTGCGCCCAAAGTGACTATGGTGAACTTCTCAGGCGGATGTTTCTTTACATGCTCCAGAATGCTGCTTGCGGAGATGCCATCAATGGCTTTCTGAATTTCCTCGATGGTGCGAACCCTTCCAAGATAATACCAATCCACAGCAATGCTTCCCGCCCGTGCCGAGCTGGATTCCTCGGAGATAAGCATGGAAGACTTCATGCCGACTTTCAACCTCCGGACTTCCTCTTCCTTGATACCCTTGGAAAGCTTGGCAAGCTCCGAAAGCGTGACATCCAGGGTTTGCTGAGCCTGCTGGGTGGTGGTGCCCGCGTAACACAGAATGGCGGCGACCTCCTTGAAGTTTTGATGGCTTGCCCAGACCGAGTAGCAAAGCCCGCGCTTCTCGCGGACTTCTGTGAAAAGCCGCGAACTCATGCCGCCACTAAGAACATTTACCGCGCCCACCGCGGAGTAATAATCCTTGTGACCAAAAGGAACCGAGGGATAGGCTATCCCGATCTGCAATTGCTGAGTATCCTTGGCTAGATGCAGGTAGCCTCCTTCGGGCTTTTGCTGTTTGGGGGCAGCGCACTCACTTTGCTTCCATTTGCCGAAATATTTTTCAACCTGATCCACGAGAGGTTTCCACTCGATGTTTCCAGCTACGGAAATGATGGTTCCATTCGGCCTGAAATGCTTTTTCCAGAATTTCTTAAGCCCTTCATGGGTTATGGCTTTGATACCTTCGAGGGTTCCCCTGCGGTCGTTTCCAAGTGGAGATCCAAAATGGCGTTGTTTCAGCGCAATCAGTACTTTTTGCCTGGGTTCGTCTTCCAGAGAGAGAATTTCCTGGGCAGAAAGCTGCTTTACCGCTGGCAATTCATCCTTGGGCAGCATGGGTTTTTGGATGATGTCGGAAAACAGGTCCAGGCATCTTTCCAGATTGCGCGCAAGCGTTGCGCCCCAGATTCGCAAATGGTTGGTTCCGGCACTGCAGTTGCGGTCCAGGCCGATGGCATCCATTGCCAGAGAAAGCTCCTTGTTACCAAGTTTGCCGGCACCCCTCTGGATCATTTCAGAAAGCACATTTGCCATGCCTGCCATTCCTGCCGGGTCGTTCACATATCCCGAGGGAACAAGAATATTCACTGCGGCAGACCTGACGTGAGGCATCGGTTGGGCCAGCAGTGTAAGGCCATTTTCAAAAACATGATGGTGGGTGCGTGTAGACAATGGAGCCTCTTCTATTTGCCAGCTTCGCCGATGATTGCGGGAATGGGTAACTCCTTGTAGAGAACCTTGGTTCGGATGAACCCCATGCTTTCATAAAGGCGAATGGCTCTTTCGTTATCGGCTGTAACTTCCAGCCATGCCATGGGAAACTGGTGTTCGTGCATCATCTGAAAAAGCTTTTTCACAAGCGCCTTTCCAAGCCCTTTTCCTCTGTGCTCTGGAACAACCGCGATATTCTGCACGGAAACCACATTCCCTTTTTGAAAAAGGCTTTGCAGGGTGGCACAAGGACCATCAGGACCAAGAATCAGCCAGGTGGCCTCGGGAAGAAAATCCGTTCGCTGTCCCATTTCCTTGAGAAGGTTTTCACATCCAGCGGGGGTTGTGAAACTAAGGAAAAGTTGACTATCCTTTTCCCCCTTGAAGCTTTGATGAAGCACCAAACCATGCAAGTGGGAAATTTCCGGAGTCCACTTTTGCCACCTGTATCCATTGGGCAAATCTGCGGGGCCATTTTTGGCGGATTGAACCGGGCATTCCATGCGGTAGCGCTTCAAAAAGCGACCACCAGCCAGCGAGACATCACCTTCGGTCGTTCCAGAATTGGGTAGTGCCATTCATTCGCTTCATCAGGAAAGGATATACCACATTAATAATGTAGTAAAAATGGCCCTTTTTTCCAGAAGCGATCAGGATGGCCAGAACCGCAGGCAAACCGGCGTTGGGATATCTTTTTGCAGACCGTGGTAGGTAAGGGAACCATCCTGGTTCACTTTGTACACCGCAATGGAATTGTTGCCCTGGTTACCCACTAAAAGCCACTTTTGGGAAGGGTGAAGTGTAAAGTTGCGCGGCGTGTTGATGTTCTCTGCCGCGTGGCCCTTTAATTCAAGCGATTCTTTGCCGGCATCAAAGTGAAAAACCGCGATACTATTGTGCCCCCGGTTGGAGGCGTAAACAGTTTTGCCATCCGCACTGGCGATGATTTCCGCCGTGGAATTATTGCCCGTGAAACCTGCGGGAAGTGTGCCAATGGTTAGAAGTCTTTTGAAATCTTTAGCAGTGGGATTCCAGCGAAAAGCCGTCACGGTGGACTTCATTTCATTGACCACGAACAAAAACTTGCCTGAAGGATGAAAGGCCATGTGCCTGGGGCCGGAACCAGGTTCCAGTACAAGGGACTCGGGTTGGGAGGGGGCAAGCTTATCTTCAAGATTGTAAAGGTGAATCCTGTCTGTTCCCAGGTCGGCTATAAGCGCTGTTTTTCCATCGGGTGTGGTAAGTGCGGAGTGCGCATGCGGGGCCTCTTGTCTGGAGCGATCGGGGCCAGTGCCTTTGAATTGAATTCCCTCGGGGGATTCGGAGAGCTTTCCGTCCTTGGCGATTTGAATTCTGCAAAAACTGCCACCACCATAATTCGCGGCAAGAAGGCTCTTGCCATCGGGATGCAAATAAAGATGGCAGGGGTAGGTTCCAAAACTGGAGCTTTGGCTGATCAATGATAGATTTTTGTTTTCATCTACTTTGAAAGATGAAACACCGCCAGCCTTTTTACCCTGAAAATCTCCGATCTCGTTGACACAGAATAAAAGCTTTCTGGAAGGATCCAACGCTATAAATGACGGGCTGCTTGTCTTTCCAGCCACCGCAAGGCCACCTATTTTTCCGGTTTTGGGATCGAAGGAGGCTTTATAAATACCTTCGCTTTTTGGACCTGTGTAAGTGCCAATAAAAAGGGTGTCCTGTGCATTGGCAACCCCTGTCAGTAAAAGCCCCAAGAACAATAGTTTGCATGTAATGTTTTTCATTCCAGAGTTCCAGTGTAGTTTGATTGTTTCTTAGCAAGAAATTAGGTCGTAAAAATGGTTTCGTCAAACAAAATGTTACTTATGGGTTTGCTTTGCCTTTAATTCCCTCGAGCAGGCTGTGGGGTTCAAATTGGAATGCATTTGTGATTAATACGACCTGAAAAACCAATTGATGTGGCACCAAAACAGGAAATATTTCGTAAAAGTGTTGAATTCGATGGTGATTCATCCGATGATTGGAATTAGATTTGTTGGATCTAACAAGGAGTAAGATATGCGTTCAATGCTGGCTTTCGCGGTTGTTTTCGTTTTCACAGGAATTAGCTTTTCCAAGGAACCGGAAAAGAGCAAGGCATCCAAAGTTGAAATTGGAAGCCAGGCACCTGATTTCAAGATCAAGGATGCCTCCGGCAAGGAAATCATTCTTTCGGAACTCACCTCCAAGGGCCCTGTTTTGGTTCGCCTTACCTGCGGATGTGCCGGTTGTGACCAGGAACTTGCCTATTTTCAGGCCATACACAACGCTTACAAGGAAGCTGGCCTGACATCTCTTGCAATTTTCAAGGAACCAGATGCCAAGGTAGCCAGCTATGCCAAGGCAAAGAACATCAGCATGCTTTACGCCGTGGATACCAAGGGTGAAAGTTGGAAGGTTTTTGACACCAAAACCATGCCAACTAATTTTCTGATTGATAAGGGTGGCAAAATTGTCTCTATAGCAGCGGGTTGCGATCCGAGTGGTCTTGTAGCAAAGAAAATCTCAGAGAAAGTTGCCAAGACTGTGAATGCTGACAATGTCGATGTGAAAAAACAGGTGGAAGAGCAGAAGAAAAAATCCTCCAAATAATTTTATGGTCAAGTTTCAAAGCCCTGCGGGCAATACCCCGCGGGGCTTTTTCTTTGCCTTTGATGGTGGTTTTGCAATCACCCCAAGGATTCCTTGGCCAAGGTGGGCTTTGTCCTTGACGGCAGCGTTAAAAAGCGAATACTTGATTCTTTGAATTTCGATGTTTTTATTTTGGAAGGCTCTCTCAATGACCAGTCCGTCCGGTAACATTACCAGCGTTCTCAAGGAAACCCGCTCCTTCAAGCCATCAGGGGATTTCTCGTCCAAAGCCCATGTGAAAAGCATGGCAGATTATGAAAAGCTTTGGAATGCCTCGGTGCAAGACCCTGAAAAATTCTGGGCCCAGCAGGCGGAAGATCTTTTGTGGAATCAGAAATGGAGCAAGGTTCTGGAATGGAATGAACCCCATGCGAAATGGTTTGTTGGCGGGAAAATGAATGTAAGCGCCAACTGTCTGGATCGCCATTTGGACGGACCTCGAAATAACAAGGCTGCCATCATATGGGAAGGGGAACCCGGCGATTCCCGAATCCTTACCTACCAGATGCTGCACCGCGAGGTTTGCAAGTTTGCCAATGCCCTTAAAAATATTGGCGCAAAAGCTGGTGATCGAATCACCATTTATATGCCGATGATTCCGGAAGCGGCGATAGCAATGCTAGCTTGTGCCCGCATAGGCGCGACTCATAGCGTGATTTTTGGCGGATTTAGCGCCGATGCGGTGGCGGACAGAAATAATGATGCCGGTGCCAGGTTTGTGATCACTGCCGATGGTGGCTGGCGCAGGGGCAAGGTGGTTCCTCTGAAAGAAAATGTCGATACCGCTCTTGCAAAATCCCCCACGGTGGAAAAGGTGGTTGTATTCAACCGTTGTGACCAAAAGGTCAACATGAAGGTGGGTCGTGATCTGTGGTGGCACGAAATTATGGCTTCCGCCTCCGCAGATTGCCCACCAGAAGCTTTTGATAGCGAACATCCCCTCTTTATCCTTTACACCAGTGGTTCCACGGGCAAACCGAAGGGAATTCTGCATACTTCCGCGGGATACCTGTTGGGTGCATCCACCAGTCACAAATGGGTTTTTGACCTTCGTGAGGAAGATGTTTACTGGTGCACCGCCGATGTAGGTTGGATAACCGGTCATAGCTACATTGTTTACGGGCCATTGTGCAACGGCGCAACCGTATTGATGTTTGAAGGTGCCCCGAACCATCCCAAGGAGGATCGCTTCTGGGAAATCATCGAGAAATACCGGGTCAGCATTTTCTACACGGCACCCACGGCAATTCGCGCATTCATCAAGTGGGGCGATCATCATCCGGACAGCCACGACCTTAGCAGCTTGCGTCTGCTGGGGTCTGTTGGGGAACCGATCAATCCCGAGGCATGGATGTGGTACCATGAAAAGATTGGCAAGGGGCGTTGCCCGATTGTCGACACATGGTGGCAAACCGAAACCGGGGCAATCATGATCGCGCCTCTTCCCGGTGCCATTCCCACCAAGCCAGGCTCAGCCACAAGGCCCCTTCCTGGAATCGTTGCCGAGGTGGTGGATAAACAGGGCAACAAGGTGGGTGCGAATGAAGGTGGTTTCCTGGTTGTGCGCAAGCCATGGCCTTCCATGCTGAGAACGATTTACAACGATGATGCCCGCTACAAGGAACAGTACTGGTCCCAGGTGAAGGGGAATTATTTCACCTCGGATGGTGCCCGTGCAGACGAGGATGGCTATCTTTGGGTAATGGGCCGTGTGGACGATGTGTTGAATGTCGCAGGCCACCGACTTAGCACCATGGAAATCGAATCTGCCTTGGTCAATCATCCCAAGGTTGCAGAATCGGCGGTGGTCGGCAAACCGGATGAAATCAAGGGAGAGGGCATTTCATGCTTTGTTACCCTTAAGGCTGGCATACTTGCCACGGAAGAACTTAAAAAAGAGCTTCGAGACCATGTTGCCAAGGAAATTGGCGCCCTGGCACGGCCCGATGAAATCCGCTTTACCGAGGCATTGCCAAAGACGCGTTCAGGCAAAATCATGCGTCGCCTTCTAAGGGATATTGCCAGTGGTAAGCAATCCACAGGTGATACGACCACCCTGGAAGATTACTCGGTTCTCGCAAAACTTCGCGAGGATGATTAATCCCTAAGCCACGGAAAAGCCCCCGCTTATAAACGGGGGCTTTTTTGTTTTAAGGTCCATCGCGGGGAACTTTATTGGACTTGTTTTCTGGCAGCCTGGCTGGAGGTCAGCAGTTCCCTGACAGTTTCCATCTGCCCTTCCTGAAGGGCTTTTTCGATCTGCGCCAAATGGTCCTTGAAAGAATCCAGGGATTTCAAAAGGGCATTTCGGTTCGAGCGAAAAATCTCAGTCCACAAATTGGGGTCGCTTTGCGCAACCCGGGTTGTATCCCTGAAACCACCACCTGTAAACGGTGCGTGTTTCGCATCCAAGCATCCTGCCAATGCGTAGGCTATCAGATGGGGCAAATGGCTGGTCAGGGCAAAGATCCTGTCATGTTCCTGTGGAGAAAGCATTTCCACCCTGGCGCCAATAGTCTGCCAAAAATCGTGGACAAGTTGTGTCACCTTTGCCGGGGTACTTTCCATTGGGCAAAGTATGGTCAGCCTGCCTTCAAACAGGTCGCCCCTGGCAGCCGAAGGTCCGCTTCTTTCCGAGCCAGCAATAGGGTGACCTGGAACAAAGTGCACTTTGCCACCAGCAAGGGCAGGTTGGGTCTTTTCACAGATTTCCAGTTTTGTGCTTCCCACATCGCTGAAAATGGTTCCTGGCCTGGCAGGGCCTATGGCCTCCAGAATTTGATCGGCAATCAAGTGCACCGGGCTTGCAAATAACACCAAATCCGCTGCGGAAACTGCCTCTGCAAGCGAGGATGTGGTTGCATGGCAGATACCAAGTTCCTTTGCCTGGGTTAGCGCCTTGGGAAGGATGTCGTAGCCAATCACCTTGCAGGCTGGAAATTTGGAACGAATGGCCAACCCTAGTGAGCCACCGATCATTCCCGTGCCTATTAATGCAATTTGTTTGAACATGTTTTCGGTTCCGAATCCTACCTGACCTTGGAAAGTGCTGCAGCCATCTCGGCCTTCATGCGATCAGTCAGGGCTGCATCCAGCAGGTTGGAATGATCCTTGCCGGGGAAAAGCTCCACCACCGCTTCGCTGCCCAATTTTTTCAGGCTTTGTTGAAGCAACTGGGTTGCTCCTTCGAGGTAGAAGGTATCCTTGTCACCCATGTACACATGAATCTTTCCAGCCAGTTGGTTTGCGAGGTTGGGCCAATTTTTCTCTAGTTGAAGTCGAATGTCATAAGCTTGCCAGGCTTTGGCTGTCTCCAAATCGATTTGGCCATTTTCCCGATTCCAGAGTTTTTTCGGAAGCCCATTCACGGCCTTGGGGCTGAAAACCGCTTCGAAAGAGCCTAGCTGGCCCCCCCGTGCAAGGGCCTCTTCCATGTCTGAAAAAGGTTTGTAATAAAGGAATGGTTTGTCTCCACGCCTACCAAGTGGGCGGTCCTGTCCGTTGCGGTCCTTGAACATATTTTCGCCGGGTTGGTAAAGGTTTATTTTCTGGAAGTCCCGAAAATCCACGGGGTCGGGTGCTGTGGACCATACACCCCCGAAAGTGCCGGGGTAAGTAACCTGCAACCAAAGTGAACTCCAACCGCCCGATGAATGCCCGGTTAGCAGTCTTGCCCGGGAATCCGCGATGAATCGGAATTGCTTTTCGATTGCGGGAATGAACTCCTGAGTGAGGGCCTGACCCCATGGGCCATTATTGGCACTGTCTGCGAAAACATGATGGCCAAGCGGGCAATCTGGGTCCAAAACCACATGCGCCACTTCAAGGCCATTCAAGTTGGTCTTACCCCGGCTTTTGGCTCCAAGTGCGGCATAGTGATTCCCACCGAAGCCTGGTATCTCGTAAACCGCGGGGTATTTTCTGTTAGCCTGGGTTTCGTAACTATCGGGTAATGCCACGCCCGCCCGCACCACGGTGCGCCTTCCCAGGAATTTCGTCAACAGAGTGGATTCAATCTCGAAGTACTTTACCTGTGCATTTTCCGGGAACCTTGGTTCCAGGTATTGCTGGTCCAATATCAATCGGATTGGTTGGCGCAGCGGGATCTCCACTGGAATCGCTCTGCCAAATAGGTTGCCCGGTGAAGAGAAGATCTTTCGACTTCCCAAGTTTAGGTCCAATACACCGCTAACCCAGTATTTACCCGCGGGCAGTTCTTTCAAGCTTGCATGTGGGAAGCCTTTCCAATCTTGGTCTGAAAAAGCGAGAGCATCCCCTTTTTTTGCCAAAGGCAACAACTTGCCGGAGAAAAATGGATCGGGCTGGAACCACC
>JBEGQX010000103.1:0-52340 GCA_041180805.1 Planctomycetota bacterium
CCGTCGCTTTTTTTGAGAGGCCAAAAAGACCCACTCACCAGCCCGCAAAATTTTGCCGCACTTGAATCCATCAGCAGTAATTCAAAGTCGGTTACCCTTAAAGACCTTGGCCATCTGGCCTTCATTCAATCTCCAACAACTTTAAAAGGTCATATCTTGGATTTTGTTCAAGAATTGGAAAACGATTTCATTTAATTTTCCCCAAGACTACCATTCGGATGGATGATTAAAGTCTGGCTCACCCAAATATGGCTTAGGATTCGTAGATTGATCTGAAATCCTTCTATATTTTAAATATCTAACCTCAAAAGAAGCAGACGGATCGAATAATTTACCGTCTCGGAAAACGCCTGTTGATAATTTATTCATAAATGAAAGCCAAACCCTGTCAGGCCTTAAAAAGACTGTACCTTCGTTTTTCCCTGGAACCCTGAATGAAAAAGTCATGAATTTTTCCTGCCAGGGCAATGTTTGAAAAACACACCATAAAAATCCTGCCGCCAAATATCCAACTATTAAGCCAAAGAATGCCCCTCCCAACATATGAGCAAGATGAGGGTAGGGTATCACCATGTGAGCAATCTGGTTTGAGGCGAATCTTAATGCTGCGTAAGTGACCAAAAAAAGAACCAGCATGGAAAACGCATCTTCCAGATTTTCCACGATGCTTCCCTCTATGTGGGGTTCAATAAACGATGCCATGGGTTCGTAAAAATTTGCAACAACGACAGAGGCGATGATAACGTTCACTAAATTACAAAAGCCAGTGAATGCCCCCTCCTGCCAAAAGGCGTAAGCAACAATCATCATGAACAGCAGGGAAGTGAAAAAGATCATTTGCAAACCCTGAGAATTTCATTAATAGAAGTATTTCCTGCAACAACTTGCCTCAAACCGTCTTCCAGCAGGTATTTCATCCCACCCTTGATTGCCTCCTGACGAATAAGATTCAAGCTTGGATTATTTTGAATCAACGCCTTTATAGACTCACCAAGAACAAATATTTCAAACACCCCGGTTCGCCCCCGGTACCCAGTGCCACCACAATGGGCGCAACGAAGATCCTCATCATTTGACTTTCCATCTTCCCCTTTGGCTTTAAAGAAGTACTCATGCTTATCAGGAGAAAGGTTAAATTTGCGAAGAATTTCAGGGTTTGGTTTATAGCGAACTTTGCATTTGGGGCATAGCAAACGAACTAATCTCTGGGCCAAAATGCAGCTTACAGCATTCGCCACCATGAATGGGGCAACCCCCAAGTCAATCAAACGACCAATGGCAGTCACAGAATCATTCGCATGGAGCGTTGTAAACACCATATGCCCTGTTTGGGCGGCCTGACATGCAATTTCAGCAGTTTCCTTATCACGAATTTCACCGACATAGATCACATCCGGATCCTGGCGCAAAATACTCCGCAATTCCGAAGCGAAAGTCTTTCCCGCCTTGGGGTTCACCTCAATTTGGGTGACATTATCCATCTGGTACTCAACCGGATTTTCAAGGGTAATGACATTTTTTGTGAAACGATCAATTTCCGATAAACACGCGTACAGCGTGGTGCTTTTTCCAGCTCCTGTTGGTCCGCAAACAATAAACATTCCATGGGGCTGACTCACTACCCCTTGTATGGATTCCCTCTGCTTTTCCCGCATACCCAATTTTTTAAGGCTGGCAAGGCTCTTGGAACTATCCAAAATACGCATCACCATTTTTTCACCGGATACACTCCCAGCGGTGGCAACACGAAAGTCCAGAATGATTGGCTTTTTCTTTTTTTTGGGTTTGTCTGATTCCTCATCATCGTCCTCAGAGGGCGGGGTCACTTCTGCCGAGAAACTTCCATCTTGAGGCTTGCGTTTTTCCGCAATATCCAAATCTGCCAGCACCTTGATAATATTGATAACCGCATCGCCACTGTGACGATCCAGCGATTCCATTTGATTCATGATTCCATCGACACGAAACCTAACCGCCATGTCCTCTTTACCAGGTTCCAAATGGACATCTGTAGCCCTGTTGAGAAAGGCGTCGTAAACAACCTCAAGTGCCATTTGGTAATAAGCTGACTCCTGAGCCCGTTCAATTCTTTTATCTTGCCCTGGCTTACTACGATCCGAACTTTTTCCAAGGAACTTCACAGGAATCTCCGACTCCGCCCGGGATTCCGCTTTGCTAAAATCAATTTTAAAATAACGGCTGGCAAGCTGTTGCAAATGATTTGGCGTCAGAACTTTTTGGGAGTCTTCCACCTTTGCATTTCTTCGAAGAACATAAACCGCAGAGGGCAGAACAAAACCACTTATCAAAACGAACCAGGAAAGCGCAGGCTTTGAAATAGAAAAATAAAGCCCTCCACTTACAAGAGCACTGGCTAAAAAAAGAAAGTTCCAGCCTTCCTGATCCAAATCACAATCTTTGGAATCCTGACTTACCCAGGTACAAAGCTTCATAAACCCCAAATATCCAATTAGGAAAACCGCTAATGAATATATGTTAAAAGCAAACCCCTCGCCTCTAGGGAAAGGGGTTGTTTGCGCAATAACCAACAACTTCAAGGCAACACCTGAAATCAATTCTATGCTTTCTAAAAACAATAAATCTGGCTTTACAAAATACCAGGCGCAGCAACCTTGATACCCTTCAAAGCCATCTTCAACTGTTCGGGATTTGGGCAGTATTCCAAGGCTGTTGCCTTATCAATATCGCCCTGGTCAACAAGACGACGAAGGTTCTCGGTAAAATCAACCATTCCTTCTTGATATCCAATACGAATAGCGTCAGGAATCTTGCCATCTTCACCTTCGGTGATCAATTTGCGGACAATTGGATTCACAATCATGATCTCGTTCGTTGGAACACGACCTTTTTTAATTCCCTTGATAAGCTTTTGAGCCACCACAGCTTTAAGGTTGTTCGCCAAAGCCTGACGAATCGCCATATGCTTGTCCGGCGGGAAAAGGTCCAGAATACGGTTTATGGTTGTTGCCGCAGATGCTGCGTGGATGGTACCAAACACCAAGTGACCTGTTTCCGCGGCATGAACGGCCGCCTCAAAGGTTTCCACATCGCGCAACTCACCAATCAGGATAACATCTGGATCCTGACGGACAGCATCCTTGAGGGCTTTGTGCCAGTCGACGCAGTCCAAACCAATTTCACGCTGGTTAAAATAAGCCTTTTTATCAGCATAAGTAAATTCAATCGGATCTTCGCAAGTAAGAATATGCAAAGGTTCCTGTTCCGCAACATAGTCCAGCATAGCCGCGATGGTTGTGCTCTTTCCGGAACCGGTAACACCGGCCAAAATCACCAAACCTTCCGGAAATTTACAAAGATTCTCCATACCATCAGGAAGGCCCAAATCCTTGAACTTGGGGATAAAATTATTCACACGACGCGCAACCAACGAAAGTCGGCTTCTTTGCTTGAAAAGACTCACACGAAAACGGCACTCATCGTTACCAACCACATAGGAATAATCCACACCACCCTCATCATCCAAAATCTTCCTTCTTTTGGGCTCCAGATAGGGAATAATCAACTGCTCCATGTCTTGTTGGGTCAGGGGACGCATTTCCATTCTGGTAATGTCACCACGCATTCGAAGCATGGGGGGAAGCCCAACCTTCAAATGCACATCGGATGCCTGCTTTTCCATGGCAAGGCGGAAAATCTTATTAATTGGGGGTTCCTTGGCAGGAGCCTGCGGGGCAGCCGGAACCTTTTCAACCGGAGTTTGTGGAGAATTAGCTGTGGACATTTCAATATTCCTCCCAATTCAAAAGTTAAATTAGCAAAGTCTTACTGGTATCCCGTGGTCTGCCAGAAACCTTTTGGTTTCCTGAATACCATGTTCGTTGTAATGAAAAATACTGGCCGCCAAGGCTGCACTTGCTTTTCCTTCTGTCAATACCTTCCGCAAATGCTCGGGAGCACCAGCCCCACCGCTGGCAACCACCGGAATCCCCACGGCTTCCGCAACAGCCCGTGTTATTTCAATATCGTACCCGTTTTTGGTTCCATCTGCATCCATGGAAGTTAAAACTATTTCACCGGCCCCTAATCTCTCAACCTCTTTGGCCCAAGCCACTGCTTCCAAACCAGTGGGCTTTCTGCCGCCCTGAACATGAACTTCCCATACTTCTTTGCCATCCACGTAAACTCTCTTGGGATCTATATTCACTACGGTGGCACATCTGCCAAATTTTTCAGAAATCTCGCTAATTAGCTTTGGGCTTTTAACAGCTGCAGAATTTATACTCACCTTTTCCGCCCCAGCTTGAATCAACGTAGTCGCATCATCGATATTTCGAATTCCGCCTCCAACCGTATAAGGCATAAATATCTGTTCGGAAACCCTTTTCACAATATCCAGCATAATGGAGCGCCCTTCATGGCTGGCAGAAATGTCCAAAAAGACCAATTCATCCGCACCCTGGGCTTCATAGCTTCTGGCGACTTCGACAGGATCACCAGCATCACGCAAATTCAAAAAATTGACCCCTTTGACCACTCTTCCGCGGTCAACATCGAGACAGGGTATAATTCTTGCAGTTAACATTTTGTTTATAACGACCTTTTCAGCAATATTTGTTCAAGTTTTACTGTTTTTCTTATTAGTTAATCTAGGAAATTCCGACATATTTCTTAGGGGGCTAATTTGTTGACACTCTTCATGAAGCAAGTTAAGATTATGAGGCTAAATGAGTTTTGTTGATTCCCACCTAATTATTTAATCAGGATCTCTAACCATGCTAAATTTTCTCGGTAAAAAAAGCCGATTTTGCGATGGGGTTTCAAGAAGAGATTTTCTGACAGTCGGCGCCATTGGAATTGCAGGACACTCAATAACTCTTCCACAGTTGCTACGGGCAGAAAAATCCCAAAATAAATCGGGACTCGGCCACAAAGCTGTTATCAATGTATTTTTAGGTGGCGGTCCTCCCCATCAAGATATGTGGGATTTAAAAATGGAAGCCCCTTCTGAAATAAGAGGGGAATTCAAACCTATTTCAACAAATGTAAATGGGATTCAAGTTTGTGAAGTTTTCCCGCAAATAGCCGCAAGAATGGATCGTTGTGCCATCATCCGCTCTATTGTTGGCGCGCGCGGAGGACACGATGCCATTCAATGTATGTCAGGCTGGCCGGGTAATTCATTATCCAATCTTGGAGGCAGACCAAGCATAGGCGCCACCGCCAGCAGATTACTTGGACCAGTCGACCCTTCTGTTCCAACGTTTGTGGGACTTGCTGCTACCACCAAGCATGTGCCATGGAGTGACCCTGGAACCCCAGGTTTTTTGGGACCTGCTTACAAATGCTTCAGACCCGAAGGCCCTGGTATGGATGATTTGGTTCTTAAAAAAGACATCCAAACATCCTTGGGTGACAGAAGGTCTATGCTAAAAATTTTCGACAACCTTAAAAAAGCTGCCGATCATGGTGGAAGCATAGAAGGCATTGATGCTGCCCAGGACAAGGCACTTAATGTTCTTACATCCAGCAAGCTCTTGGATGCCATGGATCTCAACAAGGAATCTTCCAAGGTTCGAGACCGATACGGTGATGGCAAGCCTTACCAATTCCAATATGATGGTGCGCCAACAGCTAATGATCACTTGCTTATGGCTAGGAGATTAGTTGAAGCAGGGACTAGGGTGGTTAGCCTTTCTTATGGCCGTTGGGATAGCCACGGGAAAAACTTTGATATGGTTCGGGACCACGGCAGAAAACTAGACCAAGGCCTTAGCGCCCTTCTAGATGATCTTGAAACCCGGGGAATCCTTGAAGATGTAACTGTTGTCGTTTGGGGGGAATTTGGCCGTACGCCACGAATTAACAAAGATGCGGGCCGAGATCATTGGCCGCAGGTTAGCTGTGCATTAATGTTCGGAGGTGGCATAAAGGGTGGTCAGGTTGTAGGTGCAACAAATAGGTTGGGAGAATACGCCAAGGAACGCCCTGTTTCCTTCGGGGAAGTTTTTGCAACCCTGTACCACAATTTGGGCTTGGATCCTATGCATCATACCCTTTTGGATCAAACTGGAAGGCCTCAGCATTTGACACCAGATGCACCCATCAGGGAATTAATGTAAAATCATACAATTATTAGACTTACAGGCAGCAGCCTCTACTTGGGGTTGTTGCCTTTTCTTTTAGAATTGCAAGAAAGTGGTAATTTGGAGTTTAATAAGCAGACTGGCTTAAATTAGGCAGGGTTTTTTAATGATTCTTACTAGCATTCTAATTAGTTCGCTGTTGATAACATCTCAGGCAAATGCTCCTGCACAAGCTGGTTTTGTTTTAAAAAATGAAACCAATAATCCAATTGTTGTACAAATAATTAGCATTTTTAACGGTCAATTATTAAGAGACAGGCCTTATACCCTCTCTCCGGGAGAATCCACACCCACCCTTCAAATCCCAGGCAATAAAACTGTTTCCATCGGGGAAGGCAAAAACCCAGTCAAGCCATCTGTGCAACTACCCATTCCACCAATTAGGGAAGAAACAATTTTTGCCGTTGTTGGAAACGATAAACAATTAAGATTAGATCCAAGAAAAAAATAACCTTTGACAGATTTAACACAAAATACTGATGCATTTTTTAACCACCATGCCCAAAATATGGTTTAACAAACTTAGAACTTTAACATCCGGATACTCATGAATCAGACCAATACTTCCAAAGTCAGATATAGCATTTTGGGACTGCTTGCATTCCTTTCGATGATCACTTATCTGGACCGTGCAGCGTTTCCAAATGCGCAAAAGCAAATCCAAGAAAGCCTGGGATTTACGGACGTAAGCCAACTTGCTTTGGCAATCGCGGCATTCAATCTGGCATACGCTTTGTTTGAGGTGCCCACAGGGTATTTGGGAGATGTTTTCGGCCCAAAAAAAACACTGACTAGGATTGTTCTCTGGTGGTCAGCCTTCACGGCAATAACCGGGCTTGCTGGGCTATCTTTCCAAGGCATGACATTTGGTTTTTGGATGCTGGTCACCATTCGATTCCTTTTTGGAATCGGGGAGGCTGGCGCTTACCCCAATATCACTCGGGCACTTCACAACTGGCTGCCGCTAAGCGAAAGGGGTATGGCACAAGGTATTATTTGGACTTCCGCAAGAATTATGGGCGGGCTTACTCCATTGCTATGGATGGTATTTGTAACTAAGTTGGAAATTTCCTGGCGATATGTGTTTTTCTTTTTTGGGCTGGTGGGAGTTCTATGGTGCATTGCCCTGAACAAAATATTTACCAACAATCCCGCTGATAACCCACTGGTGAATGATGCGGAAAAAGACCTGATTAACCTTGGCAAGAAAGGGGAATCCGAATCAGCACACTCGAACATTCCATGGAAAAAACTTTTACTAAACAAAAACATGATATTTCTTTGCGCGATGTACTTTTGCCTGAATTTCGGTTGGTATTTTAACCTCAATTATCTACCAGCCATCATGGGGGAACAATTTCAAATTAAACCGGAGAACTGGGCAGGCGCATTCTACAAAGGTGGCCCCATGCTTTTGGGCGCATTTGGATGCCTAATCGGTGGATATTCAACCGATTGGTTTGTTCGCAAAGGCAATTCAAGAACCTGGGCGCGACGAATTCCAGCACTTTTTGGCAACATATCATGCGCATTTTGTTATTTTTCCGCGCTATGGTTTCTTCAGGAAAAAGATGCGTTCGGATTTGCACTTAGCATTGCCTTTGCTGGTTTTTGCAATGACCTGACCATGGGGGCGACTTGGGCTACCTGTCAGGATATCGGCAGAAACCACGCTGCCATTGTTTCTGGTTTTATGAACATGATCGGTAACTTGGGTGGATTTGTTGTTACCATTCTTACCGGAAAAATTCTCGAATGGTTCAAGCTTCACTATGGTAACGGCAATTCAAACCTGATTGGGGACGAACTTGCCAAGGCTCAGTTCGATGGTTATCGACTTAACTTGCTCATGTTTGGAATTGTTTACCTCATCGGGGCCGCATGCTGGTTCGGAATCAATGCCCAAAAACCTCTTCTGCCCGAAGACCAACATTCCTCCTAATACGACTCAAGGTGGTTAACGGTTGTGAAAAAACTGGAGCTTGAAGACATTCTTGGATTGGAAGATTTTGAATCGCAAAGGCAACAGCTTTTCGAAAAGCACTCCAAGTATTTGGAGAAATATCGAAAAATTCGCATAGGCCCAAATTGGATTTTGGTTTTTGAAAACAGGCAAACCTTATGGTTCCGTGTTCAGGAAGTATTGCGAATTACCCGTACCACGGACCCAAAACTTATTTTAAATGAATTGGCTATTTATAACCGCCTTCTGCCGGAAAAAGACTGTCTTCAAGCCGCCCTTATTTTTGATCCGGCAAAAACATCCACCGACTTTACAGCAAAAAACATCAATGGGGAAATGCTTCAATTACACTGTGGCAACCACTCCATAGCCAGCAATCTAATCAATTCAAGACCTGAAGACCTTACCTTGGGAAACTGTCTTTGGGTTCAATTTGTTTTCTCAACCCAGCACATCAATCACCTTAAAAACCCCCGTGAGGACGTCTGGTTTTCCATAAAGTCAAACGGCGCTGAATATACATCGAACCCGGCTAATCCAGACTTCAGGGAAAGCATTCTGAAAGATTTGGTTATTTAGAACTGTTATTTTGGATCATCAGCAAGATTATTTACATCCAAAGCAATCGTTTCACAAATTGCCTCTAATGGAAGGTCATTGACTTGAAGTCCAAACGGATTTTCAATTTCCACGCCAGCCTCCTCAATGCCAAACATTCCAAACCCCACCGCAGCAATTACAACCGGGGAAGCCCAATCCATCTTTGTAGCCAAAACAAAAGGAAGACTAAAGACATACAGCGTCACCAACTGCTTGATAAGTGATGAGTAAACATAAGGCAGGGGCGTTTTAAGAATTTTTTCGCATCCGCCCTGGGCATCCAACAACTTGCAAACCTGTTCTTCCATGCGGCTAGCTATTTGAGCCTCATAAAGCCCATCTTTAAGTCCCTTGCGTATCCATTCAGTGACGGCCCTGGCAATAATAGATGGCGGATTATTGGCTCTGACCATGGTATCGAATAACCTTCCAGACATTAGGCCTGAAAGCACACCATAGTTTTTGGTCCCTCGCAAGTTTTCCTTAACCGCAACAACATAAGCAGTAAGAAGATTGGCCAAATCCCTCGCATGAGAAGAATCCGTGAATACATAGCCCATTCTGGCAAGGCTTCTACATGTGTTAACCATCATCCCCCAATGAGAGCGCCCCTCCCAATAGCGGTTACTGGATGAATTGGTCCTAAATACAATGAGAAGGCCAAGCGACATACCCAAAACGTTGTGGCCCAATGAATCTAAAGCAGGCAAATGTATTCCATAATACATCATGGACAGATCATTTAGCCCGCAAACAATAATGCTGAAAATAGTTAATATACCAACTCGCGCCAGCGTATTTGGTAATACCGTTCCATGGTAAGAGAAGACTGTTTTCCACCAGCTATAACGATCGTAATTAAGCACTCAAAATTCCCAAGCTAGATTTATAGCTTTACTTTTTATCAGAGGTATTGGTTTTCTTATCCTGATCATCAGGCGTGGAACTACCCCATTTTCCAAAACCAATGATTACCCCAAGAACAATAGCAAGGCAAATAGATATAACACCAACAATAATACCCATATTTCCTTTGGATGACTTTTGAATTTGAAGATCAGGGCTTTTGAAAAGGATAGAGTGCATCACCTTAACATTTTGACCTGACGAATTATTCTCAATGGCTTTGATCATTTCCGCCACGGCACGGGCATTTTCGGGCCTTTCCCTGACGTCCTTGGCAAGCATTTTTGTCATCAGGGCCAAAACATCCTTGGGAAGTTTGCTGGCCAGAGATTCCAATTCAGGCAACTTAGATTCCACAACGGCTTGGAGAACCGCGAGCGTATTTTCTTTTTCAAAGGGAATCTTCCCTGACAGCATGCGATAAACCAAACATCCAAGGCTGAATAAATCAGTTTTGTGATCTAATTTTTCTCCGCATATTTGTTCCGGGGACATGTAGTTGGGAGTTCCAACAATCATACCTTTTGCAGTTAATTGGTTGTCCTGATCAATCCCCCGGGCGAGTCCAAAATCCAGAATCTTAACACGCTTGAAATCAGAAGACTTGGGATCACCCTCAAGCCAAATATTAGCAGGCTTTATATCACGGTGAATAAGATTCTGATCGTGGGCCACCGCCAGTCCCTGGGCTATTTCACGTGCGATCCGGAAAGCAACAGGTATCGGAAGCCAACCATCCTTTGCAAGCTTGTCTTCCAGGGTTTGTCCCTGCAAAAATTCCATGGCAATAAAGGAAATATCCTTATCCTGCCCCACCTGATAGACCCTGCATATGTGGTCATCTTCCAGACTGCCGGCAACCTTAGCCTCTCGCGCAAAACGTTTTTTGTAAGTATCATCTGTCAAGTCTGGCTTTAATACTTTTAGCGCAACTTTTCTCCCTAGGCCTTCGTCTTCGGCTTCAAAAACAATCCCCATTCCACCTTCGCCGATCACACGAATAAGCTCATACCCCCCCAACTGGCCAAGGTTACCATGCTTTTTAGGTGGATCTAAAAACGGATATGCCGCATTTGCTTGCGGACCAGAACTATTTTTTTCAGTAATAGTTTCATCAGATTTGGCTGTTTCATTCTTGGCAAAATACGGCCCCTGAATTGCAGCAGAGGAAGAGGCACTCTTTGCTTTCAATAAATTGGTAAATGAGGATCGACATTTACCACACATTTTAATGTGGTCTTTAATCAAAGCCAAATCTGTATCTGATAGCTTGCTATCGATATAAAGTTTTAGCTGTGAATCTGGCGGGCAAATTTCCTTTTGCACCTTTTTACTCTCGTTTTAAACCTTGAAATCCTAACCCACACTTAATTATAGGTATCATGTTCATTATTAAGAGTATTATCCATAGATCTTTTGATTTCCACAAAGATGTTGCGTATAAGGGCTTTTAGTGAAATATCAAAAGTAAATTCAGAGAGATCAACATGACAAGAATCATACAGGGTGTTTTTGGTTTTCAAAAAAAGGTTTTTGGGGAAAAAGAAGAGCTATTCCAGAAACTTGGCAAAGGACAAAATCCGCTAGCCCTTTTTATTACCTGCTCTGATTCCAGAATTAATCCAAATTTGTTGACCCAAACTGAGCCAGGTGAATTGTTTATCCTTCGAAATGCAGGTAATCTGGTACCTCCCTCTGGAAATGGCCCCGGTGGTGAAGAAGCCACCGTCGAATACGCTATCAAGCATTTAAAAATCAAAGATATCATCTTATGTGGCCACTCAAAATGCGGTGCCATGAACGGCCTTTTGAGTTGTGCGCTAGGCAATCCACCTGATCCTTCCATTCCTGCTGTGAATCAATGGCTTTCTCATGCGATGCCAATTTCCACCAAAGTTTCCAATAAAAGCAAGGAAATCTCTGGTGATCAACTTTTGAGTTATTGCATTGAACAAAATGTCCTCCAGCAGATGGAAAACTTAAAAACCTATTCTTCCGTTCAGTCCGCATTGGCAGATGGCAAACTCAGGCTTCACTCATGGGTTTATAGAATTGAATCTGGCGAGGTTCTCGCCTTCGACATGGAAAAACAGGCTTTTGTTTCACTCGACAAGGCCAAAAAACAAACCTGGAAAGAAACCAGCGCGGACAAGCCCGTTGTACTTTCCGAGTTTGATATTTCGATTTAGAGTATTTGAAATTGTTTTAACTCCCCAAGGCAGTTTGAATGAGCGGCGAATCATCCCCTGCCAGCGAAGAGATGGTCACTGTTGCTGAAGTGGTTTTTGACAGACCCTTAAGAACGAGCTTTTCCTACATAATTCCACCTGCTCTTTTTTCAGAAATTACCCCCGGGAAAAGAGTTCTGGTACCATTGGGACGATCCAACCAAAAAACAACGGGCTTCTGTGTGGAAGTCCGCTCTATTCCCAACCACGAGAAATTAAAACCTATTGCCGGGGTGACTGACTCCAGCGCCTTGATTTCCAACCACCTTTTGGAATTCACAAGGTGGATATCTGAATATTATCTTTGCGGGTGGGGGCAGGTGCTCCAGACGGTTGCACCATCCTGGGTTGATTCAACCTCAAAGAAACCCAAACGCTCCATCATTTCACTTTCTGATAAATTTCATGCGTCTTCTTCTGTCAAGAAATTCACATCTTCACAAAAGAAAGTGCTTGAAACCCTGGCGACTCAAAACAATTTTTCCGCCAAAGAATTATCCGAAAAATCCTGTTCAAGCGTCGCGGTAATACAGAGACTCGTGGAATCCGGTTGGTTAACAAGTCGGGAATTGGTTGAACTTTCATCGGATGAAAGCCCAGCTAATAATCGCATTCTTTCACCTGATAGCGCTCACCCACTTACCAACGAGCAGAAAACTATTTCCGAAACAATCAGGGCTGGACTTCAGTCTGGCACTTTTGCCCCTTTCCTCCTGCATGGGGTGACAGGCAGTGGAAAAACTGAGGTTTACCTCGATGTGATTCAAGATGTGATTGCGGGTGGCAAACAAATCATTGTTATGGTTCCCGAAATCAGCCTTACTCCTCAAACGGTTCGGCGCTTTCAGGAAAGGTTTCCACGCATTGTGGTTCTTCACAGTAACCTTAAAGACGCTGAAAGAGGCAGAAATTGGAAAAAGGTTTTGGACGGGGAAGTTGATGTGGTTATTGGCGCACGCAGCGCTATTTTCGCCCCCTGCCCAAACCTTGGAATGATTGTCATTGACGAGGAACATGAAAATTCTTTCAAACAGGATAAAACTCCCAGGTATCACGGTAGGGACATTGCCGTGAAAAGGGCTCGGATGCTTAACATCCCGATCTTATTGGGATCTGCAACCCCCTCGCTGGAAAGCTGGCAAAACGCCCAAAAAGGCCTCTACAAGCTTCTTTCACTACCCAACCGGGTTAGAGATCTGCAGTTGCCTCCCGTGGGCATTGTGGACATGCGCCACTCAAAACCAGCGAGCAGGGCACTTGCTGGAATTGTTTCTGATGACCTCATAAGAGCCATGAAAAAAGCTCTGGAGTCCGAAGGACAAATCATACTTCTTTTGAACAGGCGTGGTTTTCACACTTTTATTCAATGCCCAAACTGCAAAAAGGTTGAAACTTGTGAGAAGTGTGATCTTTCCATGACCCACCACAAGCGTGGGAACCTTTTGCTATGCCACCATTGCGGCATGGAAAAAACACCATCCAATATTTGCAAGGAGTGCAAAACCCCCACTATCCAATTCAAAGGCGCCGGCACCGAGAAATTAGAGGAGGAGATTGCAAAGTTTTTCCCCGGCAAAGTGATTCGCCGCATGGATTCAGATTCCACCCAGAAACATGGCAGCCACGAGCAGATTCTCAATGCGTTTCGTGAAGGATTGGTGCACATCTTGATAGGAACCCAGATGATTGCAAAAGGTCTGGATTTTCCAAATGTGGTTCTGGTTGGAGTTATCAATCCTGATTTAGCCATCCACATCCCTGATTTCAGGTCTTCTGAAAAAACATTTCAACTTCTTTCCCAAGTGGCCGGAAGGGCAGGGCGCGGGGATCGCCCGGGAAGGGTGCTTTTTCAAACCAATTACCCCGATCATCCTGCGATATTGCTGGCTGCGGAACATGATTTTCTGGCATTTGCCAATCATGAGCTCCCGCAGAGGAAGGCTTTATTCTATCCGCCCTTTTGCAGGCTGGCGCGGATCGTCATTAAATCAACTCATGCAGCCAATGCACAAGAATTGGCAGACAAGATTGGTTTGGAATTAAAGTCTTTTTGCAAGGAAACACCTCCCCCCGGAAGAATAAAAATTCTTGGCCCGACCGAGGCTCCAGTTTTCAAATTAAAAGAACAATTTCGCTTCCACATCCAAGTTCACGCGGAAAGCCATACCGGGCTGCATCAACTCCTAAGGGAGGGACTTAAAAAAGTCGCACCTGTTTCAAATGTGGAAGTTGGTATAGATATTGATCCGGTAAATCTCCTTTAAAAATGCAAAAGCCACCCTTTACGAGTGGCTTTTGCAAATTAATTCTCTGAGCCAAACTGGTTACCAGTATCGCAACTTCCAGTAATGATGTTTGGTTGCTGTCTGGCTAAACCACCAATGGCCATCATCCCATTCAAGCTTTACAGATCTCCAACCAGGGGGAACCTTGGGGAACGGATACACAGGCCCGATGAAAGGCCATGCGTTGTATGGGTATGCTTCTGGATAACCCACCCTGGAAAAATTGTTGTAAGGGGCATAGGTTGGCCAAGCGTATGGAGGCATCTTGGGAGGATTCATGTCGTAGTTATACGGAGCATATCCACCAGAAACAGGAATTGGCTCAGGCATCATCTGCTGGCCACCTGGAACCATCATGGGTTGCATAGCAGGTTTGTTGGCAGGCAAATTGGATGGCAAACTTGCCGGGGGAATCTGCTGGGCAGCCACCTGGGCATTAAATGCCTGAGGGGCCTCCTGGGCCATTACTCCAAACGGGAGCAAGCCCAAGCACGAAGTTAAAAACAATTTCTTAATAGACACTTTGCATCCTCCTGATGACTAAGGTGGGTCTAGGAGAGTATTTCCCCTTAATCCTATACAGGCAAACAAACGGATGCGTAAAAATGCTTTCGCACCATATTGAACATGTAAAAAGCAGAACAACCGTAACAAGTTAAACAACAATCGCCCTTAAACGACCAAAAACATATTCCCAAGCGTCTTTAGCCTTCTTTCGTTGACACTTTCCCCTTGGAATCCTACTATCTCAATATGCACCTGTAGCTCAACTGGATAGAGCATCGGTCTACGGAACCGAAGGTTACTGGTTCGAATCCAGTCAGGTGTATTATGAACCCCTTAAAGAAATAGGGGTTTTTGTGTTTTAAAGTCATCCATCTTGCCAAATCATTACATTAGGAAGAATCATCATGTCTGAAAAACAGCTCGGTCACATGGTTTTTTTCAAACTAAAAGATGCCTCGGCAGCCAAAGCACTAGCTTTGGTTAATGATTGTGACAAATATCTAAAACCACACGCAGGAATTGTTTATTTTTCGGCTGGCACCCTGGCCAAAGAGCTGAACAGGGAAGTTAACGACCTCAATTTTGATGTGGCTTTGCATTTGGTTTTTGAAACCAAAAAGCACCACGATGAATATCAGGAAACCAAATCCCATCATGAATTCATTGACAAAAACAAAGAAAACTGGGCGAATGTCAGGGTATTTGATTCCTATATCTAAGGGCAGGCATCAAGCCTGTTTTGCCCTTGCAGCTAATCTGGCCTCAACAAAAGACCATATGCAAATCAACACATAGTGGGCACACACCATGCCTGTGACTATTTTGCTAACCGAGGCCGCAGGCTTTTTCAGTAATTCCAGCTTCCCGTTGAGCAATGGCCCAATATCGGAAAAACCTGAGGCTGTACCCAGCAAGCCCAAAAGTCCTATGATTACGGCCGCATGCATGGCATGTTTACGGAAACCTTCCTTAAATGCCACAAATCCCAACAATAGCAATGGCACCCCAATAAACGAAGGTATTAAGGCTGTCACGCTTTCAGCACCAGTCACCTGATAGCCAATAACTCCTGTTAAAATCAAATCCACAGCAAATAGAATCGTAATAAAAGGCATTTGATGTTTTCCTCCAAAACAATTGTTCAATTATGTACCACCAGTGTTATAATAGGAATGCCTCTGCGGTGTTCGTCACCTAGCTATACTTTTGGCGAACCGATAAGAGTACCCGTGGGGATCCAATCATAGCATTCTGGTGCATGCAAGCCCGCCACGCAGCGGGATCCGTAAACCAAGGCTGAGGATCCCAAAGGTTAAAATGCGGGTTCTCAAAAGAGCTGAAACGGCACAGGTGGGGGCATTTTTTTAAACCCACTCCCTTATCGGGGTTTAAAAACTACTTATTTTAACATGACAAAAACCAGCGTTGACACGATCAGCTGAATCATTATGATCACTCCTCATGCTGACAGCAGCATTCAAGAAATTCCACCAAGGCCAGGGATGTGCCTGCGATAAACTGCCATGGAGGGCGGAGGTCGAAGGGGATAATTTTATCCCTTGAAGGAATTCACTGAATGCTGTTGCAGCAATCTTGCTAAATTCAATCGTCTGTCAAATTCCCAAAATCAACGCTGCGTTTTTCTCGCAACTTCGCTATATTCCCCATTGAATGAAATGTTTCAAGAATTGAATAAAGTCACGTTGTAATTGGAAACATAATGGCCAGTAAATATTTTCGAGAATCTGCATACAGGCTTGAGGAACTGTTGGAAAAGAAAATCCTGGTACTGGATGGCGCCATGGGATCGATGATATACGCCCATGAACCCACCGAGGAAGACTATCGGGGTGAAAGATTTAAAAACCATCATGTTTTGCTTAAAAACTGCACCGAGGTGATGTGTTTCAGCCAGCCTTCCATGATCAAAAAAATCCACATGGAATATCTTCAGGCAGGCTCAGACATCATTGAAACAAACACTTTTAATTCAAGCGTGATTTGTATGGAGGAATTTGCCCTCCAAGATCATGTAAGGGAACTGAACATAGCCGCGGCAAAAATTGCCAGGGAAGCGGCTGATGAAATGACAAAGCTAACCCCCGCAAAACCAAGATTTGTGGCTGGAAGTATAGGCCCCACCAAGAAAAGCCTGTCGCTTAGTGTGGATGTCAACAATCCGGCATCTCGTGAAGTTACTTTCGACGAGATGGTTGCAAATTATTACGAACAGATCGAGGCTTTGGTTGATGGGGGCGTGGATATCCTTTTGCCAGAAACGTCCTTTGATACTCTGGTGATGAAGGCTTGCATTTTTGCCATTCAAAGTTACTTTGAAAAAACCGGGAATATTCTCCCCGTGATGGTTTCTGGAACCATTTTTGACAATGGTCGAACTCTATCCGCCCAACCCATAGAGGCATTTTATACTTCCGTAGCACATGCCAACCCGATGACTGTTGGTTTGAATTGTGCCGTTGGCATCAAGCAGATGCGCGAACCCATTGAAAGCCTGGCAAACATCAGCAAGCACCGAATAAGTTGTTACCCAAACGCCGGTATGCCGGATGGCTTTGGAGGGTTTCTCGGAACCATCGAGGAAACATCTGCCACGCTTCGCGAATTCGCACAAAACGGATGGCTGAATCTTGTGGGAGGTTGCTGCGGAACAAATCCCGCATGGATTAAATCGATTGCGCAAGCAGTTGAGGGAATAGCTCCAAGAAAAACTGGGGCCAGGAACCACTGGTCTTGGTATTCAGGCTCAAAACCCCTGGTAATCCGCGAAAACACCGGTTTCATCACCGTTGGCGAAAGAACCAACATCACAGGTTCCAAGAGATTCGCCCGATTGATCCGTGAAAACCAATTTGAAGAAGCCATTAAGGTGGCCCGTGACCAAGTTCAAAATGGGGCAAACATTCTTGATGTCAACATGGATGAAGGGTTGATCGATGGCGAAAAAGCCATGACCCAGTTCCTGAACCAGGTTGCTTCAGAACCAGATGTGACCGAAGTCCCAATCATGGTGGACAGTTCGAATTTTCTGGTGCTGCAAGCTGGCCTGAAGTGCATCCAAGGCAAGGGTATTGTTAATTCCATAAGCCTGAAGGAGGGTGAGGAAAAATTTCTTGAACAGGCCAGAATCATCCGAAAATATGGCGCTGCCGTGGTGGTAATGGCTTTTGATGAAAATGGACAGGCTGTAACTGCGGACGAAAAGGTGCGGATCAGCGAAAGGGCCTATCACCTGCTTGTGGAAAAGGCAGGCTACGAACCAGAGGACATCATATTCGACACAAATATCCTCACCGTGGGCACGGGAATCGAGGAGCATTCAAATTACGCTGTTGAATTCTTTGAATCGGTGAGGCGACTTAAAAAACTTTTCCCCCTGGCCAAAACCAGTGGCGGTGTCAGCAATGTTTCGTTTGCTTTCCGGGGCAAGGAATATGAATCCGTTCGGGAAGCCATGAACAGCGCGTTCCTTTACCATGCCATCCAAGCCGGACTGGACATGGCGATTGTCAATGCGGGCCAGTTGCAGGTCTACGAGGATATTCCAAAAGAACTTCTTGAAAAGGTCGAGGATGTCCTCCTTAATCGCAGGGTGGATGCCACTGAACGGTTGGTAGATTTCGCAAAGACCATGGAAAAGAAGGGGAAAACAGAATCTACCGAAAAATCCTGGAGAGATGCAACAGTTCAGGAGCGCCTGAAACACGCCTTGATCCACGGAATAGCCGATCACATTGACCAGGATGTCGAGGAGTGCAGGACGCACTACGAAAGGCCGCTCCATATCATCGAAGGCCCGTTGATGGATGGAATGAATACGGTCGGTGATCTGTTTGGCGCGGGCAAAATGTTTCTTCCACAGGTGGTAAAAAGCGCACGGGTAATGAAAAAAGCGGTGGCTTACCTGGAACCTTTCATGCAGGAGGAAAAGCTGGCAGCCGGAACCGCACATATGGCAAGGGGAAAGGTCTTAATAGCCACCGTGAAAGGTGATGTTCACGATATTGGTAAAAACATCGTGGCTGTTGTTTTAAACTGCAACGATTTTGAAACAATCGATCTGGGCGTGATGGTTCCATGCGAAAAAATTCTGGAGGCAGCAAAAAAACACAATGTGGATATGATCGGCCTATCTGGCCTTATCACTCCATCTTTGGAGGAAATGGTTCATGTTGCCCGGGAAATGGAGCGCCAGGGCTTCAATATCCCTTTGCTTATTGGCGGAGCGACCACCAGTGCCAAACATACGGCAGTGAAAATCGCCCCTACCTACAGCCACCCAGTAATTCATGTGAAGGATGCATCCCGCAGCGTTGGTGTGGTGGAAAAACTAACCAAACCGGAAACCAGAAAGACACTCGATGCGGAAAACCGCAAATCTCAAGAGCGCGAAAGGGAAAACTTCGCCAAGCGAAAACAGCGTAAAACTGTTCCCTACGAAGAGGCCGTTAACCGAAAATTCAAGATACATTGGGAAAATTACGTTCCTCCGGTGCCCGAGTTTATCGGCTGCAGGCAGTTGGAAAATTTACCTTTAAGCGAGTTGGTTCCGTATATAGATTGGTCCCCGTTCTTTTTGACGTGGGGCTTAAAAGGGAAACATCCTTTTTTGCTGGATGACCCCGAAGCGGGAAAACATGCAAGGGAACTTTATGACCATGCCCAAAAACTTCTCCAAAGATTGATTGTCGAGAAAACCATCCAAGCCAACGGTGTTTATGGATTTTTCTGCGCCAACTCTGAGGGAGACGATATCCTGGTTTTCGCGGATGAAAGCCGGGAAAAAGTTCTGTGGAGATTCCCAATGCTTAGGCAGCAATGGGAAAGGGAAGGGCAGGAAAGTTTCCGCAGCCTGGCGGATTACATAGCCCCATTATCCTCTGGTAAAAAAGACTACCTGGGGGCTTTTGCCGTGACAGGTGGTATTGGTGCCGATGAACTTGCCAGCCATTTCCAAAAGGATCTTAACGACGATTATTCCTCCATCATGGTCAAAGCTCTGGCAGACCGGCTCGCTGAGGCGTTCGCCGAATATTTGCATGCCAAATCTAGAAAAGAATGGGGATTTGGCAAAGCCGAAAACCTTTCCAATGATGATCTGATTATGGAAAAATATCAGGGTATTCGACCCGCTTATGGTTATCCGGCATGCCCCGATCACACCGAAAAAGAAAAACTATGGCAATTACTGGATGCTGAAGCTTCCACCGGAATGAAACTCACGGAATCTTTTGCCATGTATCCCGGAGCTTCCGTCAGCGGACTTTATTTCAGCCATCCGGATGCAAAATATTTCGCCATCGACCTTATCACCCGGGATCAAATTGAGAATTATGCCCGCAGAAAACAGTTTTCGATTTCCGAAATGGAACGCTGGCTCGCCCCTTACCTAGGTTATGAAGCCGAATAAACATCATGATCACCATTGAACAGGCCAGAAAAATTGTTCTTGAAAATATCCATACCTTAAAGCCAGAGATATCGCCTGCGTCCTCCACCGTTATTGGGTCGATATTATCGGAAGACATAAGCGCGGACATGGATAGCCCACCTTTCGACAAGGCAACCATGGATGGTTTCGCTTTAACCTTAAGGGATTTGGAATCATCTCCCCGGGGCCTGAAAATTGGGAAAGAAATCTCCGCCAGTCAGGGCGACCCCGTTGTAGCAGAATCAGGAATTGCATACCCGATTATGACGGGTGCTCAAATCCCCCTCGGTTCAGACATTGTCATCCCCAGGGAAGAATCATTTGTTGAAAATGGAATGGTGCGTTTTCAAAAAAACCAACACCCCAAAGGATGCAATATTTTTCCCAAGGGTATGGAATTCGAAAAAGGACAGGTTCTGGTCAGGAAAGGAACTCGGTTAAATGCCCAAAGGATGGCAGTTCTGGCTGCCTGCGGAAAAACCTCCGTAATGGCATTTCCATCTCCCAGAGTTTCCATCTTTTCCACAGGAAACGAAATCGTGGAACCAAACATGGTTCCCAAACCGGGCCAAATTAGAAACACAAATGCGTCCCTGCTGGTTGCATCTTGCAGCACTTACCGGGCTTTGCCCAAATATCTCGGAATAGCCCAGGACACCCCGGACCGGATATCCGCGCTTCTAGAAGAGGCTGTTTCCTCAGACATGGTCATCATTTGTGGGGGGGTATCCGCTGGCAAATACGATCTGGTTCCCGATATCCTTAAAAATCATGGCATCACAATCCATGTTCACAAAATCAATCTAAAGCCGGGGAAACCATTCCTTTTTGGAACCACAAAAAATGGCATCCCTGTTTTTGGGTTACCCGGGAATCCAGCAAGCGTTTTCGCCTGTTTCCACCTGTTTGCCAGGCCGGCCATCCAAACACTAAGGGGCAATCCACCAGAAAAATTTCTTTCATCCGCCAGAATCACGGAGCAATTTACAAGTAAGTCCGACAGACGATCTTGCCAGCCTGTCCAGTTGAACAACCAAGATGGTGTTTCTCATGCGACACCTCTCAACTGGAAGGGATCACCTGATTTGCTAGGTCTGGCAAACGCAGATGGCCTAATGATTTTGACGGAAGGGGAAACGAATTTGAATCCGGGTGACATTGTTACGGTTCTTAAAACCAACCACCCAGCAAGTCATTGATTGCAACCAGAGTCATGCTACATGAACCAGGATAAAAATACTCTAAGCGGTGCCTCTGCCTGGAAAAATTCCTTTTCCCTTTTCACCAAAGAAGCTTGGGTTTTCATCCCCGCTTTAACAAGTAGTTTGCTTTTGTATTTATCTTTTTTCCCCGTGGCTTGGGGATGGATGGGGTGGGTTGCAATGACGCCCATACTTTGGGTTGCCACCTCCAATGCTTCCAAACAAATGAAATACTTGGCATTCTGGGTCTGCGGCTTGTGTTTTTTTACACCCGCATTGCAATGGATGCGACTGGCAGACCCAAGGATGTATATCACCTGGCTTGCATTATCTTTTTACTGCTCCCTGTTTTTCCCGGTATCGCTATATTTTCTTGGCTTTTTCGATTTGGCTCCAAAAGCCCTTGCATTCCCTTTCGTTTGGGTTTTGGTTGAATTCCTACGCTCGAATTTAATGGGTGGCTTTTCATGGTATTTGATAGGCCATTCCCAGCATGATTTCCTTCGAATCATTCAAATTTCTGATTTATCAGGAACTTATGGCGTTTCTTTTTTGGTCGCCATGGGGTCGGGGTTGCTGGTCGATTTCATTACAAAACCCTTCAAAAACCAACTGCCTCAGGTAATTATTTTTAGTACAGCTTTAGCAGCAACCTTGGCTTACGGTTCTTTCAGGTTAAACCAACCCAATGGCAATCCTGCGGATTTCCCCACCTGCGCCAGCCTTCAGGGCAATGTTGACCAAAGCCTTAGAAACGATTCGAGCAAACCCAGACTGGCAACAGACCCTTATCTGGTGCTTTCGGATCTGGCAAACACTTATTCTCCTGATTTAATCATATGGCCTGAAACAAGCTACTCTCGTGAATGGCATGCTGTTTCAAAAAAAGTACCCGAGGATAAAATTCCAAAAGATTGGCAAACCATTCTCCGGTTGCAAAGAGGTTTGGGAGAAGAATCGAAAAAGCGCTGGGGAACTTCCATATTGTTGGGTTTGAACTCGCAGGTGCTTTATCCAGAAGGCGAAAAAAGGCGCTACAATTCCGCATTACTGGTCAAGCCTGACGGAGAAATCGGCGGCCGTTACGACAAGATTCATCGGGTACCCTTTGGGGAATTCATTCCACTAAAAGACCTGCTTCCATTCCTTAAGAAGTTCGCACCTTACGATTTCGAATATTCCATCAGTTCTGGCGAGGGTTTTCCCCTGCTTCAATTTACAAGGCATGGCACACCAAAGGCTTTCTCTTTCGCGACACTCATTTGTTACGAAGATACAGACTCAAACATCGCACTCCCTTTTTTCTCCAACAACCAAAAGCCTGATTTTTTTGTGAATATTTCCAACGATGGCTGGTTCAAAGGCAGTGAGGAACACGACCAGCACCTTGCTGCCGCAAGATTCCGAAGCATTGAAACAAGAAGGGCCATGATTCGAAGTGTCAACATGGGCATCAGTTGTGTGATAGATGGTTCCGGAAGGATTCTCCCGCCTGAAAGTAAAATGGAAGACACTAAGAGTGGGTCAATGATTTGGAAAGTTTCCTACCCTTCAAATGGAACTACCTCTCTTCCCATGAGAGAATGGCAAAACTTCAAAGCAATACAAGGCACTCTTGTCGCTTCTGTACCGATAGACAGCAGAACATCATTGTACACCCTGTGGGGTGACACTCTTTGGTATGCTGGTTGGGTGCTTTTAATTTGGAAATCATGGTTGCAATCCTATTTCAGAAAACCGGCCTCCAAAATGGCAAAACATGCTTGAAGCAATTGAAAGCTTTTTTCTTTTCAAACCAATCAAGGCCGGAAAGGGCTGGAATGAACCTGCCATTTCCCATTTTGTAGAAGATGTAGTCTTAACTTCCCGTGATGGAAATAAAATTCACTGCTGGTGGGTGCCACCCCCCGATGGGTTCCCTAAAAGAGCCTCGATTTACTGCCATGGAAATGGTGGAAATATCAGCTATCGCTTTGAGGGAATCAGGCGGTGGCATGAATTACTCAAAGTGGGGGTTTTAGCATTTGATTACCCAGGCTACGGCAAAAGCACCGGATCCCCTTCTGAACAAGGCTGCTATTTTGCCGCGGATGCCGCTTTGGAATTCCTTACCAAATCCAAATCGATTCCTGAGAGTAACTTAGTTTATTATGGCGGGTCCCTCGGTGGAGCGATCGCCACCAAACTTGCCATGAATCATCCCCCGGCCTGCTTGGTGCTAAATAGTGCCTTTACTTCGTTCAAGGCCATGGCAAAAAAGCTTTATCCGTGGATGCCGGGCTTACAATACTTAAAAACAAAGCTCGACACATTGGATTGGCTAAAGCTTTGTAAATGCCCGACCTTCATCGCTCATGGCACAGCGGACAGACTGGTGCCTTTCAAGATGGGTGAAGAACTGTTTGCCGCAGCGCCATCGCCAAAATACTTTCATCCCATGAAAGATCAGGACCACCATCACAGCCCCAATCAGGATTTTTATGTTCAGTTAAAAAACTTCCTGGACTGGTGATACTTTTACAAATGATCTTGGTTGAATTGCCAGTCTTTGCTACATTTTCCCGGCAAAATCACTTGTTCAAGGAAAATCCAATCATGAATAAACTCACGGCCCCATTTGCCTTGGTGCTTCTTATCTTGGGAATAAGCAACTCCAGCGCTCAAAATGATTCCGGGGTTTTCCAATGGAAGAAAGGGCAGGTGCTTTACTATAAAGTGGAACATTCCACTCAGGCACTTGAATCAGTGGGTGACAACAAGACAGAATTCAAAAATCAGCTTTCCCTTACCAAAAAATGGCAGGTGGAAGATGTATCCAAAGAAGGCCTTGCGACTCTTTCGCTTTCACTTGAATCCATCAAGATAGAAACCACCACCCCCAAGGGAGACTTGCTGAAATATGATTCGGCAAACCCCAAAGAGGGGACACCACAACTAAAAGAGCAGATGGAAAAATTCATTGGGCCAAAAATTGCCACTATTGTGATGGATAACCAGGGCCGGGTAAGGTCGGTCAAGGAATCTAACTTCGGTTCCGAAACGAAATACGAAATGGAGCTTCCATTTGGAATAGTGGTTCCACCCGGAACAATCGAAAAGGGAGCAAAATGGCTGAGACCTTATCAAATCACGCTGGAGCCACCCCAGGGAACCGGGGAAAAGCTGGAAAGCACTCAAAAATACGAGTGTTTGGAAATCAAAGGTAACAAAGCAACCATCAAACTAGCCACTGAACTAAAAAACCCACCTGCTGCGCCCGCAGACTTGCTCCCTGTACTTCCATTCATTGTGGAAGGAGAGGTAACTATAGATTTGGGGAAAGGCGTGATGGTCGAATCAATTTTAAAGACTGACAAAACCTTGAAGGATCACCAGGGTGAAAATAGTTCTTACAAGTTTTTGTCAGTCTTTCGTGAAACTTTGTCAGAAAAACCATAAAGGGATCAGGCTGGCAGCAACTCACTCACTGCATCCCTTTCCTCAAGAAGTTCCTGAAGGGTTGCCTGAAACTTGGCTTTGCCAAAATCATCATGTGAAAGGCCTTCAACAACGGAATAATTACCTTTTCCATCTGTTGTGCATGGGTAGCCAAAGATCAAATCCTTTGGAACGCCATACTCTCCCTTGGAAACCACAGCCATGCTAACCCAGTCACCCTTTGGTGATCCGTGGACAAGGCTCTTGACATGGTCAATAGCACCGTTGGCAGCAGACATAGCGGAACTTAAACCCCGAGCCTTGATAACTGCCGCCCCACGGGTTTGCACCATGGGAACAAATGTTTCTTCCAGCCATTTTTTGTCATTGATGACCGAGATCGCTGGCTGGCCATTAATCCTGGCATTTTGAAAATCAGGGAACTGTGTGTTACTGTGATTTCCCCAGATGGTAACCTGAGTCACGGCGGAGCAGGGAACCCCAGCCTTTTTGGCTAGGGCTGTCCTTGCACGATTGTGATCCAACCTTGTCATGGCAGTCCACCTTTCGGCGGGAATCTCTCTTCCGTTCGACCGTGCAACAAGGCAGTTAGTGTTGCAAGGATTACCAACAACAAGGATGCGAACATCGCTCGCAGCTTTTGCGGCAAGCGCCTTCCCCTGGGCAACAAAGATCTTACCATTGATACCCAGCAATTCCTTCCTTTCCATTCCCTGTTTACGAGGGAAAGACCCTACAAGCAAAGCGTAATTACATCCATCAAAAGCACGCTCAGGGTTATCCGTTAAAACAACATTTTCAAGCAATGGAAATGAACAATCCTCCAACTCCATGGCTACACCTTCAAGAGCTGGCAGTGCCGGGGTGATTTCAAGAAGCTGCAGAATGACTTTGGTCTCAGGTCCAAAAACCTCTCCGGAGGCCAATCGAGCCAGCATGGAATATGCAACTTGTCCCGCCGCACCCGTTACCGCAACCTTTACAGTCTTTGCCATGTCGTTCCCCTTTAAGGTTTTGTTGATAATTTGGCCTTGGGTGAAGAACCGGGCATTTACCCTCGACTTCGCCTCAAAAAACCATAATAGTATTGCTAGAAACGCTAGTTGGTCTCGGCCACCGAAATTACCGCGCCGTAAGGGTCAGTTTTCGGAAATGTTCAGCTAGGGTTAAAATCATTCAACCATTCCATGCTCAGTGAGGTTTCAACATGGCAGTTAAGGTAGGTATCAATGGTTTCGGCCGAATTGGCCGCATGGTTTTCCGGGCTTTAATGGAAAAGAAGGCAGACCTTGAAATCGTTGCCATCAACGATCTTAGCGACCCCAAGAGCCTTGCATTACTTTTGAAATATGATTCGGTTCATGGAAAGTTCCCCTACTCGGTGGATTCCAAGGACGATTCTCTGATTGTGAATGGAAAAACCATCAAGGTGCTCAAGGAAAGGGAACCAGGTAAACTTCCCTGGGGTGCCATGGGCGTTGACATTGTGATCGAATCCACCGGTCTTTTCACTGAAAAGGAAGGCCCCAAGGGTGGTTTCGTGGATCATATTACCGCTGGCGCAAAAAAGGTAATCATTACCGCCCCTGCCAAAGGTGAAGACAAGACGGTTGTTCTCGGCGTAAACGATCATGAATTGACTGCCGCCATGAAGTGTATTTCCAACGCTTCCTGCACCACGAACTCTCTGGCCCCCATGGCCAAGGTTCTGGATGAAAAGTTTGGCATCAAGTGTGGTGTGATGACAACGGTCCACGCCTACACCAACGATCAAAATGTTGCCGACCAGATTCACAAAGACCTGCGCAGGGCTCGTGCCGCAGGTTGCAACATCATCCCAAGTTCAACAGGTGCCGCCAAGGCGATTGGATTAGTGCTTCCCAGTCTTGCCGGCAAGCTAGACGGTACCGCCCTTCGAGTTCCTGTACCAGACGGCTCTATCACAGACCTTACTGTGGAATTGAAAAAAGAAGTCACAGTCGAGGAAGTTAACGCTGTATTCAAGGAAGCAGCCAATGGAGCGCTGAAGGGTATTCTGGAATATACCGAAGACCCAATCGTCTCATCGGATATCATCGATAATCCACATAGTTGCATCTTTGATGCACAATCCACCCTGGTTAGCCCCAAGGGCAAGGGAACGACCGTTAAGGTTTTCGGATGGTACGATAACGAATGGGGTTATAGCGTAAGGACATCCGATCTCGCGCTTAAATTGTCCAAGATGCTTTAATAACCATCTGGTTAGTGTTTCCGGGTGGGCGATGTTTCGCTCACCCTTTTTTATTGGGAGAAAAACTATGGCTAAGAAAGATGTAAGCCACTTGGGTACCATCCACGGCAAAAAAGTTCTTGTTCGCGTAGACTTCAATGTTCCACAAGATGAGCATGGCAACATCACCAACGATCGAAGAATCCGCGGGGCATTACCCACCATCAAAGCTTTGCTCGACAAGGGCGCCGCTGTAATCGCGATGAGTCATCTGGGCAGGCCAAAGGGCGACCCAGCCAAGGACGCGCCTTTCAAGATGAACAAAGTGGCCCACAGACTGGGAGAATTGCTGGGAAAGACGGTTCACAAAGTTGACAGCGTCGTTGGGGAAGATGCAAAAAATGCCGCAGCCGCTTTGAAAGCCGGTGAAGTTTTGGTTTTAGAAAATGTCAGGTTTCATCCAGGCGAACAGGCAGGAGATACTTCCTTTGCCAGTGAACTTGCAAGCCTGGGGGACATTTATGTGAACGATGCTTTCGGGACCTGCCATCGCAAGGATTCTTCCATGCTTGGTGTGCCAGCATCCATGAAGGGAAAACCACGCGTTGTGGGCACCCTGGTCGCCAAGGAATTGTCGATTCTGGATCAATTGCTTTCCAACCCACCAAGACCAATGCTTGGAATTCTCGGCGGGGGCAAAGTTTCTGACAAAATCAAGTTTATCAAGGCACTGCTCGCCAAGGTCGACAAAGTAATTATCGGTGGAGCCATGACTTACACCTTCATGAAGGCTCAAGGCAAAAACATTGGTGGATCAAGAGTCGAAGCAGACAAGCTTGATGTCGCACGGGAACTTCTTGACCTTGGCAAAGGCAAGATTGAACTTCCCGTGGATCACCTTGCTGTCCAGAAACTAGATGAACCACAAGGCGCAAAAGTTTTCGAAGGGGAAATTCCTGAAGGATGGATTGGGATCGATATCGGCCCAAAAACCATTGAAAAGTATTGCGCAGAGATCAACAAGGCTGCCACGGTACTTTGGAATGGTCCCATGGGAAAATTCGAGGATGAGCCCTACAGCAAGGGAACTCGTGCGGTTGCCAACGCCATGTCCGCCTCCAACGGGGTTACGGTTGTCGGCGGGGGAGAAACCGCAGAAGCCGTGGAGGAATTTGGCCTAGCGGAAAAAATGCGACATGTATCCACTGGTGGCGGAGCATTCCTGGAGTATGTGGAAGGCACCCCGTTTGCGGCTCTGGGAGAAATTGACAACCTTTAAATAGGAAGCCTCTGAACTCTAATCCAATAAGGGCATCCCCTTGGGTGCCCTTTTTCATTTTACAAAAGTGAAAACTTTCTTAAGGTCCCTTTTATGGTTATGATCGGAGATTAAGTTACATCCATACGGCATTCCAAACTTGGAAAAGGCCTTTTCATGAAAGAAATCAACCTTACCGGAAAAACAGCAATCATTACCGGTGCTTCCCAAGGTTTGGGCGCCGCCACTGCAAAAGCTTTCAGCCAGGCGGGAGCGAATGTTGTCATCAATTATTTTCCGGACAATTCAAAAGCCAATGAACCTCTGGCAATCTCAGTTTCTGAAAGCTTGGGAAATAACGCCCTGGCTGTTGGTGCCGACATTCGAAAAATAAATGAAGTGGAATTACTTTTTGACAAGGCCATCCAACGTTTTGGTAGTGTGGATTTCCTGGTTAATAACGCGGGGATATTGAGGGATAAGACCATTCAGAAAATGACTTCCACCGAATGGCAGGACGTGATCGACACCAATCTCACCGGAGTTTTTAACACCTGCAAGGTCGCCACAGAGAAACTGCAAAACGGTGGCAGCATTGTAAACCTTGCTTCGATCAGTGGGGTGATTGGCTTCTTTGGCCAGGCGAATTATGCTGCGGCAAAATCAGGAGTTATCGGATTAACCAAAGTGCTTGGCAGGGAATTGGCGCGCAAGCAAATACGTGTTAACGCGGTGGCACCAGGGGTTGTGCTTACAGAAATGGGTAAATCCATCCCGGACAAAGCGCGCTCCAAGATGCTTGAACAAATCCCCATGAACCGTTTTGGAGAACCCGAGGAAATCGCCAACACCATACTGTTTCTCTGTAGTCCGCTTTCCACCTATATTACCGGGCAAGTCATTCATGTGAACGGGGGATGGTGGGGATGATTCATCCTGTCGAAAACAAAATTGCCACGGCAGAGGAGGCAGTTCAACTGATTCCGGATGGGGCAACACTTGCTTGTGGTGGTTTTGTCGGCGCCGGCCATCCGGAAGCGCTGACGACCGCGATTGAAAACCGATACCTGAAAACTGGTTTCCCCAGAGACCTTACTCTGGTTTATGCGGCAGGGCAGGGTGATGGAAAAGGAAGAGGGTTGAACCATCTCGCCCACAAATACCTTCTTAAAAGAGCCATTGGCGGACATTGGGGGTTGGCGCCCGGCCTGGGCCGACTGGCCATGGATAATGAAATTGAGGCTTATAATCTTCCGCAAGGTGTTATTTGCCAACTTTTGCGTGATATTGCGGCAGGTCGCCCCGGCTGTATCACCCATGTTGGACTCGGTTCCTTCATTGACCCCATCCACAGCGGAGGCAAATTAAACACCCGCACCCAGGAAGAACTGGTGAAACGCATAAACTTGGATGGTAAAACCTGGCTTTTTTACAAAGGGTTCCCAATCCATATCGGTTTAATTCGTGCCACCGCAGCAGATATTCATGGCGGACTTGTCATGGAAGACGAAGCGATTTTGGGGGAGGTGCTCCCCATAGCACAGGCGGTGAGGAATTGTGGTGGTAAGGTAATTGCCCAGGTTCAACGAATACTTCCCCATGCGGCACCTCCAAAAACCATTGCTGTTCCGGGAATTCTGGTGGACAAAATTGTTGTTTCAACACCGGATCAACATCCCCAGACGTTTGGTGAACACTTCAACCAATCCTACTGCACACCCGCAAAAGACAACCAATTCACTGACCTACCCCAACTCCCCCTGAATGAAAGAAGGATCATCGCCAGCAGGGCCTGCGATGAACTTAAAGCGGGATTCGTTGTTAACCTGGGCATTGGAATGCCAGAGGGAATTGCCTTAATGGCTGCAGAAAGAGGGTTGCTTGGCAAATGCACGCTTACCTTGGAAAGTGGCCCCATAGGGGGCATTCCCGCAGGCGGTTTAAGTTTTGGAGCATCCAGCCATCCGAACGCTGTCATCGATCAACCCGCACAATTTGATTTTTATGATGGAGGCGGATTGGATTTCGCAGCCTTGGGAGCAGCCCAGATAGACTCCCGGGGAAATGTGAATGTTTCCAAGTTTGGAAATCGCTTTGCCGGAGTGGGAGGTTTTGTGAACATTTCGCACAATGCAAGAAAACTTATTTTTTGCGGAACTTTCACAACCAGCGGACTGGAAATTCATGTGATGGATGGAAAGCTTCAAATCCTCCGCGAGGGGGACATCAGGAAGTTTGTCTCCAAAGTTGAACAGATCGGTTTCTGCTCTTCACCAGATTATCGCAGAGCCGAAGAAGTTTTATATATAACTGAACGAGCTGTTTTTCGTTTAAACGGCCTCGGCTTGGAACTGCTGGAGGTCGCACCGGGAATTGATGTCGAAAAAAACATCTTGAGCCACATGGATTTCAAACCAATCATTCATGCCATTCGCCAAATGCCCGATAGATGCTTCCACATACCCACTTCAAAATAGAATTCTTTCAGCATTAGATGACATAATCCTGGCTGAACACCCTGGCTTTTTTGGGTTGGATATGGACCATTTGCCCAATGCTGACTCCAAGTTCCCTGTATTTGGCAAAGGTTAATTCCACAAATACCCTGGCCTCGGAAGATGGATCTTGCAGATGAATGCGAACAACTGGTCCCGCAGGATTCACATGGATTATTTTCGCGGGAAGCGCCCCCAAAGCTGCCGCCCCTAACTCTATGTCCAATTCATAAGGCCGAACATATATGGTGTTGGCACAAAAATCCTTGTTTGGCTGCCCTTTAATGCTCGAATATCCGGTAATGCGCGGAGCCCCATCCTGCACCAAGCCCTCAAAGACATTTACCTGGCCCAGAAAATCCATCACAAACGCATTGGCAGGATGTTCAAAAACCTCGGTTGGAGGCCCCATTTGCTCAATCTTTCCACCACGCAGAACCACCACTTTGTCTGCAACCGCAAATGCCTCTTCCTGATCATGCGTCACAAAAATGCTGGTGACATGAATTTCGTCATGCAACCTTCTCAGCCATTCCCTTAGCTCCAGCCTTACCTTTGCATCCAATGCGCCAAAAGGTTCGTCCAAAAGCAAAACCTTGGGCTGTGCAGCCAACGCCCTGGCAAGCGCAATTCTCTGCCTTTGGCCACCCGACAACTGTGCGGGATAGCGATTTTCCAATCCTTCCAAACGTATAAGGTGAAGTAATTCGCCAACCCGTTCCTGAATTTTTTCCTTTGGCCAACCACGAACACTAAGGCCAAACGCAACATTGTCAAAAACTGTCATGTGCCTGAATAAAGCATAATGCTGAAAAACAAATCCAACATTTCGATCTTTGGCAGACTTGGATGTCACCTCTTCATCATGGTAAAGCACAGCCCCCTCATCTGCGTTTTCCAGACCAGCAATGATGCGAAGCAAAGTCGTTTTCCCTGAACCGGATGGCCCAAGAAGAGCAACCAAAGTGCCGGCTTCTATTTCAAGGTTGATGTGATCCAGGGCACAAAATTTCCCAAATCGCTTGGATACATTCTTGATGGATATGCTCATTTTTGCCCTGCCGATTCTGTTCCATGTTTTGGCATGAGATTCTTTTCAAGATAAGTTTTCAAAACAAGGGTAATCAATGCAACGAATGTAAGTACCGAGGCCAGGGCAAAAGCACCTGGCATATCATACTCTTGAAAAAGCTTTTCAACCCTTAAAGGCATGGTGTCATTCATTCCTGAAACCCTGCCGGAAACCACATACACGGCGCCGTATTCCCCCATGGCACGCGCATTGCAGAGGATTATGCCGTATAAGAGAGCCCAACGAATATTTGGCAATGTAATTCGCCAGAACATTTGCCAGCCATTGGCGCCAAGGCTCACGGCCGCAAGTTCTTCCTCCTCGCCATACGCCTCAAGCACTGGAATTATTTCACGGACAATGTACGGAAGTGTCACAAAAGAAGTTGCCAACACCAGGGCAGGAGTCCCAAACAATACCTGCAAGTTATGATCCGCAAGCCAAGCCCCAAACCATCCCTGCATTCCAAACATCAACACAAAAACCAATCCAGCCACCACGGGTGAAACCGCCAAAGGCAGGTCAATACAAGTAAGCAGGATGGTTCTACCGGGAAACCTGAACCGGGCGATCAACCATGCCGCCGCCAAACCAAAAATCAGATTTAATAGCACCGCACGAGGGGCGATGGACAATGTAAGCAGTATGGAATGCCTGGTGTTGGCATTTCCAAAAAGGCTCTTCAGGTAAGATCCAACTCCATTTTCAAATGCCCTGAAAAAGACATGCAACACAGGGATGCCAATAATTAGTAAAACCACAAAGAGTGCCGATATCGTGAGAAAAACACGAACCCACTTGGGATCTTGGGGCCGACGCTTAACCACAGGTATTTGAGACTGAGGATCAAGTGCCACGATGCTTGCTCCAGTATTCAACCGTGTTAATGAACGCCAAAAGCATAAAAGAGGCAACCAGAAGAACAGTTGCTATTGCCGTGGCTTCAGGAAAAGCCATTTCCTCGAGACGGGTGACAATCAAAACCGGGGCAAGTTCCGTTTCATAGGGAATATTGCTGGACACAAAAATCACAGAGCCGTATTCCCCCAAACCCCTGGCAAAAGCCTGGGCAAAACCAGCCAAAACTGCTGGAAAAACGGTTGGCAAAAGAATTCGGAAGAATGTCTGAAGCCTGCTTGCTCCCAATATGCCAGCGGCTTCCTCCACCTCGGGGTCCAATTCTTCCAATACAGGCTGTACAGTTCGAACCACAAATGGGAATCCGGTAAATACCAAAACCCAAATGATGGCAAATTTGGAATACGCCGCCTTGATTCCCAAGGGAACCAAAAACTGCCCCAACCAGCCAGATTCCACATACAGACTGGAATAAACCAAGCCCGCCACGGCCGTTGGCAACGCCAGGGGCAGATCTATCATGGCATCAACCAATTTTTTCAGCGGAAATTCGTATCGCACCAATACCCATGCCACAAGAAACCCCAAAACCGCATTGATAACAGCAGCCACAAAGGCGCTAAAAAAAGTCAGCGAGTAGGCTGCCCGGGTTCTATCACTCCAGACTATATCCCAAAAATCAGAAAAGCTTAGCATGCCTGCTTTTATGAAACTTGCGGATAACGGTATCAGAACCAAAAGGCTGAGATAGGTGACAGTAAAGCCAAGACTGAGGCTTAAACCTGGCAGTGGACTGGTACTACGCATGAAAATCACCCTGCCCATAATCAGTCATCACTTGGAATCTCTCCGAATTCTTTTGAAAACCTGGTCAAATATCCCGTCCTCACCAAAGAAACCCTGCTGCACGTCCGTCCAGTTTTTTCCAACCAAAGAGACATCAAAAAAGGTCATGGCAGGAAAACTTTTCTCAAATTCCTTGAAGACTTCATGATCCATTGGACGGTATCCCTGCTTGGCAATGATTCTCTGGGCATCCTTGCTGTAAAAATATCCCAGATACAGTTCCCCCATTTCACGCGTGGATCTTGCATCAACATTCTTGTCCACAATCGAAATAGGCGGGGAAACCCGGATGCTTACCGAAGGGTATACGATCTGGAGTTCGCCCTTGGATTCCTTCACAGCCATCAAGGCTTCACTTTCAAAAGCCAGTTGCACATCGCCAATTTTTTTCTGAAAAAATGTCACCTGAGAAGCCCTGGCTGATGCATCCATCACTGGAACATTTTTATAAATACCCTGAAGAAATTCCGCCGCCTTTTCGAGAGAATCACCTTTTTGAAGGGAGTAACCCCAAGCACTTAAAAACACCAAACGGCCATTGCCTGAGATCTTGGGATTTGGAGTGATGATGGAAATATCATTCCGGGTCAAATCGTCCCAATCTTTGATTTTTTTAGGATTTCCGTTTCTGACAAGAAAAACAATCGCCGTTGCCCAAGGTGGATGTTCAACTCCGCGATAACTTTCCCAACCTTTGTGAAGAAGTTCTTTTCTGCCAAGTATTTCAATATCTGTCCATAATGCCAAAGAGGCTATGTCGGCTTGTAAACCATCCACCACGGCACGAGCCTGACTGCCAGAACCGCCGTGTGATTGCAAAATATTGACATTCAAGCCTTTCAAGGCCTTCAAATGATCCGAAAAACTGGTGTTAATTTCTTGGATAACCTCGCGAGTCGGATCAAAAGAAACATGCAAGAGTTCCAGTTTTTGCCCAACATTTGCCTTGCTCATGGGCTGGATAGAAACAAGCAATAAAACAGCGGCGACCACTGCCCCGGTGATCAGGCCGTTAAACCCAGTAAAAAATCGCTGAAAGTCAGGCATTTAAAAAACTCGCATCCTCAAAACATCATAATGATTATGATATTAGTAATGTTTAGTCAAGAACATATTCTCCCTTGAAAATTCTATTCGCAAAGGTGCCATACCTATTTCTGGATGGTTGCTCAAGGGGATATCATCTTAAAGAAGGGTATTTCCATGGATTTATTTAACTTCTATGCTAAAGGTGGGCCTATTAGCGAGAGATCAGCAGACAAGGAAGTATTTTTACATGAAACCAAGTGACATCAACCAACCTAGCGCACTTTCAGGACGCCCCAAGCGTGGTGTTCCCGAGGGCCTTTGGATTCGCTGTTCTTCTTGCAAAGCCAGTCTTTTCCGCAAAGACGTTGAAGAACGATTTCATGTTTGCCCTGAATGCGATCACCATTTTTACATGCCAACCCCGGAACGCATTGACCAGCTTCTAGACGAAGATAGCTTTGAAGAATGGTTTCGAGATTTAAAACCCTGCGACCCATTGGGGTTCAAAGACAGAATTACCTACAAGGAAAGAATTCAGGCTGAACAGGCAAAAACTTCTTTGCCGGATGCCGCTGCTGTTGGCAGGGGATTTATCCGCGGAAGACCCGTTGTTGTGGGAATTACGGATTTCGCCTTTATGGCAGGAAGCATGGGCTCCGTTGTGGGAGAAAAGTTGACGCGGGCCGCCGAAGAAGCAACCAGATTAAAACTTCCATTGATAATAGTAAGCGGTTCTGGTGGTGGTGCCCGCATGCAGGAAGGTATTCTTTCCTTGATGCAAATGGCCAAGGTCTCTGCTGCTTTGGCAAGACACCAAAAAGCTGGTTGCCTTTATATAAGCATTCTTACCAATCCTACCATGGGTGGTGTTGCAGCAAGCTTTGCATTTCAAGGGGATATCACCATTGCCGAACCCGGGGCTCTGATTGGTTTTGCTGGAAAGAGGACGATCTGGAATACAGTCCGACTTGAACTTCCTGAAGGATTTCAAACGAGTGAATTTCTGCTTCAGCATGGTTTTGTGGACAGGATAGTTCACCGCAAAAACCTTCGCACCGAGGTTGCTGCCTTGGTTGATTATTGCGAAAAGCGTTAATATTTAAGTATCAGCCCTGAACAGAAAACAATTGCAGCCGTTTCGACTCTTAAAATACTTTCCCCAAGAAGGGTAGGTTGCCACCCTGCTTGCACTGCATTCTGAAATTCCGTTTCCGAAAATCCCCCCTCAGGCCCGATCAGCACTTTGAATTTTTCACATTTTGGCACTGATGCCAACCTTAACTCCTGATTTCCAGGATGGGCAATCAAGTGAACAGAATTTGAATCCAAAGGCTGCTTTAAAACATTTGCCAACTCAATTGGATCACCAATTTCCATGAATTTATTTCTGCCACATTGCTTGCTGGCTTCGATAACATGCCTGTGAATTTTATCAAGGTTTAACTGCTGGATACGATATTGGGACCTTTCACATACCAACGGAACGAACCGTTTAACTCCAATTTCAACCATTTTTTCGATTAGAAAGTCCCCTCGGTGAGATTTTGGTAAAGCACATAATGCTGTAACTTCAACCTCCGGTTCTCTGGAAACCAAATTGGCGCTTAAAACATCCAAAGTCACAAGGTTTTTGCGAATTTCTAAAACTTCAGCTTCATATTCCCAGCCATCTCCTGAAAAAAGGGTAACCCTGGCCCCTTTGGGGACCCTGGAAACCACGGCAAGATGGTGAGCTTCAGGCCCCTTGATTTCCTGAATACCTTTTTCCTTGATAGAACTGGCATAGAAACGATCAGCCATAATTGTTATTTCCCTGCGGAATCAACTTGGTTATTTGGTAATTATACTTCAAATTGAGGATTGCCGTGGCAAACCAACAAGCAACCCTTGGAAACCTGCACCTGGCCAGAAAGCAATTGGACGAACTGGACGCATTGGTTCAAAAAATGCTGAACTTACCAGAGGCAGCGCCTGGCAACAGCTCGGATGAAGCCTCTTTAGCAAGTCAGGGAATTTACAATCCACTTGAATCTCCTTGGGCTTCAATGACTGAGAAGAATGAAGCCTTGTCACAAAAGGAAAAAAGCCCAGTCAATTACAAAACCAACGAAAACATTCTGCCTTCCGATGAAAACGAGCTAATACCAGAGTCACCCGCTATTCCGGCAACTACCTGGAAGCCATCTTCCCTGACATGGGGCCCATTGGCAGAAGCTTGGGAACAAAAAAACAAGGGAACGTTGGCGACAAATCCTATTGCAAAACAAGAAGCCCCGCCAATACCACCAAAGGTCTTACTTACCGAAGAAAAGAAACCAACAACTTTTCCCACCATTTCCGATGAAACTAAGCCCCTAGCCCCAATAACGCCTTCAACACCCAAAATTTCCAAAATCCCCGATCATCAAAAAACTAGCGGTAATGAAATGGTTCAGCCTTCCAAGGGTATTTGGATGGATGTCCTTGGTTTCGTTGGAATTATGCTCATGGTATTTGCAGCGGTTTTGTTTTTCACAGGATCTTTTCCTTGGCCGGCAAAATAATATCGTGTATCTTGACTTCTAATTATTCAAGATACTTCGCTAGAAACATGGGCTGATGAGTTCCACGACATCCATTCCCGAAGATAGCAATACAGAACTCTCTTACGAGCCGGGATTATTTGGAGCTATTCTAAGCTTTCTTATTCCGGGTCTTGGGCAGATTTCTCAGGGCAGGATCGCCAAGGGCCTTCTTTTTTTCTTATGCATCAACATTTTTTTTTATTACGGTCAATTTCTCGGACAATGGAAAAACGTTTATTTGCCACGCGCCAAGAACCTTCCCGTCATGGAACTAAAACCAATGGGATTCTCTATAAGGATTCCCAACTGCCTTAGTTACAGAATGCAATACGGAGCCCAATTTTGGGTTGGAGCCTCTGCTTGGCCCGCAATTTACCAATGGTCCAAGTATGATGAGGACGAGGATTGCCCTGCAGATCCGATTCTTGGTAAATACCAAAGAACCCCTCCCGAAACAGAACTTAACCTACTTCAAAACCGAAGTGACCGGGCTTGGGATTTGGGATGGGTCTACACGGTAATAGCCGGTCTGCTAAATATTATGGTTATTTATGACGCCTTTGCCGGGCCGGTTCCGGCTCAAAAAAACAAAGACACGCGAAATAAAGGATGATTCCCATGAATGAATTCATCTTCTTATCCGCTGGGTACTACTGGCACCTTCCAATCTTGATTGTTATGGTTAGCTTGGTTTATAGCGCCACTCGTCATGACGACTGGCCCACCATTGCGCTGGAGGCTTACCGCTGGGGAACAAGAATGATTTCGTTTCTTGGAATGATTGGCTTGTTTTTATATATTTCGACGCTTATCCAATAAAAAAAGCGGAGCATAGCCCCGCTTTTTAAAAAACGAGAAAGCTTTATTTGGCAACAAAGCCTTCTCCAGAATCCTCAACAAAACTTATGGATGCTCTTTCACCGGATCCGAGCATCACTCGTTTATTCTTTTGAATAACCTTACCTGAAGCCAAGCCTTCCATTCGAATTTCAAATACTTTAGATTTACCCTCGGGTATGTCGCCAGCGGGTACGATTGCAATACCATGCTTTACATCAACATTTTGACCATTCACTTTTAATGACGCCTGTTCAGGAACCTCGATCAGCAATCTTCCTCCGTTGCCCCGGGAAGTCTTCGGGGTTGGCAACAAATCAAGCTGCGGGGGAACCATTTCTTGAAGGGTAGGTTTCTGTGGGGGAACCCTTGGAATGGCACCGGGGGGCGTTGAATAAACTGGATCTTTCAAATATGGCCCATAATAATTTCCATAACAGGTTCCAAAGTAGGAATAACCAAAACCAGTTTCATAGTATGGGCCATAATTAAATGAAGCCCCATACCCACCGCCATACACACCATGACCGTAAACATATCCCCCCGACTCATTCACAGCATAGTGCTTTCTCAAATGCCAATGGGGATTTTCAGAAGCTCCACCTAACAAACCAACAAGCAGGATGCTGTACATTTTCAAAAACCTTAGGTTAAGAAACCGCGTATGAGTCCAAATAAAAAAGCCTGGGCCCAAATCAATCCTTCCCGCTAGCAAAAGGATTGCAAGAAAAAGCCAATACCTACAAACTTTTCCAAGACAGGTTTATGGGTTATCATCATAACAACCGATATATTCCTAACTTACCGGAAAAATCATGCTGCCAATTTACTTGGATTACAATGCCACAACGCCCATCGATCCAAAGGTCGGGAAAAAAATCATCCATTATCTGAATTCTGATTTTGGAAACCCTTCAAGTACCCATTTTTATGGCAAAAAAGCAAAAGAAGCCATCGAAACAGCCCGCTTGCAGGTAGCCAAACTGATCAACGCTCAACCCGAAGAAATTATTTTTACATCCGGGGGCACCGAGGCAAGCAATCAAGCGATTTTAGGGACTCTAATCCAGCAAATAGCGGGTTTTTGGAACACATTATTTCGCAAAAAAGGCCATATGATCATTAGCGCCATTGAACACCCCGCAACATCCAAAGCTGCGGCTTTTGCAACCAAACTTGGTTTCTCGATAAGCATTGCCAGGGTGGATGGCATGGGTGTCGTAAACCCGGATGAAGTGAAAAAACTTATACGCAAGGATACCCGGCTTATCAGTATCATGCATTCCAACAACGAAGTTGGAACCCTTCAGCCGATTGCAGAAATTTCAAGTATCGCCAACAACACAGGAATAACATTCCACACGGATGCAGCCCAATCGACCGGAAAAGTTCCAATTGATGTAAAACAACTTGGAGTAGATTTCCTGACTATTGCCGGACACAAACTATATGCCCCCAAAGGGGTGGGGGTTCTTTACACCCGAATCGGGTCTCCAGTGCAATCCTGGTTACATGGAGCCGACCACGAAAAAGGAAAAAGGGCCGGCACTGAAAATGTTCCTTATATTGCCGGCCTTGGAGTTGCCTCGGAACTTTGCCACCAAAACCTTGATAGCGAACCTTTCCGCCTTCAAAGTCTTCGCGACAGATTATGGAATCATTTAAAAAACGAACTGGGAGATAAAATTTCCCTGAATGGCCATCCAGAAAAACGGCTCCCCAACACCTTAAATATCAGTATTTCCGGTTGCAAAGGATGGGAAATCCTAGAGAAAACCCCAGATGTGGCAGCATCCACCGGTTCAGCATGCCACGAAGGCAAAGTAAATCATTCCCAAGTTTTATGCGCCATGGGGGCCAGCAAAGATTCCATGGAGGGCGCCCTCAGGCTAACCGTGGGAAGATTTAGCACGGAAGAAGAAATGGACAAGGCTGCTTACCTTTTGTCACAGACTGCCAAGTCTCTTTTATAAACCTAAAACTCTATTTCCTTCAAATGCCTTACACCCACAGTCATCGGAATCATCCCTGTCAAAAATGACAGAATACAGCCAACCAAAAAACTGCTAAGGGAAATGGTGATACCCCAAAACCCCGGAGACATCAAAGTTTGGGTGGAATGGTTCAAATGCCAGATTCCACCAAGAAGCCCAGCCAAAACGATGAGTGCAAACAAAGAAAGCACCAGATTCACCGTCCCGCCAAAACCTGCGGCTATTCTTGCCGGATCGGTCTCGCGGAAATTTGGTAAATAACCACCCATGCCCACCCCCAGTCCGCATATTGCGAAGCCAAGAGAAATTGTGGTGAAAACATGAATAAAAAAGTAATCCATCGGCATACGAAGCATAATGTCACTGAAAATCACCAGTGCAACCGCAATCGGAGTGGTGCTCCAGAATGCAAAATGAAATTTGGACCAAAGTATAGAATCCCTGCTTAACGGCATCAAACCAAGGATCCAGAAGTTTCTGCCTTCAAGACTTATCATGGGAAATACAAACCTGCCCACATAAGTACATTGAAGGAGAGATACCGCAAAGAGATTTAAAAAACTTACGCCGTTCTGAAAGGGCCAGGTAACATCACCACGAAAAGATCTTCGCACACTGCCAAAATAAAGGAACAGTAAAAACCCAAACACGAGCACCTGAGCCCATTGCCTGGGTTCCCTTCGAAAGGCTCGAAGGTCTTTGATCCAAAGTGCTCTTCTTTCAGGGCCAAGAAAGGCGAGAGCTCTTTCAAAAAACTTATCCACAAACGATCTGGATGCTTTTTTTCTGGGTGTATTTCCAAAGCTTACAAGTCGATCAAATGCCTTGCGATAGGCAAATATGGCTGTGCCTGCCGCCAGCAAATAAAGGGTCAACCCATTGCACCAAACCAAAGCAAGATTGTAATTGGCTTTTTGAATTTCCCCCCTTCCTGCGGCCCGTATTCCACGGGATATCCAATGACTTGGCAGTCCACTCCACCTGGAAAACTGAAATTGCCTAAGAGTTGCATCGACAAACTCCCGATCAACCCCCTCCCTGCGCACCGACTCAAAGAATCTTCCGGTATTCACCATAAACAGGAAAAATACAGTCACCCCAAGAATTCCAAAAAGAACCTTCCTGTTTTTGGGGAGAAAAAGGGCCAGTAAAAAGCAGCATATCGCCCCCAGCGATCCAGGGATTAAGACGTATCCCACAAAAAAGAATGGCAGGTAAAGGTAAAAAAGAGCAGGGGAGTTGGCGATAATTCCATATGCAATCAGTATTGGACTGCCAAGAATCACAAAAGCCCAACTCGAGAAACCAATAGCTTCTGCAAACCTGTAGGCAAATATGCGATCCGGTGGTATGGGCTTGGCCAGCAAAAAAAATGTCTCAGGTGATGTAAACAACCCACCGTAGAGAATCATTCCTGTGGATAAAACCAGAAGTGCGCCAAGGGAAAAGAACAGTAGGTCAAAAAGCAGACCAACTATGCCACCTCCCAGAGGCAATTTCTGCTCCTTGAGAAAATGAAATCCGCCATAACTTGCCGAGAACACCAAAACCCAAACAACAAAACTGCAAAAGAGAATGATCCCCGGCCTGACCAGCGAACTCGCCTGTATACTTCGCAAGTTATTGGCGAACTCGGCTAATTTCATTTTCAATAGAGCTTTGCCGGTTGAGAAATCTCCCAATTCAGTAGCCTCCTTATTCATGAACCGCCCTCCAAATGGGATTCAGAATGAAGATCAGATTCCTCCTCGGTCATTTTCAGGAACACTTGTTCAAGTGAACCATCCATTTTCAACTGTTCCTTCAAATCCGGTATAGATCCACAGGCGATCAATTTACCTTGAAAAATTATTCCGATCCTGTCCGCAACTTCCTCCACTACATCCAGGGAATGGGAGGAAAGAAATATCGCTTTCCCCATGTCAGCCTGCTGCCGAAGCACATCTTTTAATTGTCTGACACTTTTTGGATCCAAACCCACCGTGGGTTCATCCACAACCAGAACATCTGGATCATGCAACAAGGCAGAAGCAAAGACGGTTCTTTGCCTCATCCCATGGGAATATCGCTCTGTCAAATCATCTAAAAACTTCTCCAGGCGAAATACCTTGGTAACCTCTTCAATTTTCAGGGCAGTTTGCTCACGCTTCATCCCATAGATATCCCCAATGAATTCAAGAAATTCCCGGCCGGTAAGTTTCTCGTAAAGAAATGGCAAGTCTGGAACATAACTTAAATGACGCCTGGCATCTTCCCCCCGAATCCGCATATCAAGCCCGCAGATTTTTACAGAACCAGAATCAGGAAAGAGCAAACCGCAAAGCATCTTAATGGTTGTGGTTTTCCCAGCCCCATTAGGCCCCAAAAACGCAAACAATTCCCCAGCGCGAATCTGCAGACTCATACAATCCACAGCAAGTTTTTGACCGTAAGTCTTTGAAACATCAATCACTTCGATGGCAAATGGACTTTGCTCATTCATTCTTGTTCCCCAGTTTAGTTGCTTCGGGTGATATCCCACTCCATGCCATCCGCAAAAGTAAGCTTCTGCCGAACCACCATTCCATTTCGGCTTCCAACCCACAACCTGGCATCTAGATCAGAAGATGAATACTCAACCACATGACAGGGCATGGGCTTGCCAGACCATTTCATTTCTTCAGTTCCATCCAAAACCCTGGCAACAACGCTGCCAACCCCGTTTTGACCGGTCCCACCGGTTAGCACCGAGGACATGGCAAGACTTAAAGGGTCAAAAAACGGTTGCTTCCAAGTTCTCCCCGGGAACAGCCCAAGAATTCTATGAACGGGTTGGAAAGGCTGAAACACACCACCCCCGGGAGGCGCTGAAATTGCCTCCAGGCCAAATTCCCTCTCACCTTGTGGACTTTCCAAGGATACCTTCGGGGTAAACAAACCACTTTTAACTTCGCCTTCGATTTTAAACTGAAAAGGAAAATCTACACCTTTTAAAGACTCAACTTTAATAGTAGCGGCAGCAGAGACTAAATCCCCATCACGCAAGACCTTGTATTCCCCTTTCAGCAACCTTATGCCTAACAAGTCTTTTTTCGCCTCCTGGATATTCAATGGCCTGTATTCCGCCCATAAAACAAACTCATCTTCCTGGTTACCAACCAAATCCACACCAGACCTCAGTTGAAAGACATTTTTTCCATTCACTTTCACATTCCAAACCACTGCGGGTCTTACATTGCCTGCTTCGTCCGCCAGGTCGATAGTGAAGGGGGGTGGTTGCCCAGGGCTAAGGCGAGGCCACACTTCCTGCAAAAACAACAAACTATTCACCATCAAGCATGATGAGACTATCAAGCAACTTGCATACCATGGAGGCATTCCCGCCACACCTTTCACATCTTTTTGAATCTTAAAAAGTATTGGCTTTAAAACCATCTTGGTTACGATACCATCACATTCATAAGGATAACGGAACCGACAACTCCACTCATGGAAATTCCAAATGACTGCGCGAATATGCAATGTGGGCGTTCCCAAAGAGATCAAAAACCACGAATACCGTGTCGGACTGACTCCTGTTGGGGTTGAAGAATTAATTCGATCAGGCCACAAGGTAAGGATTGAGGCCGGAGCCGGGCTTGGAAGTGGAATAGCAGATGAAGATTACGCCAGGCACGGGGCAACCATCACCACAACGGCTCATGAAATTTGGATTCAAAGCGACCTTATCATTAAAGTGAAGGAACCTTTACCAGAAGAATGGCCATTAATGAGGCCTGGGCAAACGATTTTCACTTACTTTCATTTTGCAGCGGACAAGAATCTGACCGAAGCCGTTCTTCATAGTGGCACATCTGCTGTCGCTTACGAAACTATCCGGGACAAAAATGGACAACTTCCCCTTCTAACGCCAATGAGTGAAGTTGCGGGAAGAATGAGTATTCAGGAAGGAGCCAAATATCTGGAAAGGCCGTTCGACGGACGCGGTATCCTTCTGGGTGGTGTCCCAGGTGTGGCACCAGCGCACGTGGTCGTTTTAGGAGCAGGAGTCGTAGGGGCGAATGCTGCAAAGGTCGCAGCAGGACTTGGCGCCCGGGTCACTTTGCTGGATATCAACCTGGAAAGACTTAGATATTTAGACGATGTGATGGAAAGCAATGTGACCACCTTATTCAGCGACAGACACAGCGTTCTTTCCAGCTTAGCATCGGCAGACTTAGTCATCGGCGCTGTTTTAATTCCCGGTGCAAAAGCACCCCGTTTGGTACGAAAAGAAGATTTGAAACTGATGCTTCCAAGGGCGGTAATTATCGATGTTGCAATAGACCAGGGCGGATGCATAGAAACTTCCAAACCAACCACGCATCAGCACCCAACTTTTATTGTTGATGATATCGTGCATTACTGTGTAACAAATATGCCCGGTGCGGTCGGGCGAACCAGCACTTTTGCACTTACGAATGTCACCTTGCCTTATGCCATTCAACTCGCGAATGAACCGATTTTGAATTGCGCGCGCCGATTACCCGCTATAGCCCATGGTTTAAACATCCACAAGGGGCTGATCACAAACAAAGCCGTTGCAGAAACATTCGGTTTGGAATGTGTATCTTTGGAATCATTAGGGTAACCAAACATGAGCATGGCAGAACCCCCTGAGGGGCATTTAACCGTCACTCAACTTAACGAACTGGTAAAACTTCGTCTCGAGGAAGATTTTCCAAGATTGTGGGTAGGTGGTGAAATTACAAATCTTTCCCTGCCAGGTTCTGGCCATGCTTATTTTACCTTGAAGGACGAATCATGCTCTGTACGGGCCGTCATGTTCAAACCCTATTTGATGCGGCACCGGAAACAACTTCAAGAAGGAAAACAAGTTCTAATACGGTGTAAGCCGGGGCTTTACACAAATCGTGGCGAATTCCAGCTTTTGGCAGATGAAGCAAGGCTACAAGGTGTGGGCGAGCAACAATTACTATTGATGCAATTGAAGGAAAAACTCAAGGCCAAGGGTTATTTTGAACCATCCCGAAAAAAGCAAATCCCCAAATTCCCCAAGAGAATCGCATTAATAACCAGTGCAACGGGTTCTGCAATCAGGGATCTGTTAGAGGTCTTGGGTAAACGCTGGCCACTTGCGGCAATTGTCATCAGGTCTTGCAGGGTACAGGGAGAACTGGCACCTGGGGAAATATCTGCCGCAATTCATCTGGTGAACAAGGTTCATAATTTGGGAAAGCTTGATGTGGATTTACTGATTGTTGGCCGGGGAGGTGGCAGCCAGGAAGATCTTTGGGCTTTTAACAATGAACTGGTTGCGGATGCCATTTATCATTCGACCATACCTGTGATCAGTGCGGTCGGCCATGAAGATGATTTGACAATCGCAGACCTTGTGGCGGATTTTCGCGCAGTAACTCCAACCGAGGCAGCCTGTGCTGCCACACCAGATGCAGCCTCCATTTTGGCTTTTTTGCAGGAAACGGAAACCTATCTAGCCAAAGCCGTATCTTCCAAGGTTACCGGACTCAGGGAACATTTAAAACTTCTCTCAAATCGAAAATGCTTCAAAACTCCAACTGAGTGGATACATTTAAAGCTCCAGAGAATTGATGATTTATCATTAAGGTTCAAATCCGCCAGCTTGGCACCCCTGAATTCTTTAAAAGAGAAAATAATCTTTCTGCGAGAAAAACTGGAATCGTTAAGCCCGCTTAGCACTCTTAAAAGAGGCTACAGTATCACTTTAAAATTGCTTCCTGAGAAGCAAACCAAACTTGTCACTAAACCCGAAGATGTATCCCCTGGAGATTTTGTTAAAATTCTGCTGGGAGAAGCCTCTATTCTGGCGCAAGTAAAAGACATCCAAGATCAATAACATTGAAATCAAAATGGACCATCCAGTTTGGAGAAAAAATGGCTACACGAAAAAAAAATGAATCATCTTTTGAATCCTCCCTTAAAGAACTCGAGGAGGTTGTTCAATCCTTGGAAAGTTCTCAGGTAAATTTGGAAGAACATCTTAAACTCTACGAAAAAGGCGTAACTTTAATTCACCTTTGCCAGTCCACCCTTAAGGATGCAGAGAAAAGAATCGAATTACTCACAGGGGTTGACGAGTCAGGAAACCCCCGATTGGAAAAGTTTGGGCATGAGTCAACGGTAAAAAAAGAAGAAAAAGGTCTGTTTTCGATGGAAGACTAGTGGTTTTCTTATTACTTTATTCATTTAAGCTTGCCTGATCGTTAATCTTTGCCATTTAAGGGTTTTCGACATGGCTTGGTCTGGGATAGATGCTGGAGTTTATCCGTTTAAGGCTGGTAGGATACCTAGCTAGCAGTTAGCCAATAAAGGATTGAGGGCCTGTCTTCGTGTCTCCAACCACAACCATGGACCAGGAATCATTTCTAACTTCCTGGAAAAACAATTGTCTTGAAATAGACCGCCAATTAGACAAGGCATTAAGCCCAAAATCTGGTATTCCTGGCAGATTGCTCGATGCCATGCGCTACAGTGTTTTAGGGCCCGGTAAAAGACTTAGGCCGTTACTCGTTCTGCTTGGTGCAAACGCAACGGGAATAACCAACTCAAACCCATGGCCTGCAGCATGTTCGGTTGAATTCATCCATGCGTACTCCTTGATCCATGACGATTTGCCAGCTATGGATGATGATGATCTAAGACGTGGAAGGCCTACTTGCCATAAGGTTTATGGAGAAGCCTTGGCAATACTTGCCGGAGACGCATTACTAACCATGGCATTTGAAATTCTGGCAGATGGGTATCCAGGCCAATCGGGTGCCCAGTGTTGCCTGGCCTTGGCAAAAGGCTCTGGTGCTGCCGGGATGGTAGGTGGGCAAGTTGTAGATCTTGCCTGGGAAGGCAAACCGGGTATGCGAGATGTTGATTTCAAACCAAATCCATCAGAAAATGATTTAAAATCCCTTCATTTACGTAAAACCGGAGCATTAATTCAGGCAAGCCTTCGCCTTGGAGCTATCTCAGCTTATGCTTCCGAGGAAAGAATGCCTCCATTGGCTCTGTTAGAAACCCTCGATTGCTATGGTCAAAAAATCGGTCTGGCTTTTCAGGTTACGGATGACCTTCTGGATGTGGAAGGTAAATGTGAGGCTGCTGGTAAAAGGGTCGGCAAAGATGCCGAAAAAGGCAAGCTTACCTATCCGGGTTTGATTGGCGTCGAAGCAAGTCGAAATTTGGGAATGGAACTATGTTCCGAGGCCAGAAAACTTGCCAAACAGTTGGGGCCAGAAGCAGAGCCTCTTTCTCACTTGGCTGATTACATTGCGTGTCGAGATCGCTAGAATAAAATCAAGGTGCGGGCAATCGACGCCCGCAGGTTTGCGCACAAAGGATGGTTGCAATGGCTAATATTTTACCTCGAATCAACAGTCCGAAGGATTTGCAAAGCCTCTCCCATGAGGAACTTCAAACCCTTTGTCAGGAAATGCGCGATGAATTGGTTCGGGTATTAAGTTTACGCCCAGCGCATTTTGCCAGCAACTTGGGTGTTGTTGAATTGTGCGTGGCATTGCACCTTTGCTACGATTTCAGCAAAGACCGGATCATTTGGGATACCGGACATCAAATTTATCCCCACAAACTGATCACTGGCAGGTATCGCGATTTCCACACGATTCGCACCAAAGGTGGCCTCATGGGCTACCCGAATCCTGCCGAAAGTGAATATGACCTTTTCATGACTGGCCACGCAGGCTGCAGCGTATCAACCGCTTTGGGTTTAAAAGCCGGTGACGATATGATGGGGCAGGGGGATCGCCAAAGCGTAGCTGTTATCGGGGACGGCGCACTTCCGTCAGGAATAGTATTTGAAGCATTAAATAACGCTGGTGGCCTGAAGAAAAACCTTCTAGTCATTCTCAACGACAATGAAATGTCCATTTGCCCAAGAGTTGGCGCCCTGGCACAATGCCTTGATCAAGCCCGCCTCACCAACTTTTACAAAGATTCCAAGAAGCAAGTCAGGGATATCCTTGAAAAAATTCCTGTCATTGGACCGATGGCAAAACATGGACTTGAACAATTAAAAGACGGTTTAAAGGCTTTTTTGCATGGGGGCATGCTATTCGAGGAATTGGGCTTCAAATACATTGGGCCCATTGATGGACACGACCTTCCCTCGCTTAGGCGATGGCTGATGGATCTTAAAAACCAAAAAGGCCCCATCTTATTGCATGTGCTTACCCAAAAAGGACACGGAGTTCCACAAGCATTGCAAGACCCGGTAACTTTCCACACACCACCAGTTTTCGAAAAAGTGGGTCCGGAAAGGACTATTCTTTCCATGAAGCGTGGTGGAAGCAAAGCTTACACAGATGCTGTTAGCTCATCGCTCCACAAGATTATGTCTGAAAACAGCAAGGTATCCGTGATCACCGCCGCAATGTGCCAAGGCAACAAGCTTGAAAAAATAAGGGAAGATTTTCCCGAAAGATTTTTTGATGTCGGCATTTGTGAATCCCACGCGGTGGCTTTTGCTGCTGGCATTGCCAAAACTGGTGGACGCCCGGTTGTTGATATTTACTCCACTTTCCTACAGAGATCGTTTGATCAAATCTTTCAGGAAGTGGCTTTGCAGAACTTGCCAGTGGTATTCTGCATGGATCGCGCGGGCCTCACAGGCCCCGATGGACCCACTCACCATGGGGCTTTCGATAGTTCTTACATGCGAATGTTTCCCAACATGACCATCATGGCACCTGGCGACGAACTGGATGTTGAACCTATGCTCAAGCTTTCTCTTGAGCATGATGGCCCCACAGGTATTCGCTACCCAAAAGCGAACTTGGAACGGATTAATCGTGACTTTGTACCTCTGGAAATAGGGCAGGCAGAGGTTCTTGAATGGGGCGAAGATATCGTTCTCATCGCCTACGGAACACTCCTTTCCGAATGCGAAAAAGCCGCTAATCTGTTGCGGGAAGAGGGATACAGCGTAGGGGTAATCAACGCAAGATTCCTGAAACCACTCGATAAAACAACCATCTTGAAAGCTCTCGAGGAAGCCCAATTATTGGTAACTATTGAGGAAAATAGTTTGGAGGGCGGCTTTGGAAGCGCAGTGCTGGAAGCTGTGAATGCTGCTGGCGGCGACTCCAGAAAGGTGCTTCGACTGGGTCTGCCCGATCAGTTCGTGGAACATGGCGAAAGGCAGGAATTGCTTAGCGACTTGGGCTTGGATGCCAAAGGTATTTGCAATCAATCAAGGGAAATGCTGAGCAAGCTTGCGGGAACTGAGCAGCAAAGCCTTAAATAAGGTAATCAGCCTAAAAATGCGTGTCTTCATACTTGGAAACGCCAGGCGCCCAGGGGTAACGGATCAAGCCACCCAATTACTTCCAATGTTCGAGAAACATTTCGAAGTGGTGGTCTCCGATCTGGAACAAAAGCAGGATTTATCAAAACTCAAGGCAGACCTGACCATTGTTCTTGGCGGAGATGGAGCTATTCTTCGCGCTGCAAGACAAATGGGCTATCAACAAATTCCGGTTTTGGGAATTAATCTCGGAAGGCTTGGGTTCCTGGCAGACCTGAATGTTGCCGAGCTTGAAAGCTGCATTGGGGAAGTTGCAAAGGGCAACTTTAGGGTTACCAGGCACCTTATGTTCGAATGCCTGACGAGCATGCCGGAACACCCGGGGCCTTTTCTTGGACTAAACGAAGTTTCTGTGCATGCCGGACAACCTTTCCACATGATTGAATTGGATCTTGTGGTGGATGGGGAAACCGTTTGCAAATATATGGCAGACGGGCTCATCTTCAGCACTCCGATCGGATCAACGGCTCATAATCTGTCATCTGGCGGCCCAATCCTTAGTCAGGAAATTGATGCATTCGTGATCAGTCCGATTTGCCCACATGTTCTTACCAGCAGAAGCCTTGTGGATTCGTCCGCAAAGGCATACTCAATAATTCTCCACAAATCCACCGAGGGCACCACATTGGTTATTGATGGCCAGCAAAGAATCCCTCTATTGGAAAAAACAAAAATCACCCTTCGCAAGGCCCCGGTACATTTCCTCCAGGCAAAAGTGGCTGGGAAGAATTTTTACAGAACCCTTAGGGAAAAACTGAGTTGGGGTGTTCAACCAAACTACCGCCCTGAAGGAAAACCATGACCCTAACTAAAGTTGAATCTGAAGAAAAAACCACCAGGGTTATTTTCCGAGGAACGGTACAGGGAGTTGGATTTCGGCAAAAAACTTTTGAATTTGCCAGATTACATGCGAATCTTAATGGAAGAGTGCGCAATCTTTCTGACGGTTCAGTGGAATTGCTCATGCAAGGCTTGGATAGTGCCCAAGCGGCACTATCACAGGATCTTCATAATTTTTTTGGCAACAACATCAACGACAAAGAATCTTCGACGATTTTTCATGCCCCTATGACTGATTTTCGGATAGATTATTAGAGTCTAATGTTTAAGGGTAATGGAACAGTATGAACATTTCTTTCCCCCAATGGCTAATCGAATCCGGCATGATGTGGATACAGGTTCTTGCCTGCCTTCCATGGCTTTATGTCTTGTTTTTTGCCTCAAAACCATCCAACGAAATAAAAACCCAGAGTAGTCTTTCGTTTCCGTTAGCCACCTTGGGTTTATTCGGAACAGGTACTTTATTGCCCTTAGTGCTACATGTTTTCGTTCAGGAATCAAATGGATTGGAAATAGCAGGTAGAACTTATGCAGCCATTCTTCAGGCTCAATTATTAGGCGATGGTTTTCTGCTAGCTTTCTTTTTAATACTGAAAATATGGCCGAAAGGCGGAGCGGTGGCACAAGCTGCCTTCCGCGAGGGAATTCGCCAACCCATGTTCTGGCTTCTTTCGTGCCTGGCATTTCTTGCTTTGGTCATCTCTCCGTTTGTTCCTTACTTCACGTTTGGTGAAGATTTAATCATGGTAAAGGAACTTGGATATGACACCATTATGCTTGCGGCGGTGATTTTCGGCACTTTGGCTGCCAGCATGTTTGTAAGCGAGGAAATTGAAGGCCGGACCGCGGTCACTTTAATGAGCAAACCTGTCTCCAGACGGCAGTTTCTCATGGGCAAATTTGTGGGCATCCTTCTTGCTTGCTTTCTAATGTCCTCACTGCTGTTTTGTGTTTTTCAGGGAATACTTCTATACAAGCACTGGCTTGACCGAATGGATCCCGTATCCAACCCGGAATGGATGAGGGATCTTCTGACCCAAATAAACCTGGGATCAGAAACCAAGGATATTCTTTATGGAGCTAGTTTCTGGGTTCAGCACACCATGGAAACTTTCCCCGGCTTGATTCTAAGTTTTTGCCAGGTGATGGTTCTGGTTTCCATCAGTGTATCGCTTGCCACACGGATTCCCATGGTGGTAAATTTGTCGTCGGTTCTTGTCATATACTTTTTGGCCCACCTCACCCCGGTTTTGGTTTCAATTGGTGAAAAAGCAAAAGCAACCGACCCTGACTCTGCTGTATCAAGGCTGCTTGGGTTCATGGCAGGCGTTTTTGACACCTTTTTGCCTGGCTTGGAATTTTTCCGAGTAAGTGCGGCTCTCATGGGTGATACACAACCAGATTTTATTCCTTTTGCATTTTATGTGCTAAGCGTTGCATTCTATGGGCTGATTTACACGGCTGTGGCCCTGTTATTTGGTCTGATTCTTTTTGAAGATAGAGATTTGGCCTAATCCCCAAATTTCAGCAGGAAGCAAAACCGGGTGAGGAATGCCCGATTACAAAACAAAAAAATCCACCTTCAAGAGGCTGTTGAGTCAACCGATAAGTACCATCATTCCATGGGCATTCGGCAACCTGTTCTTTTTGTTAGAATTTTCCACTGTTGTTGCCACTCTTTTTACAATAAGGCTTTTTTATACAAACGTAACACACCCAATTGAATCACATTCAACTCCACCAACTCGTTTTCTTTTCAGTAATGATTCACGCCAAGTTATTTGGATTATTGCGCTGGGTTTAATGTTTTTGCTTTCAAGATTTGCAAGAAAAGTATGCTCGGGATTAATCTCGGAAATTGTCAACAACAACGCCAAGTGCCTTTATCTACAGTCGTTATTTGGAAATTCCCAAGCAACACTCTATCTTTCCCAAGGCAGGGAAAATGAGTCATTCAAAAAAACCAGGTCGAATATAAAAAAAATCACCACCGCTGCCTTGATTTATCCCGCAGGCATTCTGGGCCACATCGCCTGGTTGGTATTATTTATTGGCACCGCATTCCTGGTTTCCCCATACCATGCGACGCTCCAAATGGGATTATTAATTGCTTTGGGAATTGTAACCACTGCCGGTCTATCGTTCTTTGAGAAAGCCACGAAACTGGCTTTAAAGAAAAAAACCGACCTTAACCACCTTTTCAAAAATCTCAACTCCAGCATTTCCACCAGTATTTCCCACGGTTGGATGCACGCCTGGATGACACGAAGGAAAGAATTTCAAAAAAACAGCCTCACA
>JBEGQX010000104.1:0-5086 GCA_041180805.1 Planctomycetota bacterium
GCGTTAAGCGAAGACCAAAAGAAAATCGCTAACGAGGCATTAGAATCCAATCTTACCAGATACTACGAATGGTTTAAAAACGGCAAGAAAGACATAGAGATTCCATCGCCTGACGGCAAACCTGGCGGAACGTTTAAAACCACTTTTAGTACCCCGCAACTGATCTCGTATTATCAGGACAAAATTAAGTCTCTTGAAAAAGCTAAAGTGGAAGACAAAAGCTGGTACATGGGAAAAGATGTTGATAAAGCCAGAATAACCAGCCTGAAATCAGATGTGACAAAATACCGTAAAGAAATTCAGGATGAAATTGATTCTTTCAACAAAGGTTTTTTAGGTGATCTTCAGAAAACCCTTAAACCAGAGCAAAAATCAAAGGCAGAATGGACACCATTAAAAACACCGGGAAAAATTCAACTCATTAACCTTGCGACCATTTTTGGAATAACTGCAATTGGTGCCGGGTTATTTCTTGGATGTTTCACTCGCCTTGCCTGCCTAGGTGGAATAGTTTTCTTGGCTATGACATACCTTACCGTCCCTCCATTTCCATGGCTTCCAGTGCCGCCGCTCAACGAAGGAAACTATGTTTTTATTAACAAAAATATTGTTGAAATGTTTGGAATGATAGTCCTTATGACAACAAACTCAGGAAAATGGTTTGGGTTGGATGGTTTTCTGGCCTCTCTTCTTCCTGGAATTTTTGGGAACAAGGAATCTGCTTAAAATCAACTGATTTGCATTTTTGAAAGGGCAATCCAATGGCAATAGAACTTACCCCCGAACAAAGGGAACAGGGTAAAAGCAATTTTCAGAACGTATCACAAGACCTTTCCAGAAGGGGCTTCTTAAAAGGCCTAAGCGCTGGGGCTGGTGCTGCGGCTATTTCACCCGCCGTTTATTTTGGTTACAAGGCCATGGAAGGCAACCCTGTTAGGGCAGCTTTGATCGGCTGCGGTGACGAGGGTGGAATTTTAGTTGGGGCGCACAACCCGGAATACATCAAGTTTGTGGCTATATGCGATATCAGACCATATAACCGGGACAGAATTATGGAGGGCGATCCAAAAGTACCTCTTAGGCCTGGTTTCAAGAAACTTTATGGAGCAGAGTCCAAGGATATTAAGATCTATTCGGATTACAAAAAAGTCCTTGAAGACAAAAACGTTGAAGCAGTGGTAATTGCCACCCCACTTAGCACGCACGCCAAAATTGCAATTGATGCCATGAAGGCTGGCAAACATGTTCTTTGCGAAAAGCTTATGGCCTGGAATATTTCCCAATGCAAGGAAATGATCAAAGTCGCCAAAGACACTCAAAAAATTCTTTCGATTGGCCACCAAAGACATTACAGCATGCTTTACGCCCATGCTTCGGAAGTTCTAAAGGCCGGGGTTTTAGGCGATGTCAAGCATATCCGCGCCCTGTGGCATCGCAATAATTCCTGGCCGTTTATTCCTGACGCTGCACCCAAATTTCCTCTCGCTAAAGACTATCCACCACCCAAATATAGGGATGGATGGTATCCTCCCATTTACCAGATTGACCACGATGAATTGAAGGATTCTGTTCAGGCTCACGGATTTAAAAGCGTGGAGGAACTTGTCCGCTGGAGGCTTTACAACGAAACCGGTGGCGGCTTGATGGCAGAACTTGGAAGTCATCAGCTTGATGCATGCAGCATATTCCTGGGTAAAGTTCATCCGCTTTCAGTAAGTGGTGTCGGTGGTAAATTCTTTTACGGACCCGGCAGAAACGACCGCGATTCAGATGACAGCGTATTTGTAACTTTTGAATTCCCCGGGGCAAATCACCCTCTTGGGACAAACAAAGGTTCCGACAAGAACGATGTGGTTGTTGTGACCTATTCCTCCATGAACACCAACGGCTTTGAGCAATACGGGGAATGTGTGATGGGTTCACGCGGAACCATGATTGTGGAAGCTGAACAATCGGTGATGCTCTACAACGAAAAAGATCCAACGAAGAAAAGTGGAGACCCCAAATCCACCAGTGTGGGAGTTGCCACAACTGCTGGCAACAAACCCGTATTGGAAGCAAGTTCCACTTGGGGCCCGGGAGGCGGGCCAACTGCATCCGCTGCAGGAGCGGCTGTTCCTGGAGCAGGCGGTGTCGCGGTAAGTCGTGGTTATAAGGAAGAAATGGAAGACTTTGCCTATAAGATCAGAGTTTGGGATAAAAGTTCCAAATCCGAGGCTGACATGCCCCGCTGCCATGGTAGAGTCGCTATGGCTGATGCAATCATTGCGCTAACCGCCAATATAGCCATGAAAAAGAAGGAACGAATTGAGTTCAAGGAAAGTTGGTTTGACCCTTCCACCCCGGAAGTCCCTGATGGGGATACAAAACCAAGGATTCCAGTTGTTTGAAAATGGGCAAAACTTTAAGGCCACCCAAGCGGGTGGCCTTTTTTATTATCAGGCATTTGGAGAATAAAGCCTGACTGGTTTTTTATGCACAACGCAGGTGCCAGTTTCAATTTCTGCCACTCTGTTTTCCAAATCTTTGATGGCTTTCTTGCCTTCTTTCATTTCAAGCTTTAGATCCCCGTTCCATATTTGGCCTGGTTCAAGATATTTACCGCGACCTTGGGCTTTTTCAAAATCAATAAAGTTTGGATAGTTAATCGCTGGTTCCAAACCTGTGACGTAACCTTCCTCAACTCCGCCAAGGTTTTTCCAAACGGTGAAGCAAGGCAACTGTGTTGGCTTATAACTGATAGAAAATGCCTTTTCAGTTTCAGGATTGGCAATAAAGGCAAGGGCGGTTCCCTGGCTATCGCATGCCGGCCTGCATAGAAACACCTGCTCCTTGTAACCCGGCTGAGAGGAGCCATATTCCTGAAACGCATCGATCCCTTTTGCTGCTTCCAAAGTCTGGGGACTTACCTCAGAAGAAGAAGCTTTCCAGAAAGAATTTTTCCCCAGCAAAGGAACACCCACATTGCAATGGTAAAGCAGTTCAAAAAAAGCCTTGGAAGTTCCCCTGTTTGTGACCGTGTCTTCTATGAAAAAATGATCTTTACCAACGGGCAACCTGTAAATGGATTGCAACTCAAGCAATGGGGAAAAAAGCGAAGACTCCTCAATCGTGGCCTTAACAACTATCTCTCCAGCCTCGCTATCAGGAAACTGAACTTCAATTTTGTGGGCAGGTAAGTTGGCGATTCTACCATGCAAAGTAATTCTGGCCCCATCTGAAGTCACTCCAGGTGGACCGTTAAATGACAAGCCACACCTGCAAAACCATTCATCAAAGCCATCTAACCAGCCAAGCCCGCCTCTTCGTTCATTTTCAACCAAAGCTGGATGAACCGGCCCCCGAACAGGAGATTTCCAACCCAGAAAAGTTCCTTTCCAACCAGCATTCCAAATGCTCATTCCCTTGGATGGGAGAAGCCTGATAATCCATGGCCCATTCGAAACCTCAACAATAGGCATCCCGTTAGAGAGCCCGCCATGGACATGAAAAATTCGGATATAACACTTGTGCCCTGAAATTTCCTCAGATAAATCCAAATCTTTCAACCAATCCAAACCCTGTTGAAAAACCAATGTTTTCATCAGATCTCCAGATTATTTAACACCATGCATCATGGAAGTAAGCTTTTTGCTTCCCACAAAAAGAACCATTGCGGCAACCACAAGGACTAATGTTGTGTAAGCAAAGTAAGCTTGAGGAGTAATCGTCCCATACACCTCTCCCAATGCGCCAGCGGCAAAATTGCCAAACGCACTTACCAGAAGCCAAAGACCCATGAGCATGGTGGAATATTTCGCAGGGGCAAGCTTATTTGCCATCGAAAGTCCTACCGGTGAAAGGCATAATTCGCCGATGGTTGCCAAAATATAACTCACCACAAGCCACATGGGGCTTACCTTAAAAAACGCTGACTGTACATATAGTTGATCCATGGAATCCCTGAAATCAGGGTCAGCGGCACAAAGTTGCAACGCTTTCATATCCTTTTCCGCCAGCACTTTTTTCAGGGTAAGAGTCCCCTTGGTGGAATCATAAGCAACCATTGATGTTGGCAATCCGGAATATTTAAAGTCAAATCCTTGAACCGTTGCTGGAATCTTGAATTCCACAGAGGTTCCATCTGAAGCGGAATTTGCAAGCTTCTTAATTTCCTTATTGGAGGAATCAAGTAACTCCTGAAATTCTTTCGGTGCCGACTCCCTGGCAACCAAATCCCTTTCATTATCCGCAAACACACCCCTCATTTTAAATACCTTGGCGTTCGCATCATAAACAAGTCTTCCAGCTTGAATGGGGTGACGCATATTCTTGCCAACAAGATAACAATTACCCGCCGGCGCAACTTCGATGCAATCCGGCAATTTGTTACCTTTGAACACCACCTCCAAAGGCCTGTTTTCCTGAAATGCCCCGCCAAGCATCACCAAAACGGAAAGACCCATGGCAAAAATTCCCAGGCTCATTTTCATGGGCACAGAAATGTCCCACCGAAACCAAAGCCATGCAAACAATGGTGCAAGAAGAAAAATTCCCAAGGCATTTATGGATTGAAACCATTCTGTTGGCACAGGATCAAAACCCAGGGCACCACCTTCACGATCTTTTTTCAGGGCAAACATGTTCCAAAAACCGCCCTCAAACTTCTGATCGTTATTTTTCACAATCGGGTCAATTTCCGCGGCAGCTTCGGGATATTTATTTTCCGGTGGCATGGGCTTCATTATCCAGCGGTTAGTGGTTTTATCCGCCCAAAGGTTTAAGGCATTACCAGCCTGTTCGAATGCGGCCCAAAAGAAGATGACAAAAAAACCAAGCACTATAATTGTTAAAACCCTGTCACGGGTCGCATTTCGAACCTGTTTGGAAATCCAATACACAATTAAAAGGGATAATCCACTAATCAGGGGCGGGGCTGCCGCCAAAGGCTTTTGAATGCCAAGCCAAATAGCGGTGCCCATTAAGAACAAAGCACCAGCGAGGAGGAGATTTACCAAAAAGTCCGAAATTCCACCAAGAACCGAAGGTTTTATATCCGCTTCCTGCTCACTAATAGGCTTTTCCGCATCTTGTTTTGATCCTTCAT
>JBEGQX010000105.1:0-17524 GCA_041180805.1 Planctomycetota bacterium
ACCATCCGGGGACAAAGCCATTTCTGTTGGGTGGCTTTCCGTGGCCCATCTGCCAAGTACCTTGCCTTCGTTTGTTTCCAGTAAAGCTACAGAGGCGCCTCCCCACAAGCTTACAAATGCCTGTTCTTTCCCAGGAACGGGAAGAATGGCAAAGGGGTATGAATCTTTTCCCAGGTCCACTACTGTGGCTTTGCCAGTCCCATCGATTGGAGCAATGGCAACAGAAAAGCCCCAGCAACCGGCACCGATGATTTTTTTGGCTGTGCTGTCCACGGCAAGGCCAGAGGTGATAAATGTGCTTTCTTTGGGGGCAAGTTGAATTTCTTTGCCTGCAATTAGAGCTCCATTCACAAAATCGAAACTTAGCGCAGAGGCATGCTCTGCCGCGCTGGCGTAAAGCTTTTTACCATCCGGATCAAAACAGATTCCAGCAAAGGTCTGCTTCAAGGTGGTTCTGCTGGTAATATTTGCCCCTGCTTTGTCCGTTTCAAGGACTATGATTTCATGGGTGCCATAACCCGCATGAAGCACTGCGAGATATTTGCCTGTAGGGTGCATGGCGATGTTGACAGGAAAGTCACCCAGAGGAATTTGCTTACCGGCCGGCTTTAGCGTCCAACCGTTGGGTAATCGAACCTCGCCATTGATTTGCAATCCAGGCAGCGATTTACCAGTGGTTTTTGCTGCTTCTTGGGCACTAAGGGTCATCGAAGCCATCAGTGCGAACAATGATGCCATAATCAACCTGAGTTTGTTCATGCTTTGTCTCGATTGCATATTTATGGGGTGGGATTAACTATCACATTTTCTGTGATTGAAATACAAAGTCCAATGATTTTTTCGTGAAGGGCGGCAAAACAAAAAGAGGGAGGCTAATGCCCCCCTCTTTGGAATGATTGGCTTATAGCAAGTTGGTTACTTGCCTTTGGCCTTTTCAGGACGCAATTCTCGAACCTGAGCGCCTGCCACCCACATTTCGCTGCTGGCGATTTCCTTGAGTTCCTTCTCAAGTTGCTGACGATAATCAGGTCTGCTGTTGGATTCCAGGGTTCTACGGGTTTCGCTGCCATCGGCAACACGGTCGTAAAGTTCCTGGAACACAGGCTTGGTGGCATCATGGAATTTCTTGAACCAGTCCAGTGCGCCGCGCTGTGCCGTGGTGGAGCAGTTGGCGTACATCCAATCCATGCCATTTTCAGCAATCAATGGATAAAGGCTCTGGGTTGCTTCTTCAACGGTTTCATTGAAAGCTTCGCTGGGAGAATGCCCCTGTTCGCGAAGAACTTCGTACTGGGCCAGCCAGATACCATAAATGGCACCCATTAGCACACCGCGTTCGCCGGTAAGGTCGCTGTAAACTTCCTTCTGGAAGGTAGTTTCAAAAAGATAGCCTGAACCCACAGCAAAGCCAAGCGCCCTGGCCTTGTCATAAGCTTTGCCAGTGGCATCCTGAAATACCGCATAGCTGGAATTGATGCCTTTGCCTTCAACAAAGAGGCGACGCACCGAAGTTCCGGAACCCTTGGGAGCAACAAGGATCACATCGATGTCAGCAGGTGGGATGACCCCGGTTTGATCTTTGTAAACAATGCTAAAGCCATGGGAGAAATACAAAGTTTTTCCCTTGGTAAGGTGTGGCTTAAGTTTTGGCCATTGTTCCTTCTGACCTGCATCAGAAAGAAGATATTGGATAATGGTTCCCTTAGCGGCGGCTTCTTCCATGCTAAAAAGGGATTTGCCGGGAACCCAGCCATCCTGAACAGCCAAATCCCAAGAGCGGGTATTGGGCCTTTGGCCGATAATTACATTAACCCCGTTGTCTTTCATGTTCAGGGATTGGCCGCGACCTTGCACACCATAGCCTAGAACAACAACTACTTCGTTAGCAAGAATCTGCTTGATTTTTTCTGGTGGATAATCTGACCGTTCAACAACGGTTTCCGACTCTTTACCAACTGTAATCTTCTTCATGACATTCCCCGGACAAAAAAAGGTTTAAATAGGGTATTAGCCCATGTATAAATTACTGTACATTGAAACAGGCCCTCCGACTATATCCCACCACCCAGAAAGCTGGAAAAACATGCTGATTTTTGATGCTCATTTGGACCTTGCCTGGAACGCCTTGGATTGGAACAGGGATCTTTGTCTGAGTGTTCAGGAAATTCGCCAGCGTGAAAATACCCTGGGCCTGACAGGCAAAGCCCGCGGGGTGGGAACAGTGTCGTTTCCAGATCTTCGCCGGGGGAAAGTTGGAATTTTCATAGCTACCATCCTGCCACGTTTAATGCGGCATGGGATGATGCCCCCTCTGCAACGATATGAATCCATGAGTTCCGCTTATGCGGCGGGTCGCGGCCAACTTGCTTATTACGAAACCATGGTAAACGCTGGCAAGCTTCGGTTTTTAAAGACCGCAACAGATGTGGAATCACATGTCAGTGGATGGAAAGGCCCAAATTCTGATAGTGAACCCTTAGGGTTCATTTTAAGCATGGAAGGGGCAGATTCGGTTCTCTTTCCCGAACAGGTTCATCATTGGTATCAACTCGGCCTAAGGATTATTGGCCCAGCTCATTATGGAGTAAGCCCCTACGCGCACGGAACCAGCACCGAAGGTGGACTGTTCCCGCTTGGGCCAGCTTTGCTTAGGGAAATGCAATCCTGCGGGATGATTCTCGATGTCACTCATCTTTCCGATCAATGTTTTGAAGAGGCTTTGGATATTTATGGCGGGCCAGTGCTTGCGAGTCATCATAACTGCCGGGCCTTGGTGCCAGACCAGAGGCAGCTTGCGGACGACCATATTAAAAAACTGGTCGCCCGTGGTGCCGTGATAGGTGCGGCCTTTGATACCTGGATGCTATATCCAAATTGGGTCCGAGGTAAAACCACTGTGCAGGAATCTGGCGTTACCATGCGTACGGTAGTGGATCACATAGACAGGGTTTGCCAACTGGCAGGAAATGCAAACCATGCCGCGTTGGGAACTGATTTGGATGGTGGATTTGGAAGGGAGCAATCCCCCGGGGACCTCGATACCATTGCAGATCTTTCAAGGTTCCCAGACCTTTTAAGGGAAAGAGGCTATTCCGAGGCAGATGTGGAAAAGATCATGCATGGCAACTGGGTTCGGTTCTTCACCCACGCCTTTGCTAAGAAAGGCTAATCATCCACAACTTCCTTGAACAGTGATATTGCGGCTATTTCCCTGCGAAACAGGAGGACTCTTTTTCTGGTTCGTTTTATGCCTGTGGCAAGCGCGGCAGCCACATAGTTCTCTCGGGAAGTCTGAGTATCCCTAAGATCATGGAAATCCGCATTTGTCACTTCAAGGTAAGAATCATGGATTCCTGCCAGTATTCCCAGGCATACAAAAGGGCTGTTAAGATCAATCACAACTTTTTGATTCAGGTATTGTTCCAGCATGGCATTTACCCGGTAATTCCATGGCACAGTTTAAACTTTTGGCACAGGGACTATCTTAATCTTAGTCCTTTTAAACCTGATAAGTGTACCAGCTTAGATCACCCACATGAAAGAATTCGTTGTCAACAGTCCGGAAACATTGGCAAAAGCCATGGAACTGATGGCTAAAAGCCATGTGATAGGTTACGACACCGAGTTTGTCAGCGAAGAGTCTTTTCGGCCGGAGCTTTGTTTGGTTCAGCTTGCCATTCCCGGGAACCTCTTTGTGGTTGACCCGTTTTCTTCCGGACCACTGGATGGCATGTGGCAATTACTTACCGAGGGCAGCAGGGAGATTGTTGTACATTCCGGGCGCGAGGAAATAAGAATTTGCCAGGCAGAATCCAGCAAGGTTCCAAGCCGTTTGTTTGATATTCAAATTGCCTCCGGGTTGATTGGAATCGGCTACCCGTCGGGGTACGCTGCCTTGGTTTCACAGCTTACCGGAAACAGGCTGGATAAACAGGAAACTCTCACCGACTGGCGAGTGAGGCCACTCACCAGGGAACAGATTAGGTATGCTTTTGACGATGTTCGATTCCTTTTGGAGTGTCACGACAAGATTCGTTCCAGGCTTGACAGGCTTGGCAGGTTTGAATGGGCAGATGAGGAACACCAACAGTTAATCAAGCGAAGCAGGATTGATGAACCAGTTGGAGAGCGCTGGCGCAGGGTGAAGGGAACCGGGAATTTCGACCGTAGAAGACTTGCCATGGTGAGGGAGCTTTACCACTGGAGGGATCAATTGGCCCAGAAACGAAACCGGCCACCAAGATCCATCATGCGCGATGAACTGATTTCTGAAATCATCCGCCGTAATCCCAAGAATCCATCTGAAGTAACTCAGGTTCGCGGAACCCAGCAGAGGGATGCCCAGGGAATTTTCGAGGCTTTGGAAATTGCCAAGTCCCTTCCGTTGGATCAACTGCCTCAGGTGGAGGTAAACCGGTCCGAGCCTTCTCAGGTGGCGTTAATCAGCCAGGTTCTTGGTGGAATACTGGGTGATTATTGCACCCGGGAAAGTTTGACACCCTCATTGGTGGCTACTGTGTCAGATATGAAGGACCTTGTTCGCTCACAGATGGAAAAAAAAGACCTCGATGAGGATAATTCGCTGGCTAAGGGGTGGAGGAAAAGTCATGTCCTGCCGGTTTTGCGGGATTTTCTGGAGGGGCGAAGTTCTCTAAGGCTCGCCTCCATCGAACAGGAAGCACCTTTTGCGTATGATAATTCTCATGGTGGCACGGGCCAAAAAGGCGGCGCTGGCCATGGCAGAAAGCCTTAGCTGGCTTTTGGGGGTGTTTCTATGAACGATAATCTGGTTTTCCAGCGATGTGTATTTCCCTCTTGCGGGGGTACCAGTTCCGTCGATGAAACTTCCTTCACCTGTCCTAAATGTGGCGGCCTTATGGATGTTGCCTACCAATGGGATAAACTCCCCGTCCCCAAATCCCTTAAAGATTTTGAAATCAAATGGTCACAGCGCCATTTGCCTCTTTCCTTCAGTGGCGTATGGCGATTCCGGGAATTACTCCCTTTCGCGGACCCGGAAAAGATCCTCACCATTGGCGAGGGGCAAACCATTCTTCAACAGTCCAATCTGGTTGCCCAATATGTAGGGGTTCATGAAGGCAATCTGTTCCTGCAGTACGAGGGCATGAATCCCTCAGGCAGCTTCAAGGACAATGGGATGACTGCCGCCTTTACCCATGCTCGCATGACAGGCGCAAAACGGGCGGCGTGTGCCAGCACAGGCAACACCAGTGCATCTCTGGCCGTGTATTGCTCTGCCACGGGCCTGATGCGAGGCATCGTATTCATTGGCAGTGGGAAGATTTCCTACGGCAAGCTTGCCCAGGCATTGGATCATGGCGCGCTTACCTTGCAGATCGCAGGTGATTTTGATGATGCCATGCAGCGGGTTCAGCAGGTGGCCCGCAAGCTAGGTATTTACCTTGTCAACAGTATCAACCCCTTCCGCTTGGAAGGCCAGAAAACTGTCATGTATCGGGTGCTGGAAGCCCTTCGATGGGAGGCGCCGGACTGGATCGTTGTTCCCGGGGGCAATCTGGGTAACAGTTCCGCCTTTGGAAAAGCATTCATGGAAATGCAACAACTTGGCCTCATCAGCAGGGTGCCAAGGCTGGCAGTGATCAATGCCGCGGGTGCGAATACTTTCAACACACTTAGCGGTCAGGGAACGCTTCGCTGGAATAAGGGTAACCCAGACCGGGAAGTCATGACCGATTATTTCAACAAGATGGATCAGGAAAACCTCAGGGCATCAACGATCGCAAGCGCGATTGAAATTAACCGGCCTGTGAACCTTGTAAAGGCATTACGCGCTATTGAGGTGTGCGATGGTATCGTGCGGGAGGCCAATGATCAGGAAATCATGGATGCCAAGGCCAAAGTGGGCGCAGGTGGGCTGGGTTGCGAACCAGCATCTGCTGCAAGTGTGGCTGGTGCAAAGAAATTAAGGGCAGAAGGTGTGATCGCCCCTTCTGACAGGGTTGTTTGCATTCTTACCGCCCATCAAATGAAAGATTCCACAGCCACGGTTGCCTACCATAGTTCGGATCAGAAGACATTTGATGATGTTCTTGGGGTGCGTGGGGTTCGCAGAGCAGGTTTTGCCAACCGCGCAGTTCAAGTTCCAAATCAATTGGATGATATTATCAAGGCCATAGAAGTATATTCTTAAGTTAAGGGGAAAAGTCATGAAAACAGCAATAGCTATCAATGGTGCAGCCGGGCGGATGGGGCAAAGGTTGGTGGCCTTGGCAAGGGAAGACCATGATCTGAAGCTAGCTGCAGCCTTGGAAAGCCATGGAAATCCAACGCTTGGCAAAGATGCTGGCGATGTTGCTGGAATAGGTACCATTGGCATGCCAATTCGTTCCATGCTGACCATGGAAACCCACGTGGATTCGATCATAGATTTTTCCACTCCTGAAGGCACCATGGCAGTGCTTCCAACCTGTTTGCAGAAAAAAATTCCCCTGGTGGTAGCCACCACTGGTCTGGAACCAGAACACAAGAAAAAGTTAGATGCCGCGGCGCATGAAATTGCCATTCTTGTGGCACCCAACATGAGCCTTGCCGTGAATGTGCTTTTCGAGCTGGTCAAAGTGGCTTCCAAGCTGCTTACCAACAAAGGTTTTGATGTTGAGATCATCGAAAGGCATCATCGCTTTAAAAAAGATTCCCCCAGCGGCACAGCCTTGCAATTCGCCAAGATTGTCCAGCAGATCCAGGGGCAAACCAACTTTCGCCATGGTCGTGAAGGCATCGTTGGTGAAAGACCAACATCAGAAATTGGCATCCATGCTGTCAGGGTTGGGGATAATGTCGGCGAGCATACGGTTATTTTCAGCACCTTGGGCGAAACCCTGGAGCTTGTGCATAAGGGTCATACCCGTGACAGTTATGCCCGGGGCGCACTTCTTGCAGCTAAATTTCTGGCAGGCAAGCCCGCAGGCAGTTACTCTATGAATGATGTTCTGGGTATTGGTTAACCCGGAACCTTCTTCATGGTACTGACTGGAAGGGTTGGACAATGCGACCATTGTCTGTTGCGGTTGCTTGTGCGCTGACACTGGCACCGCTTGCGTTTGCCTGGCAAGATGCGGGTAATTCGCAGGTTACTGCTTACATCAAAACTTTGGAAATGATTGGGACCCAGGGCACCGGTAGTCAGGAAGCGCAAAAGGCCTGGAAAGAGATAAGCCAGCTTCCGCCCTCCAATTTGGTTCAGGTAATAGCGGCTTTGGATCATCAGAAGCCGGTATTTGCCAACTACATTCGATCTGCCGTCTGGGCGATTGTTCAAAACAGCCAAAAAAACAACAAGCCTATTCCCACCCAACAGGTTCGGGCCTTTCTCAAAGATTCCAAGCAGAATCCATCCGCCAGAGGGCTGGCTATGGAGGTTCTGAAAAGTCTGGATGGAGAATGGCTTGCCAGCGAGATTCCTGGCTTTTTGGCGGATAGTGCACCTGAACTTCGAAGGGAAGGGGTAGCGTATTGGATCAATCAGGCGGAAAACCTTTCCAAGGAAAAGAAGGCTGAGGATGCCAAAGCTACTTATAAGAAAGCTCTGGCAAAGGCATCTGACAAAGATCAGGTGGACAAGATTGCGAAGCAGCTTAAAGGATTGGGTGAAAATGTGGATCTGGGCAGCCATTTTGGCTTTGTGCGGAAATGGAATTTGATTGGTCCTTTCGACAACACCAAGGGTGTGGGCTTCAAAACCAAATACCTGCCTGAGGAATCCGTGAAACTGGATGCGAGTCTGGAAGGCAAGGAAAAGGAAAAATTGAAGTGGGTTTCCCATCAAACAGAGGATCCTTATGGCTTGGTGGACTTGAACAAGGCATTGGGAAAGAAAAAAGATTCGGTTGCCTATGCATACACAAGAATTGAAAGTCCCAATCCTGCGAAGGTCTACCTGAGGGCAGGTTGTATTACCGCCTTGAAGGTTTTTGTGAATGGCAAACAGGTCTTTGCCCGCGAGGAATACCACCATGGCATGTCAATGGACCAGCATGCCGCTGTCATCCATCTTGATAAAGGTGTCAACGATCTTCTGATTAAGATTTGCCAGAACAATCAAACGGAAAGTTGGGCCCAGAAATGGGAATTTCAAGTTCGTTTGACGGATGAAGCCGGTGTGCGGGTTCCATATTCCATTGCCATGGAAGGAGGCAAGTAATGTTTAAGTTGAAAAATGCCTGGCTGCTTACGGCTTTTTTATCGTTCCATGGAATGGGCTTGGCTGCTGACTGGCCTCAGTTCCGTGGGCCTGGTGGTTCCGCGGTGTCGACCGAGGATAATATCCCTGTTCAATGGTCCGCCAAGGATGGAATTGCTTGGAAAGTTCCCTTGCCTGGCAGGGGCCTTTCCTGTCCTGTTGTGGCGAAAGACAGGCTTTACCTGACATCATCGTCAGGCTACAAGGAAAGTCGTCTTCATGTTCTGGCATTCGATCCCAAAAATGGCGCAAAGCTTTGGGAAAGACAGTTCCAATCCACGGGTAATACAACCTGCCATCCAAAAACTTGCATGGCTGCCCCGACACCTGTAACAGATGGAGAAAGGGTTTTTGCCCTCTTTGCCTGCGGTGATGTTGCTGCCTTGGATCGCAATGGTAATCTTCTTTGGTACCGTTCTCTGGCTACAGACTATCCGGATATCACCAATATGGTGGGTATGGCTTCCTCGCCAGCGTTATGGAAAGATGTCTTAATATTGCCGATGGATAATGCCGGTGATTCCTTTGTGCTTGCCATCGATGCGAAGACAGGTAAAAACCTCTGGAAACTTGAGCGCCCGAGAACCATCAATTGGACAACGCCGTTAGTAGCGGATCATGTTGCCAAGGGTGCTAATGTGGTTTTGCAAACTGACAACTCGCTGGTAAGCGTTGATGCAAATACTGGAAAGGAAGTCTGGTCCATTTCCACAACCGGGCCCACAACCATTCCTTCCCCCACGCTTTCAGATGGTTTGCTTTTGGCGCCGGGCAAGGAAACCTTGGTGCTGGATCCCTCCAACAATGGAAATGCCCCCGCATTGAAGTGGAAATCCTCAAAGCTGGTGGGTGGGTATGCCTCTCCTTTGGTTCACAAAGGTGTGGTTTATGGAATGTCTAGCATTGGTTTGAATGCCATGGATGCCCGAGATGGTAAGGAAATTGGCCAGATTCGCATGAAGGGGCCGTTTTCAGGTTCACCCATCATTGCAGGTAACCACCTTTATCTGGTAAACGAAGAAGGTACTGGTTACGTGGTAAAGTTGGGCGAAAAGCTTGAATTGGTGTACACCAATGAATTGAAAGATACGATTCTGTGCACCCCTGCCATCCATAATGGAAAGATGTACCTTCGCAGTGATTCTTCGCTGTATTGCATCGGTAATGCTGCAAAATAGAACCCGGCCCCGGAAGTTTTCATCATGGGAATGATGTTTGGAATTCTTCTGGGGCTTACTTTTCAGGTTGATCAAAATCCGGTTCATGCCTCGGTACCACCCAAAAGGCCAAACATAGTTTTTGTTCTGGTGGATGACATGGGCCCGGGTGATCTGGGTTGTTATGGCGGAAATATTGCACCTACACCCAACATCGATCGTCTTGCCCGGGAAGGTACCCGGTTCACGAGATATTATTCTGCCGCGCCTATTTGTTCTCCTTCTCGTTGTGGATTGATAACAGGAAACTTTCCTGCGAGATGGAAGATAACCAGTTTTCTTCAGACCAGGGCTGGTAACAGGGAATGTGGCCAGGTTGATTTCCTTGACCCCAACGCCCCTTCCCTTCCCAGAGAATTGGCTTCTTTGGGTTATGCCACTGCTCATATTGGCAAATGGCATCTTGGGGGTGGCAGGGATGTGGAGAACCCACCCAAGTTCCGGGATTATGGATACCAGCTTGGGTTGGGAACCTACGAAAGCCCGGAACCCGCTGCACCTTTGGGCCTAAAAACCACTCCTTGGGGAAAAGAACTGGAACCAGGCCAGGTGCCCCGTCACCATCGGACCAAATGGATGGTGGACCAGACCCTTAAATTTATTGCCGAGCATAAAGCAAAGCCATGTTTTGTGAATCTTTGGCTGGATGATGTGCATGACCCGTGGGTTCCGGAAGGGGATAAGAGCTTGCCCAAGGGGAATCCAAAACCACGCCTGTCCGCGGTGATCGCGGAGTTGGACTCTCAAATGGGCAGACTTGTGAAAGGATTGCCAGAAAATACCCTGTTGATATTTGCTTCCGATAATGGTGCCTTACCCACTCTTCAGGGGCAGCGGACGATGGGCTTTCGCGGCAGCAAGCTAAGTCTGTATGAAGGGGGAATTCGAATGCCTTTTCTGGTGCGATGGCCAGAAAAAGTGCCGGCAGGAAAAGTAAATGATACAACGGTCATTGCTGCGGTGGATATGTTTCCATCCATTATGGAAATTGTTGGAATTCAAAAACCAGTCGGTTATTCAGGAGACGGCGAGGACCTTTCCAAGGCATTGTTGGGACAAAATATTTCAAGAACCAAGTCTCTCTTCTGGGAATATGGAAGGAATGAAACTTCCTTCAGATTTCCCATGGCGAAAGATCGGAGTCCAAGCCTTGCGATGATGGAAGGGGATTGGAAATTTCTTTGTAACCATGATGGTTCTGGAGAGCAACTTTACAATCTAGCCAAGGATCCATGGGAGAAGGATAACTTGGTGCAAAGCCAGAAAGATCGTTTAAAGTCCATGAAAAGTGCCTTGCTGGATTATTGGAAGCAAATGCCAAAATTAAATTAAAGGGGTCCCCATGCATTTAAGGTTTGGAATGTGGTTGGTTGTGGGATTGCTTTGTTATGTGGTTCCGGGTGTTTGGGCGGAAGAAAGGCCGAATATTATTTACATTCTTTCGGACGATCTGGCCCAGGGTGATTTGGGTTGCTACGGCCAAAAGCTAATCCAGACTCCAAATATTGATCGCATGGCAAAAGAGGGAACGAGATTTACCCAAGCCTACTGTGGAACCAGTGTTTGCGCCCCAAGCAGAACCTCGCTTATGACTGGCTTGCACATGGGGCATTCACCCATTCGCGCAAACCGTGAGATTCGGCCTGAAGGGCAGATCCCTCTTCCATCTGAAACCATTACCGTTGCCCAATTGCTTAAGAATGCAGGTTATGCCACCGCATGCATGGGCAAGTGGGGAATGGGCATGTTTGATAGTTCTGGAAGTCCTTTTAAAAAAGGGTTTGATCATTTCTTTGGATATAACTGCCAGCGTCACGCGCATTCCTATTTTCCCGAATACCTTTACAAGGATGACAAGCGATTTGATTTGCCAGGTAACGATGGCAAAGGGGTTGGTAAAACATATGCACAGAACTTGATCCAGGAAAATGCTCTTCGCTGGATCAAATCCCAGCGGGATAATCCTTTCTTTCTCTTCTATGCGATAACCCTTCCCCATGGCAGGCATGAGATTGACGATCTTGGAATTTACAAAGACAAGCCATGGACCTTGCAGCAAAAATCTTACGCTGCCCAGATTACCCGGTTGGACAAAGATGTTGGCCAGTTGCTGGACCTTTTAAGGGAACTGAAACTGGATGAGAAAACCGTGGTGTTCCTTTCGGGGGATAATGGATCTTCTTTTCCGCCAAATTCTGAAATGGGCAAACTTTTCAATCAGGCATCGAACGGTTTAAGGGGTTTCAAGCGAACTTTGTATGAGGGCGCTTTAAGGCAGGCTGCCATAGTACGCTGGCCAGGCAAGATTCCTGCCAACAGAGTGAATGACGAACCATGGGCATTTTGGGATTTTCTTCCGACGGCTGTGGAATTGGCGAACGCCAAACTTCCAGATGGTTTTAAAACCGATGGAGTTTCTCTGGTTTCATTTCTGAAGGGTGGAATGGTTCCCAATCGTGATTGTTTTTATTGGGAATTGCATGAAGGAACCCCCATGCAAGCCGTCAGATTTGGAGATTGGAAAGCAGTGCGAAATGCTCCCGGATCGAAGATTGAACTCTATGATCTGAAAAGTGACCCCGGGGAAAAGAATGATCTTGCTGCTCAAAAGACAGACTTGGTTCTTAAAGCCGAAAAATTGATGAGAACCTCTAGGGTTGATGATCCTAACTGGCCCATGATTGCCAGGCAAAATCAGAAAAACAACAATAAAAAGAAATAGATCTGAAAGGGCTAAGCAATGAAAACGATGTTGATGATGGTTGCATTTCTCGAGTTGGCCGCATTTCAGCTTGTCGGGCAGGAAGTGGTGGTTATGGTTGGTCCCGGTGGACAGAGAATGATTTCCCAGGATGGACTTCAGTGGAAAAACCATGTTTCCTGGGGAGAGCCCAAACACGACCAGAATGACTTGAATGTCGCGACATTTTTCAAGGGATCTGTCTACGTTGGCGGAGGTTATAGCATCGCCCGGATGACTGCTTCAAGTGATGGAAAAAACTGGAGCGAAGGAGTTCTCCCAAAAGGATCGCCTATCTTCGGCCTGGAGGTGTTGAACGATACTCTCTATGCCGTAACGCTTCGCGGTCAGATTTACAAAACCGCGGATGGATCCAATTACACCATGGTGGGTGCTGCTGAAATGCCAACTCCAACACATTGGATACGAGCCAGCGCCAAAGGAAATGGAATTATTCTGGCCAGTGGTGATTTTGGGCCGGCTTTGGCGTTTAACCCAAAAACAGAAAAAATTACTGTGACCCAGATGGCAGGGCAAACTATCAAAAATGCCGGATTTAAAAGAGTTGCTTATGGGAAAGGTGTGTTTGTCGTTTGCGGCCAGGATGGCTTGCTAGCCAGTACCAAAGATGGTCTTCAATGGAGCAATAATCAAACTTACCCGGATCGGGGTGATATTTATTCTGTGGTTTGGGCTGGGGACCAATTTGTGGCTTCCGGAGCCAAGGGAACTTTGGTTTCCAAGGATGGCCTGAAATGGGAAACAAATCCTGCCAAGGTTCCAAGGATGATGGTTCAAGTGGGGGAATGGTTGTATGGTTGGTCTTGGCCACCCTTTAAATTTCAGCGAAGTAAGAATGGTCTCGCTTGGGAATCTATTGCCAATGAAAAGGAATTTCATGCCAAGCATTTTGCGGTTGGCACTTTATCAGGCGATAAAAACCCGCCCAAGCTTCCTGAAGGCAAGGTGCCTTGGGCAGGAATGAAAGATACCCCCAAGAAATAACCCCGGTCAAAGGCTTCTTCCCATGATAACTCCAACTCTGTTTTCTGTAAGTTATGCTGGTTATTGGGGGCAGCACAGACTTGGGGTGGTGGACTTTCTAAAAAAAGCAAACAGCCTTGGTTACAAAGCGGTCGAAATTGGCGCCAAAAGGCCCCACCTTTCTGTCTTGGATTATGCTGAGGAATCATCTCTTGAGGTCATTCGTGAGACCGCTCAAAATTTGGGAATTCAGATAGCAACCATCGCAGGTTATACAGACTTTACCAGTGGTCATAAATCACCCGAGGTTCCATTTGTTGAGATGCAAGTGGGCTATGTTCAGGCGCTGGCAAAAATGGCCAAGTTTCTCGGTGCCTCGATTATCAGGGTATTCAGTGGCTATTTTACCGAAGATCAATCCTATCACTCTGATTGGAACAAATGTGTGGTGGCATTGCGCGAGTGTGCCGAGGTTGCCGGCCAGTATGGGGTAACTTTGGGGCTGCAAAACCACCATGATGTGGGGGTTTCGGTGGACTCCTTTGAGGAGTTGCTAAATGATGTCAATCATACGAACCTGAAGGCCATGTTTGATCCCTGGTCCATTGCATTGCATGGTTCAAATCTTTATGAGTCCGCAAAACGCATGGCGCCAAGAATGGTTCAAACCACCCTCGCAGATTATGTAAAACTTGAACGGTTTGCCTATCAACAACATTTGGTGAATTACAAAAAGCTGGATCCCCCTGCGGTAAGGGCAGTTCCACTGGGTGATGGTTTTCTTGATCTGGAAGGATTTTTTAAAGGTCTTAAAGATGGTGGGTTTTCCGGTTTTGTAGCCTATGAGATGTGTTCACCTCTTCGCGGGGGCGGGACCGAGCAAAATCTCGATCAAGCGGCAAGAAAAAGCCTTATGAAGATTCAATCACTCATTTCGTCTTTCATGTAATTAAAGGGTATCTATGCCAGAATTGTTGCTGCCCTGCTTTCTAAACATCATTGGACTAATTGCTTTACAAGTACAGGTCATCCATCATCCTTTGCCGGAAATTGAAGAGATAAAGAAGCTTCCCGTCCAGACGATAGGTGTGGGAAACACTCTTATTAGGGGAAATAACTTTGCCGATAAAACCCAGACATGGATGCAGCTTTACACCAGTGACATGGCGGTAAGTCCCGAGGGATATGTCTATCTGACAACTCCTTGGGAAGAGGGTTTGCGATCTGCCGGAATCTACAAAGATGGTGACGCCTTGCCGGATGTGAGTGGGATGGGTGTTAATTCCGGTGAAGCGGTAGCCCTTTCAAAAAATTATGTCACCTATGCAAGATGGATCCATTCCAAGGAAGGAAAAAGAAAAGAGATAGTCCTTTTTCAAAGGAAAAAAGGACTTCCTTTGGACCCTTCCACCAAAAGAGTCATTGTGATTCCGGATCAGATTTCTACGATTGCCGGCCTTGCCATAGACGAGCAAAACCAAAGGATTTTTATTTCGGATGGAAATGGAATTCGTGCCGTGGCAATTCCTACAGGAAAAATAGTGACAGATTTTGAGATTCCATTGGAACGTTCGGGAAAACTGGAATTGGATAACAAGGGGGATCTTTGGGTTATTCAAAAACCCGAGTTGGGGAAAACCAAGGTTCCAGTTCAGGGTTCGGTATTTGGAAGCGAACCTTCGGACCAGCAGCATTCTCAAGCACAGGCGGTTTTGGAATCGCAGGATCAAAAAGTGTTTTTTGAGGCCCGTGATAAGGAAAATGGTTTTGTGGGGTTGTCGTTCTTAAAGCCGGAAAAAATTCAGTTCCTTCGGTTCATGGGCGATATTGGGAAAGAAAGGTTTTCAGAAATTAAAATACAAGGCTCCCGTGAGGGGAAGGACGGCCCCTGGTTTGATCTTGGTAAGCTGCAAGATCGTATATATGGATGGCCAGAAGAATGGTTCACGATTTCTTCGAATAAACCTCTTATGGCAATTCGTTTTCAAGGACCAAATGTACTGGTCCGTAGGCTGGCTGCTTTTCAAAAACCGGAGTTTATAGCGGGTAAGGTTTTTAAATATGAGTTTGGCAAAAAAGTGCTGACACCCAAGATTTTGGATATGCCACAACCCCAGGATTTGGCCTTTGATGCAAAAAACCAAAGATTATTTGTTGCCAGCGGTATGCCCGAACATCAGGTTCATTGTTTTCTTAACTTGGATGCAAACCCTTGTCGGGACAAAACCTTTGCGAACGAGGGGCGCTTGGGAATATTTGGGGGTTGGCGTTCCGGTAATGGTTTGGAGCGGGGTTCATTACGGCAGGCTTGCTTTGAAAACATCCGGGGCATTGGTGTTGATGATGATGGGAAACTCTATGTTTGCAGCGTTGGAAACGCGGGAATGTGCCAGACTTCCCTGGAATGCTACAGTGGAAATCATCGGATTTGGAAAATGGAAGGTACTTCTTTTCTGGATACCATCGATCACGATCCCCTAAGCACCAATAATTACTTTTCAACTTTTAATCAGTACCAAAGAACTCCTGGCACAAATTCCTGGAAATGGATTGGAAGTACCCTGGATTCCCAAAAATACCCCGAAGATGGAAGAACACATGGTAATGCCTTGGTGTACGGGGTCAGGAATTTGCATGGCAAAAAATTCCTTGTGACAACGACACAGCATGGTAGCCCCATTTGCGTGTTCCGTTTTGGGGATAATGACCAAACGGGAATACCTGCCGCTGTCATTTCGCCAAGGATTACGGGTACAACCTGGCCACCCCACCAACCTTTGGGGTTTGGCGCATTCATCTGGCGGGACAAAGATGGCGATGGCAATTTTAGTGCTTCCGAATTTGAAAAAGCCATGCGTGATGATTCTGACATGATGTTTCCCAATGTGGATGAAAATGGGGATCTTTGGTTTTTCACGCGCATCAAGGGCAAAAGATTTATTCGTAAGCTGGCTTTGGCACCTTCACTTGATCAGCATGGATCACCAATATGGAGTTGGACATCCCCTGAAAATTGTTTGTATGCGATTCCCAAACCTTTGGATGATCCCAAGGCACGGTTCGGTGGATTTGAGATCGATGGAAGAAGAAAAGAAATCATCCTTTTTGGTTTTCCCGCTGACAAACCAAATGAATGTGGCCAGAACTGGCCTCTTGGCAGATTTATGCAAAGGTGTGAGGTTTCAGAGAATGAGTTGATTCCCACTCATTCAGCGGATTTGCTTCACAATATGGTTTTGGACAAGCGTGATAAAGATCAGGCTTATGGTGCGGCTTTATGCGGGGAATATCTTTTTGTTGCCTGGCAGCAACACTTCACGGTCTTAGTGTACCGCAGGAAAGATCTTCGTTTGGTTGGAAGGTTGGATCTTGGGGGCCAGGTTATTGCGCCTTTGATGGACGGGCAAGCTGAATTGATTGTTCGCAAAGATGGTGCCGGATATCAATTGATTACCCCCCACTACGTTGCAAACGCGGTTCATGTTCGCAAATGGAACGGGAAAACCGATGGATGCTTGCCGGTTCCCAAGGCGCAAATCGAGTCAAATCCAGATGCACGAATTCTTCGATGGGATGCTGTGCAACCTGGTTGTGAGATGGAAGTCGAGAGAAGAATTTTAGGAAACCATGGCTGGTCGGAATGGGAATCATTTGGGAATTATACCGAGAAGGCAAATTCTTTGATTCATCCCATCAGCCAAATTGGCGCTTATCGATTACGGATGAAGGACAGGAATGATAGTTATTCAGATTGGTCACATACTTTTTATTTCAGGAATTAAGGTTTTTGCCGCCGCGTAAAAATGAGAAATGGTTCCAAGGCCATTTTTAATCTTGTAGTCGTTTGCAATAAAGGGATAAGATTTTTTAGCCTTTTTATTAATCATTTTCGAGGTTCCATCATGTACCACACAAGAAAAGGGTTTACCCTGATTGAGTTGCTGGTTGTAATTGCCATCATAGCCATTTTGATTGGTCTTCTTTTGCCGGCAGTTCAAAAGGTTCGTGAGGCGGCAGCGCGGGCAAAGTGTACAAACAATTTGAAACAAATGGGGCTTGCCGCGCAAAATTACGAATCAACTTTCAATACTATGCCACCCGGTGCCGGGCCACAAACTGCCGCTACTGGTTTCAACAGTCGTGCTTCCGTACAGGCCATGATGCTTCCTTATGTGGAGCAAGCCGCTAAATTTAATCAGTTTGATTTTTCTCAGGATGTTAACAGCGGTGCCAATAATGCAAACGCCCGTTTGCAGGATGTGCCAATTTACCTTTGTCCATCGGACCCTTCTGCCGCCAGACAGACAAATGCCGGTAGATCCAGCTACTTTGGCAATCTCGGTGCAACTGCATATGTCAGGA
>JBEGQX010000106.1:0-2674 GCA_041180805.1 Planctomycetota bacterium
CGGGTCTTTTCTTCCGAATGTCGAGGAGGAGCGAACCACCGAAAATGAAATCTTTACTGTGCATTACCAACCACCTGTAAAAAAAGGCAAACACTCCAAGCCTTCATGCCTGACCATCAAGATTCCATCGATCTGTTTTACTTCCATGCAATTCACACGGGAAAACTGGGCTGACCGTTTGGGAAAAAGGCTGGGGATAGCATGCGAAGTGCAAACAGGGGACCAGGAATTTGACGATACTGTTTACACAAGGGAAACCAACCCAGCATACTGTGCCAATTTCCTTTCCAATATCGAGGTCAGGGGAGCTATTCTTGCGGTAATGCTTTCGGGTTATCAGAAAATACAGATTCAGGAAGATTCGGTTGTCGCCACCTGGAGCGGTTTTGATCCCATCAAGAATGGCTCTGAAAGTATTGCAGAACTTACCGCCCGGGCGCTTCTCATCCTCCGAAGCAACCTTGCAATCCCTGATTTGGAAATAACCCAAGCCTCCCAGCCAACCGTCATTTCCTGGAAAGTGGCTCTATGGAGTATTGCCATAATTTGGGCTACGACTGGTATATCCATCTTTTTTTACAAACCAGTTTATCCATCCGAACTTTTTCGGCTGGCTTTGGCCACATTCTTTTTAACATACCCAGCTTTTGTAGTTCTTGCCGCCATGCTATTAAAAGGCAAATCGAACTCTCATGATTCCTGGTTTGCCCTGATAACCATTGGATTGTTTCTTTTTGTATCGGGAAGTTTTGGAACCATGGCAGGTGCCAATGCCCTTTTGGATAAAAGCATTACAGCCAAAAGAATCTTGCAAGTGGTTGGAACTAGGACAACCACAAGTGGCAAAAATAGAACCAAAAAACACTTCGCCCAGGTGAACTCCTTCAAATACCCCGGGGAGCTTTTGGAATTCGAGGTGGAATCCAGTTTGTTCCCCCAGATCGTTCCACACCGCTCCAAGGTCCATCTTGTTTCCGGCAAAGGATACTTCGACATGGAATGGCAAATCTCAGTAGACTTTGAACCCTAGCAGGATTAATTTGTGACTCACTTTTTCTGCTTACCCTTGGCCTTTGGAGGGAATTTACCGTCCTCATCCAATTGCTGGGGTAATGGCAGGTAGTCAAAATCCAAAATCATCTTTTCCACCAACGCGGCACGAAGTTCCTTTTCTGCCCTTGCAACCTGGGGTTTGCCACTTAAGTTATTCAACTCGGATGGATCCGCTTCCAGGTCATACAGTTCGTACACCTGGCGTGGCGTGGAAAAATACGTCGCCTTCAGACCGGCAGACAGCTTGCCAGCGGCGTTTGCCTCCTGAATTTCCTTCCAGGCCCTTCCACCCGCAGAATCCACCGGAGAATAGGGAATCCATGGGGTGCAGTTGTAAATGAACTTGTAACGGTCACTTCGTATGGCACGGGAAAGATCATAGCCCGCGTTGGTCATATTCACAGTAACCGGCGCTGAACCATGGGGTCCACGCTCCACAAACAGGTACTTGCGTGGGGTGAATTTCTCGCCCTTCAATAATGGCAGAAAGCTGATGCCGCTCATTTTGTTGCCCGGTGAAACACCCGCAGCAGCAAGCAGGGTTGGCGCGAGGTCTTCGCCGCTTATCAACACCCGGGAATCCCCACCAGGCTTGACCACCCCGGGCCAGCGCACCAGAAAAGGCACATTGGAACCCGGATCATACAAAGAACCCTTGCCATGCGGCAGGGCTGCTCCGTTATCGCCACAAAAAACAATCAGAGTGTTGTCCAGCAAATTGCGCTTTTTCAAAACCTCAAGAAGACCTGCCACGGTCTGGTCAACCCGGTTTACCTCGGCGCAATAATCGGCCAACTGCTCGCGCATTCCGGGAAGATCGGGCCAGTGGGGCGGAAGCTGAAGGCTGGAGGGTTCAGGCCTGAAACTGGCCGGTGCATTCCAGGGGTGGTGCGGATCACTGAAATTGGCCCACATGAAAAAAGGTTTGCCCGCAGGGCGCTTGTCCAGAAACAGGGCAAGCTGATTGGCCACCTCGTTATCGGCACAAGTGTTCAGAAAATCGACCCGGCTGGCAAACGTTTTCAATTGATGCTTTTGGAAAACCTCTGCCGCCACGGGACCGCCCTTGGTGGCACCATCCAAATGAAAACTGCGTCCGCAGACACCCGTGTGATAACCGCCATGCTGGCGTAACAATTCCGGCAGGGTTATCTCATCCTTGGGTAATGGGGCCGAGAACCTGGTCATGCGTGCTGCCACCGCCGAGCGACCGGTCATAAGCGTGGCACGCGATGGAACACATTGGGGCGCCCCGGTAAAGAAACGATGAAACTTCATGCCATCCGCGGCCAGGCGATCCAGCGTGGGTGTCTTCACATTTGGGGAACCATAGGTGCTTAGGAATGGGTAGCTATGGTCATCGCTAAGCATGAACAGGATATTGGGTTTGGGATTTTCCGCGTATGCCTGGCTGGCTTCCAGCACAACCCACTGAAACAGAAAAACAAACGCCAGCCATCGTGCCATGTAAGCCATGTTAAACCCCGAAGTGTGATGAAAACCATGGATTAGATCAGGCCAATATATCCCTTACCACTTTGCCATGCACATCGGTCAGGCGATAATCCCTGCCCTGAAACCGATAGGTAAGCTTGGTATGATCCATGCCCAAAAGATGAAG